>JAPLLM010000068.1 GCA_026387555.1 Candidatus Omnitrophota bacterium | reverse complement strand
GCGATTTGGCCCTTGCAGCCAGGCATCAGCCGGAACTTTTATTGTAATAGCGCCGATAATAACTTCCCTCTTCTTGGTATCTATTGATGTTATCTTGCCTTTTACCATCGCGCATTCCGGTTTCTTGCGATCGATCTTTTTTGCCTTGATCTCTGATAATCCGGTAAATTTACCGTCCACTTCAATATAGTCTCCTACTGCTATACTATTTAACGCAAGTGGATAATCCTCTTCGTTTTCTATCCAGGCATCGGCTGTCAGTATTGTTACACCGGAAATTTGCAGCGTCTTTTTCTCTTTATCTACCGAACTAACCTTTCCCCTCACCTCATCTGCCAAGCATACCCCTATAAATAAGAAGATCATTAAAAGCATAACTATTGTAATTCTCTTCATCTCCCCTCCTTTGCTAACTATATTATACTAGCAAACATAGGTAGAATACAGTAAAAAAGCGCCTGCGGCTGGCCTTCCCTTGTAAATGAGATTAAATAGTGTATACTTAAATTAGAAGGCGGGTAGAATAAAGATACATATGGTTATCCGTCCTTCACGCAAGAGCTGGGGCTGTGGAAATGAAGCAGTGAACCCCGACTCTTGTTCTTTTTTATATATCCCCTATAAACAAACAAGGCGCCTGCGGTCAACCTCTCCGCAAGCGCCAATTCTGAAATATTACACCTGTCTTAAATACCGTTTAATTTGATCATGGTTTCCCGCAAGTACAAACTCGACCAAATCCTTGTTCCAGCGAAAAACTAAGCGCGTCTTTAAACCCTGCCTTACTTCCCAATAATCCCCTCGCAAACGCTTAAGGCCCACCCCTCTATGGATGAACCTATCGCGCGACAAAACATCAATTACCTGAAGACAGGTTTTCTTAACATCTTCTTTACCTCGTGCATTAAATGACCTTAAGCAGCGCTCAAAAGAAGGCTTAAACTCAAACCTCATAAAGCTTTGAGGTGTCTCTTGGCTCCTTCTGCGCTAGCGAATACTTTACCCTTACGGCTGGTTAACTTCTCGATCTTTGCCCACTCCGCCTTGTCAAACGCGGCCGGCTCGACATTTACATTGCAGCGCGAAATCAGCACTCCGCCCTTGTCCAAGCAGAAAGCAATACGCTCTCCCCTGTCGAGTTTTAGCATCCTGCGTACCGAAACCGGAAGGGTCACTTGCCCTTTCGAGGTTATCTTTGACATAGCTATCACAGTCATCTTGTCCTCCTTACTTTCTTACTTCCTTACAAATGAAGTATAACCTACCTACCCGGAGTTGTCAAGACAACTCTTTCACCTCCCTTCTACTACAATAGACGTAGAAGGAGCCCAAATCTAACGCAAAAAAAAGGCACTGCGGCAAACCTCGCAAGCGCTTCCTCTCTTAGAAGGTATCACAATTTGTGATACCAAAGCTTTGGTTTCTTGATTCGTAAGCTGGCGCGGTCTGATTGCGAGCGGGCCGGCCAACCACAACCACATCCCAGGGAGCGGGCTGACGAGGCACGATTTAAGCAGCAATGTCGGTTTTACGGGAGACGCCGGTAAAGCCTCGAGGAGCATAAAGCGACGAGAGGCAAACCGGCGGCAGGACCCGTAAAACCCTTGCAGCAGTAACGCACCTCGGCAGGCCGCGACAACAAAAAAGGCGCTGTTTCCAGCGCCTTTCTTTTACTCTTATTGTTCTCTCTCTAATTATATGGCCAATACTGATAATATTCCTGTTTTGAAACCTGGCCATTATTATCCGTATCCATGCTGTCGAAATATTCCCTGAAAGTCATACTGGATTCCGACTTCGTGACAATGCCGTTTTTGTCTTTATCAGCTCCTTTAAACATCCTGGTATTATCAGCCTTAAGCTCATTCGCATCCAAAACTCCGTTCTCATCCTTATCAAGCTCGTTGAATCTTTTCGCCTGATAAGCCTGCATCTCGTCAGAAGTCAGGTACCCGTTCTTATCGGTATCTATCTTCTGGAATTCCTGTCCGCCTCCTTGCACCTGCGCCTGCTGCGCGAATACATTGATAAAACCAAAGAACCCTAAACTTAACACAATAACCTGCACCTTAATCCATATTCTCATAATAGCCTCCATTGTTATCGGTAATTGCAGCAACTAAGTGGTATAGGGAAATCCAGCCCTCGGATATGCGCAATCACCGCCTGAAGCTCATCTTTCTTTGCCGAACTTACTTTTATCTTCTCCCCTTCAATCTGCGCCTGCACCTTCAGGCCCAGACCCTTGATTATGCTGGTAAGCTCTTTTGCCTTTTCTTTATCAATCCCCATACAGATCTCCGCTATCTGGCGTAGATAACCTTCAAATGCCTTTTCCGGAGTATTGAATTTTAAAGATTTAAGCGCTACACCCCTCTTTGCCAGCCGCGTTGCCAACATATCGGTGAGCGCGCGCAACTTAAAGTCATCGTCGGCAATTAAGGTAATCTTTTTCTCTTTACGGTCAAACGCAAGCGATGCCTTGCTCCCCTTGAAATCATACCTCTGCGCCAATTCCTTGCAAGCCTGATTCACCGCATTATCCACTTCCTGCAGGTCCACCTCTGAAACTATATCAAACGAAAAATTAGCCATTATTATTTACTCCTACGAACAAAGACATCCGACTGCAAGAGTCGTGGCCCACTCAACCGCCGTACCGCCGTGATAACCTAATCCGGGAAACGCGGAACCAGAACCGGTGCTGCATTTTCTATTGCAGGCAGCAACGCATCCCCACCGCTCGTCAGACGTCATAGTGCCTCCAGGAGGAGTACCGCCGGCAGGACACCAAGAATGATATTTATTAAGTTCTGAAAAAGGAACACTGACATATACCCCCGCCCCTTTTGCGCCGTTAGCCGAAACAACACCGCTGAACTGGCCGTCTCCGGCTACAGTCAATTTATTGCTCCCTATGGGGTTAGGAGTTCCGATATTTACGCTTCCCTCTACGATCAAACTATTGTCAGGCGGCGTTGTCGCCTGATAACCTGAACCCACAGCAATTTTGTTTCCGTGCATCTCGACATAACTGCCATAAGGTGAAGGATAATATGTAGTAAAGGTAATCTCTTCTTTATCTTGAGAGAAAGCAGCAGGTATAAAACAAATTACGAAAACTGAAAATAACATCAATAATCTGGCCATATGTCTCTCCATTTAATTGTTGCGCGGGATTGGAGGCAGCCTGCCGCGGCGCTCATACAAATATTTGCTTTCTTCTTGTGGCTTCTCCTCGTTCGCGCTCACTTGCCCATCCTTAGACTCATCTTGCTCAATATCGGTTTTATATGCGTTATTCTGTGTTTCCGAATCAACTTCTTCTGTCCCGGCATCTACTACGCCCTTATCCGCTACAACTTGAGGCTCTGTGGCGACCACGGAGCTGCTTTGCGATTCATCTTGAGAAAAAGCCGCAGAAAGGAATACGCATAAAAATAAACCAGCGATAAACGCTGCAGCAATTAAAACCATCTTATAATTTTTCATCAGTACCCCCTGTGGATGTATTTTAGTATCAAGTAGGACGGCGGTCAAGGGATAAATGGAAGACACCTCGTCAAACCTTGATAAAAACTTAAGGTATCCTCGGTGTTTAAATAAAAAAACCGCTACAGAATTAACCATAGCGGTTTTTTTATTTAAAGGAGCACCGACCTACTCTCACATAGCCTTACGACTACACTACCATCGGCCCTGAGGGGCTTAACTGCCGTATTCGGAATGGGAACGGGTGTTTCCCCCCCGGTAAAGGCACTCCAAAGTCTAACAACTTAAACATACAAGAAGCAGAAAACTACTTTAGTAACCAGAGCCAAGATTCTCCTCTACTTCCAACTCTTTTGCGAAGAAGGAAGCTCGGGATATTTTTTCAGTTTAACCCGAAAAAATAAAGGCCAAGCCGATCGGCTGATTAGTGCGCATTAGCTCAAATCCTTACGGATCTTACACTTTGCGTCTATCGAGGTCGT
>JAPLLM010000099.1 GCA_026387555.1 Candidatus Omnitrophota bacterium | reverse complement strand
CGCGCCTTCCCGCGAAGGTTACAGTTTAAGAGATGAAAGTTCCGGCAGGCAGACGCTCTTATCCAAGATCTTCGGTATTAAGAGCCAGGCCGAGGCAAGGACTTTAAGCCCTTAATCAGTTCCATCCAACTTTTATAAATTGTGCATATAGGCAACTCTCGCCCCAAAAGCGAGGCGGTATTCCTGGTTTTTCTTACCCTGCTTCTGTTTTTTATCCTACGGCTTTCCTACATCCAGTTTTTCCGTTCTAACTATCTTTCGGAATTAGCCAACAAACAGCATAATTTATTCGTAGAATTAGAGCCACTGCGCGGGACTATTTATGACTCGAGTTTAAGGCCCGAGGCAATAAATTTGGCCGCGCCCTCGCTCTACGCCTCTCCAAATGAAATAAAAGATAAGGAAGGCGCTGTAAAAAAGCTGGCCCCCATATTAAAAGTCGATTATGCCTACTTAAGAGACAGGTTTAATCGCAAGAAATCATTTGTCTGGATCAAGCGTAAGCTTTCTCCCGAGGAATCGCAGGCGGCCAAGGATTTGAAGATCAAGGGCCTGGGTTTTATTAAGGAAAGCAAGAGGACATATCCTAATAATTATCTGGCCAGCCATGTCATCGGCTTCGCCGGACTCGATAATACCGGCCTAGAGGCGACAGAGTTAAACTACGACAAATTCCTTAAAGGAGAACCGGGGTGGGCGATATTTTTGCGCGATGCCCGCCAGAAGAGGCTGGATCTCTGGCAGAAGATGGTCCTTCCTAAGGACGGATACAGCCTCGTATTGACCATTGATGAAGTCATCCAGTATATCGCCGAGCGCGAACTGGATAAAGCGTACAGGAAATATCACGCAAAAGGGGCGAGCATCGTCGTGATGGACCCGCGCACCGGCGCGATTCTCGCTCTGGCTAACCGGCCTACTTATGATTTAAACGACCCTAACGGTGTAACGAAAGACAAGACCCGGGACAGGGCGGTCGCAGATATGTTCGAGCCCGGTTCGGTCTTTAAAATCGTCACTGCTTCCGCAGCACTCGAAGAAAAGAAGGTCACCGAAGGAGATAGATTTTTCTGCGAAAACGGAGCTTACAGAGTCGGCCCTCATATTCTACATGATCACGTTCCCCATGGGTGGTTGACTTTTCGCGAGGTCATTGAAGAGTCGAGCAATATCGGAACGGTCAAGGTAGCCCAGATCCTCGGGCCGAACATAATCTATAAGTATATGAAATTATACGGATTCGGCTCTAAGACCGGGATTGACCTGCTGGGAGAAATTTCCGGAGTCGCTAAAGAACCGCGTCAGTGGTCGAAGATCTCTATTGCCGCTATACCCATAGGCCAGGAGGTGGGGGTAACCGCCATTCAATTGGCGAGTGCAATGTCCGTCATCGCTAATGGCGGGCAGTTAATGAAGCCGTATGTCGTCAGCGGGATAAGAACCAAGGAAGGCGTTACAATTAGAAAAATTTCCCCCCAGGTGCGGCGCAAGGTTATTTCTTTGGATACTGCGGCGCGCATGACTAAGATGCTTACCGGAGTTATCGAAGAGGGTACGGGAAAGATGGCTAAGCTTATCGGGTTTAGCGCTGCCGGAAAGACCGGGACTGCCCAGAAACTCGAGCCAAACGGGACATACTCTCATAATAAATTTGTAGCTTCATTCGTAGGTTTTGCTCCGGCGGAAGACCCTATGATCACTGTGGTTGTTACAATTGATGAGCCGCATCCGGTGATTTACGGTGGCGTCGTCGCAGCGCCCGTATTTAAAAATGTAGCCGGAGACGTGATCAGGTATTTAAAAACCAAACCCGCAGGCCCGGGAGAATTTACTTTAAATGAAAGCACGAGCATTAATCAATAAGTATTACCCTATAGGCGGGATAAGCTGTAATTCCAAGACCGTAAAAAATGGTTTTATCTTTGTAGCCATCAAAGGTAATAAGGCCGACGGGAATAAGTTTATCCGGGAGGCGATAGAGAGAGGGGCGAAGGTAGTAATAAGCGATAGTGTAAAAAGCGAAAATGGTAAAGCGAAAAACGTAAATTTTATAAAGGCAAAGTTTATCCGGAAATTTCTCGGAGAGTTAGCAGCGGAGTTTTACGGGAAACCTTCCAATAAAATAAAGGTAGTTGGTATCACCGGGACAAACGGAAAGACGACCATAACCTATCTTCTGGAAGCGGTACTAAAGGGTTCTGGCAAAAAACCGGCGGTAGTAGGGACTATTAATTACCGTTTTAATAATAAGGTAATTGTTTCTAAGAATACGACGCCCGGCCCGGTTGACCTGCAGCAGATGTTAAGCTCTATGCTTAAAGCTAAAGTAAATTACTGCGTGATGGAAGTCTCATCCCATGCGCTGGATCAGGAGCGCATTGAGGGGATAAATTTTCACTCCGCGATTTTCACTAATCTGACCCAGGATCATCTTGATTACCATAAGACAATAAGAAAATATTTTTTGGCCAAGGCTAAGTTGTTTAAAGGCCTGCCTAGGCAGGCGTTTGCCGTGCTGAATAATGACGATAAATATTCCGCAGGGATCAAGAAATCCACCAAGGCTAAGGTGATCACTTATGGAATAGATTCTCCGGCGGATGTCTTAGCTAAAGACATCCGCTTTGGGTCCGCTTCTACGCGTTTTATCTGTGCCTTTCGCGGTAAAGAAACCTTATTTAAAATAAATCTCATCGGTAAACATAATGTCTATAACGCGCTGGCGGCAATAGCCTGGTCTTTGAAGTCGGAGATCGGGCTTGATAAGATCAAAGAGGCTTTGGAGAAAATTAACGTGGTCCCCGGGAGGCTGGAGCGCGTAAATGTTGAGCGAGGCTTTTCGGTCTTTGTCGATTATGCGCATACCGATGATGCGCTCAAAAATATAATAAACTCACTAAGGGGAATATCCGCGAATAAAATAATTGTGGTCTTTGGCTGCGGAGGAGAGCGCGATCGGGGTAAGCGGCCGAAGATGGGCAGGGTGGTTACGGAGCTAGCGGATTTTGCCATTGTTACGAGTGATAACCCGCGCTCGGAAGACCCGTTAGATATAATCCGCGACATCGAGAAAGGTATCGAGAGGAATAATTATTGCGTTATACCTGAACGGCTGGAGGCAATAAAACAAGGTTTGGCTCTGGCGCGGGAGGGTGATGTTGTGTTAGTGGCCGGCAAGGGCCATGAAGATTATCAAATCTTAAAGGACAAGACCATACATTTTGACGACAGGGAAGCGGTAAGATTATGTTTAAGGTAGAAGATTTATTGAAGGTTACTTCCGGAAGGTTGATTAGCGGCCCGATAGGGGCGCAAGTTAAATCAGCCTCCATTGATTCGCGCATGGTTCTAGCCGGAGAGGCCTTTATTGCCATAAAAGGCGAAAGGTTCGACGGCCATGACTTTATCGGCGAAGTAATAAAGAAGGGCGTTAAGGTAATCATCGCGCATAAAAAGTTAAGCGCTGATAAGGGCGTCTCGGTTATCCTGGTAAAGGATACAGTAAAGGCTCTGGGCGATATCGCGAGGTTCAATAGGAGGAGATTCAATATACCCGTGATCGCAGTCACCGGCTCCAACGGAAAAACCACCAGCAAGGATATGATCGCTTGGGTCCTGGAGGCTAAGTATAAAGTCCTGAAGAATTTTGGCACAAAAAATAACCACATAGGGCTGCCGCAGACGTTGTTGGGGTTGGACAAGACCCATGATTGCGCGGTTTTAGAGATCGGGACCAATCATTTCGGAGAGGTGGAGTATCTGGCCAAGATCTGCGAGCCGAATATCGGGGTGGTCACCAATATCGGGCCTTCGCATCTGGAATTTCTTAAAGGCTTGAGCGGTGTTTACCGGGAAAAATATTCTTTGATCAGGAATTTGAGAAACCCGCGGATAGCCGTATTAAATTCGGACGATAAATTCCTGGCCAAACACCTGAAGAATAAGGAGAGGTTAAGTTTTAATATCGGCGCGGGCTTTAACGCAGCAAGCGACTTTCGCGCCATGTCCTTAAAGTCAGAAAAGACAAAGACGCGGTTTGAGGTCAACAAAAAATATAATTTTACATTAAACACCCCGGGGAGCTATAATATACATAATGCACTCCAGGCGATTGCTATCGCACGGATTTTCGGCTTGGATTACAAGGTAATCGCCCAACGCCTGAACAATTTTCAATTCCCCAAAGGTAGGCTCAACTTAATAGAGGTAGGGGGGATAAGGTTTATTGACGATACCTACAATTCCAACCCTCTTTCTTTAAGGTGCGCCCTGGAAGCTCTTAAGGGGATCCGCGCCTCCGGTAAGTTTATGGTTATGGGGGATATGCTGGAATTGGGGAAAAGTACCCAAGAATTCCATGCCGGTGCGGTAAGGCTTGCGCTTGAGACTTGCGATTGCCTGATAACAGTGGGGAAACATTCGCGGCAGGCTTGCAAAAATATAAAATCCGGGAATAAGAAAATATTTTCCTGCGCAACGTCGGCTCACGCGCGCGAAACACTTTTAAGCTTAAGGCCCGGTAAAAATGACATCGTATTGGTCAAAGGTTCACGCGCCATTAAATTAGAAGAGGTCTTTAAGATTTAACATGCTTTACATCCTGCTTTATCCGCTGCGAGAGTTTATAACGGCCTTCAATCTCTTCCGCTATATAACTTTCCGCGCTGCGATGGCGGCGATCACCGCTTTCCTTATCAGCCTCATACTCGGCCCCTGGGTCATCCGCAAACTTAAAGAATTAAAGATCGGAGAGAAGATCTCCAAGAACGACAGCGTCCAGCTTGACCGGATGCATGAACATAAAAAGGATACTCCGACTATGGGAGGTATCCTCATACTTTCGGCAATAACCATCTCTACCGTTTTATGGTCGGATATTTTCAACCGGAATATCATTATAGCGTTGGGAGCGACGCTTTGGCTGGGGCTTACCGGTTTTATCGATGATTATCTTAAGCAGATCAAGAAACGGCCCAAGGGTTTAAACGCCATAACCAAGTTGACCAGCCAGATAGTCCTGGGCCTGATCATCGGCTGCATTCTTTATTTTGACGCGCATTCAAGCATCAAGCTCGACCTGCCTTTTGTTAAAGACATAAGTTTGAACCTTGACGGATTCTTTATTCTTTTTGTGATACTGGTAATAGCCGGTTCATCGAATGCCGTAAACCTGACTGACGGGCTGGACGGACTAGCCATAGGCATCGTGGTGATGGTAGCTATCGCCTTTAGCGTATTAAGTTATGTCACGGGTAATATCAAGCTTAGTTCCTACCTGCTGGTTCCTTACATCAGCGGAAGCGGAGAGTTGACTGTTTTTTGCGCCAGTATCCTGGGTGCCGGACTGGGTTTCTTGTGGTTTAATTGTT
>JAPLLM010000112.1:44077-45807 GCA_026387555.1 Candidatus Omnitrophota bacterium | reverse complement strand
TGTTCAAGATGATTAGGCAGGAAATATTCAAGGCAGGCTTGGGCAATAGCTAAATGCACTATTTCCGCAGGCGGCGCGCGTATAACAATAGACCAGGAGAAGATTATCTTTCTTATACCATTCTCCGTAACTGCTTCTGCCGATGGACGCGAAGGCGCTACTGCCCTGAACTCCATAGGCACCAGGCCCCTGAACTGCTGACGCGCGATGTCCGGGCCTAATTCTGATTTTATTTTTTTCATAGCCTCCTGCGCGCCTAATCTGAAGGTACGCAAAAATGCCAATGCCATTTTAACATATTCTCCTCCTACCACGTAATCCGGGACAACCATAACCACATCTCCGGTAAAATCCGGAACCACGCTTACCGCAGGCAATGCGGGCGAGAACGCTGCTGCTTTGGATTTCAAAACGCCGCTATTGTTTCCGTTTGAAGACCCGTACCACGCCCCATAAAGCGAAGCTATGACTGCTATCACAACAGAAAATACAGGTAAGACTAAATTGGATACGCAGCTTAAAAGGGTGGTAAAAGTCGCGCGTAACGAACCGATGATAAGATAATTTGAGAACCGGTAATGTTTTTCAGAGGTTGACAATACCTTCAAATCAATCAACCAGATACTGATAAATAAGACCCCGGCGATTGTCGCGCAGATAGCCCCTGCGATATGCGTTGACATAACATCTAGCATATATTGCATGGAGATAATTTGAGTGACAAGATCAATACCTCCTACGCTTAGGGAAGCCGGATTAATGACCCCGGAACCAAAGATCCAGAAAGTAAAAATAAAGGTTATGAAACCAAAAAGGTAATTAGTTTTGATTATACCTTCCTCGGCGAAAAACTGCGTGGTCGCTTCCGGATGGGTCAAAGCGAGGGAGTTGAAGAGTTTCTTCTTAAGGAACGGAAGCATCCCTAAAAATAACATAGAGACCGCCAGCATAAGTCGCGGGAGCTCAAAACCAAACCCGGAATTATCCGAAATCATTATCCAGAATATGCTTCCCAATGTAATACCGACACCGATCTTATTTTTCCGGTTCATCTTGCCGCCCAGGAATAGAACATTCAATGAATGATTGACGATATTGGTAATAATGAAAGCAAAGCCTAAGATTATGGCGCTTACGCTGTTGGCGAAAGCAGCGTGGTAAAATATCAATGAGCCGATGATGTTACATAAGATAATGGAAGAGAAATACGTCTTTTGCCCGCAGGTCAGAGAAGAAAAATGATAGGTAATACCCGGATGCGGAGCCCTTATAAACAAAGAATGCGCGATCATAAGAAACAGGTTAAATCCAAAGACTATAGTTCCGGTGATAGTCCCACCGAGCACCGGAAGGGCGATTTTAAGCAAGATTGCGGTAAGCGCGCCGTTTATAGCCATGACAACCACAGCCTTGTTTAATTGCTGCTCTGAATAATTAGTGGATTTAAGCATTCCTAACAATGGCAGTGCCAGGAAACCCAGCGCAAGCAGCGGATCTCCGAACATCGCCGGTGCAGCGCAACGGATGGCAGAGGGCAAATTACCCTTAGCATGGACATTCTGCGTATATTTATTAACTTGATCGTACACTATTTCGCCCTCTTTTCGGAATCCATCGAGATCATCGCAAAGCAAGGTAAACAACGATGCCATTATTTTACGCTCGGGGTCATTACAACGCGAGGCATGCGAAATCATGTTATGTTTTCTGCTAATACAAGCCGATACATT
>JAPLLM010000112.1:13898-44024 GCA_026387555.1 Candidatus Omnitrophota bacterium | reverse complement strand
GTCTATATTCAATTGCCTCTGCGACGGCGTAAGCCTGCTGTTTCTTTTACGAAGCAGGGCAAGATGGTAGGCCTCGGCACCATTAAGCATAACCAACGCAGTCGCCAATTCCTGGCAATCATTAGGAATCTGCTGCTCATAATGTTTTACTATTTCACTAAGTTTCTGTTGCATTAAGAATATAGATGATACAATTCTTTTTTCAGACATAGCAGTTGCGGTTTTAGCTGATGCAGGCGAGCGGCGGTGCTTCATCACCCCCAGCGCCAGGAGGCCGAGAGCAAGCAGTGGGTCGGCGCTAAACATTACCGGCGCGGCGCATATGGCGGCCGGCAAACTAACGCCTTCTTTAACTTTAATACCGGAAAACTCACCCCTTAACCGCATTCCCTCAGGGAACTGAATTATCCCGGCGCGTAATCCGGGAACATAAACAGCTAGTCTCCCATTATTTTCCCGCACTCTTCTACGCGAAATAAGCTCGATGGCCGCGTTGCCGCTACCGCGTGAAACAGAAATAACCACTCTTTTCCCGTTCTCGCTTCTGTTTATAATTGCCAATACGGCTGCGCCTTTATAACGCCTTACAAAAACCAATAATTCATGCCTGTTAATGCCGCGCACCTGCCGGAAAGAACCGAGACGTAAGACTTCCGAAGCATTACGTATGCCGATCATCTTGCGATAAAATTCCTGCATCTTGAAATCAAGCCGACTATGTTTTGATCCGGGCTTAAGCGTATCCAGCCACGGCATGCTATCGCGGCAACCAGGGTCATTAGCACCCGGCAGAGAGCCTTCATCTCCGTAATAAACTACAGGCATGCCCGGAAAAGCAATCAGGAATGAAAACAGCAATCGCTGCATCTTTTTTTCATACTCCCCGGGAGGGCGCGTATCGTATCCCGGATTATTCTGGGCCTGGGACATCTGAAAATGGCGGAACGGAACGCTGCGATCCATACCCGCATTGCGGATAGCGCTGACGATACGCTCGGTATCGTGGCAGCCGATAAGATTAAACATAATACGATTGGTAGATACCGGATATCTGTTAACGAACTTCTTGAGCAGGGCGGCGCACTCTCCGGCAGGCATATGTTTGTGATTGATAAAGAATTTCTGCAGCAGCCAAAAGAGGTCGTAGTTCATCATGGAATCGCATTCATTTACGCCCAGATGCACGCGCTGATTATTCCAATCTTCTCCGACGATAAGCGCCGCTGGATTAGCGGATTTTATTACAGCACCGATTTGACGCAGGAATTCAGCAGGTAAGCGGTCAATGGCATCCAGTCTCCATCCATCAACCCCTTCCTCTCTTCTTCCGTTGACAATGGGATTCATCCAACGCCTGATACTTTGAAAAGCGTATCTTCTGAATGCCGGATTCAGGTTACCCCCGCGGCGGTTTATTTCAGGCAGGCTCTTATACCCTGCCCATCCTGAATACTCAAAACCATCCGGAAGAGTAGGATCCCAACTAGTTATCTTGTACCATTGCGCGAATCGGGAATTACGCTTGTTGCGCAAAATATCCTGAAAAGCAAAATGGAACCTTCCTGTATGATTAAACACGCCGTCCAAAACGACACGGATTCCCCGGCGGTGCGCTTCTTTTACGACTTTTAAGAATAATTTGTCCGCGGCCGTCCAGCACCAAGTCGATGAATCGGTTGGGTTCTCATACGCCAAGCGCTGCTTATCTTCTTCCGGGGACGGGCCGAAAGTAGGATCTATATGATGCAGACATCTTCCGTCGTATTTATGGTGCGAGGGCGCCCAGAAGATCGGACAGAAATAAATAAATCCGATGCCTAATTGTTTCAGATAATCAAGCCGGTCAAAGACTCCTTGTAAGTCTCCTCCGTAAAGCCGGTACGTAGCTGCTGCGCTCGGGCTCTGGTTATGCTCATGGGACCAAGCTGATTCCCATGGAACAGATTCATACCAGCCAACATCCCACCTGTGCATTTTCCAATTAGGGATGCCGTTTAGCGCATCTTGCGCACTCGGCCCATTGTGTAAGTTCGCCCTTGCAAAACGATCGACTAATATTTCATACCCGACCCTTCCACTAAACCAATCAGGATACCTTGACGCTGGTGAATTGGTGATTTTTAGCATCCCCAATGCCAGGAAACCCAACGCAAGCAGCGAGTCTCCGAACATTACCGGCAAGGCGCAGAGGGCCTTCGCTCCGATCAGAAAAGGTTTGGGTTCGGAAACGCCGCTGGATTTAAGGCGTTTCATTTGCCGCCTATATTCCTCTGTCGCTGAGCAATCATGAGAATAATTAGTTCTTATGGAATCCATGACATCGACAAAAATATCTATGGCGTCTTTCTTATCCTTTCTGTGGCTGGCGCAACTAGATAATTGAGCAACATAAACTCGTAAGATGTCGGCTAACTTCTCATCCGATGGATACTCCTGCAGCACAATAGGCTTCTCTAGATAACCCTCTGCCCATCCGCAATCAATATTGCCGGTATGCCTTACCCCATCAAACCTCATCCAGGCATCTGAACCGCGCAGCGGCATAAGGAATATTGCCAGATAAATTATTTTTACGTTTTTGGTAGTCTTGAGTAAATAGGCCAGATTCCCCAAAGATTCAATTACTTCCTGGGCCGTACTCTCCATACGGGATAAAATTATGTTTACCCCCACTTGTACGCCGTTTTTATCCAGCTTAGTAATACGCTCAAATGCCTGCTGCCAGGTAAATCCCTTTCTCCAACCTGAAAGCGCGCGGTCACTCCCGCTCTCCAAACCAAAAACCACTCCCCCGTCGCGTTCCTTAAAGGAGCGACTTAAAATACTGGTTAATCCGTTATCAAAATCACCCTCATTCCATCCGCCAAAATCTCTTAAATGCCCTTGGCACTGCACAACGCGCACATTCTTCAATGGCTCAGCCGCTAGACATGCCAACACTTCCTCGGCGATATCGCTACGGGTAAAAAAACTATTATCTTCTATTACTACGTGCGTCTCTTCCTGCTGCCGGATAAAACGACGAAACACAAGATTTATAGCAATGGTCATCCGGTCAAATTTATTTCCATAAATTGACTCCAGGTTCTCGAGACAGCCAATCAATTGAGGAATAATTCCCATTTGCTGCCACTGGCCCATAGTTTTAAATGTGGTCAGAGAAAAATCGGGACGCATGGGAAAATCATGATGGCTAACCAAATATAATAAGACCACCGCCATCTCAAAAATGTGCCTGCGCTCACCCCGCGAAAGATTAAGCTGAATCAAGTTCTTCAGGCACCCTCCCTCAATCTCCCCAACCTGATGCATCCTTAACTCACCGGCTAATTCATCAATCCTTTGCAGGTCGGACAAAATCCTCTCTGCGCTAAACTCTCTCACTGCGCGTCCCATCATCTGGGAGCAGAAAAAACAGTGGCGCACGCAGCCGCGTTCAGGTATATAGTAGATTGCCGGGTCTGCCGCAACCAATTCAGGATAAAAACTAAGCTTATCCATTGCGTTTTCCGGAACAATATTACGGCACTTAAGATCGAAATCATATTTTTCTTCTGAAAAACGTAACCTCAATCCTTTAAATTTACGCAGAGACTTAAGTTGACCAGGCATAAGCCGTTCATAAGGGCTTTGCATATCCAAAATCCTCAATACTTCCGGAAGTATTAGTTCGGCTTCTCCGTTAATCAGACAATTCGGGCCATCAGGCATATTGTAGAACATTTCTCGTGCAGCTAATTCCGGCTCGGCACTCACCAAGGGTCCGCCTGCAAAAATACGGCTATCAGGTGAAAGCACGCGTAGCATCGAAATCAGCGCTAAACTCATAAGATAGGTAGTATCGAATATGGAAACACCGAAACTAATCTTGCGTCCTACCTCATCCATATTCAACCCTGCGCGATGTAATATGTCCGAATAGCGGCCAACTACCATGATTACCCAGTCGTGAAGCAAACCGTAAACTTCTCTTACATCGCGGTTATCACGAGTACTGCAGTTATCCTCGCCTATGTATTCCGGAAACGGAATCAGGGCCACGTTTATTCCGCGAGCAATCAGGCTACTAGCCAAGGAAACAGAGCTGTGGGGAATGGTTCCTAACCCGGCATCATTAGTTGTTTCCGGGTAGAAAAGAATAAAAAGCGGGTTTTCTTTTATTTGTTGCGGTGTAAGTTTAGATAGTACGGGAAATTCTTTGGCGCGGTGGATAAAATTAAGCAGCAATTCAAAAGACGCGGGGACTTCGGGTATTGCGGGATGCGCCATCAAATCCACGATTAAATTATCCTGTAAGTTTAATGCCCCATGGCCTTGGCTTGTATAGGCAGGCAACAGTTTTGCTCTGAGCTTCTTAGCCTCGGATAAAAGATAATCCTCATAACTTATATCCGCGACACTCATCCCCAGCGCCAAAATTCCGAGCGCGAGCAGCGGTTCGGAACTAAAGGATATTAGTGCAATACTTAGGACGGTGCGCGAATTAGAGGGGGCGCTGGAGTCTACCGGGAACAGGTTGAGCGGGCTCTCTGTAAACATCTTGTCGAATAATAATTTATTTTCTGCGACTCTGGCTGCATCCTCGCCCTCAGGAAACAGTATTTTCTCAAGGATAAGGTTCATCTCGTGGTTGAAGCAGGAAAGCGCCCCAAACTCATGCGCGACAACTTGCTGCACTCTGATAGTTTCGGTCAGGGAAGGGTTGACAATTATATATTGCGGGTCTTCGGGGTCGTTGCACGCGTCAAGCTGAATATCTTTTGCATTGAGTTCGTAAAATAATCCCGGAGGGCCGCGAATAACTTTTGTCTTAAAGGCAACTTGACCTATTTCAGTAAAACCATTTTCCAGCAACTTACTCCTTACTACAGATGTAATTCCCTCGTCTATCAAATCAGCGAAGTTAAAAGTCGCTCTGTATTTAACGATCAGCGAACGGACAACTGCTTCCTGTTCAGGCTTAAGTTTATTTCCATCAGTCGTAGCTGCCGGGTCAAGCACACATCTGCTTATATGAGACGGACGAAGCCTAAAAAATCTAGCCTCATCGCCATAGCAGAAATAAACTCCGTACACAGGGTGCCTGAAAACATCCCCTCCTGCACCGAATTTCGATTCTACCTTACGCCCTCCGAGGTATATTCCATAATGCCTCCTCTTACCATCGCTATAATAAACTATCAAATCCCCTTTTACCGCTGCGGACATATCAACTTCTTCAAAATCATCGCTTATACTTGAGGCATCAGGACGCAAGATTCTCCTGCATAAAATACCCTGCACATAGCAAAAACAATCTTCCCCTGAAGGCCTATTTTCTTTTCTTTGTTTAAGTGTAAATCCGGGTAGCAGCCTTATTAGGTATGTTCTACGGGAAGCAAACAACGAATCCATCTCTGTTCTTAAACATAACGCTTTGGGAGACATCTCATTTAATGCTACTGCCCTAGCCGCCTGTCGTGCCATTCCCAGCGCGAAGATACCGAGCGCAAGCAGGGTATCGCCGAGCGCAAACGCCGTAACGCAAAGAGAAGATGCATTCGGGCAATTTCCTTTCTTTATCAGGGCGCGTAATATCTTAATTTTACGTTCTTCCTTAAGGCGCTTTACTGCCGCATCGACATTTGCTTTGGTTCCCACGGGATATGTACTTCTGATCAATCTTCCGTTGCCGTTTAATGCACTATTCAAGGTTATTGTGTTATTAAAACCACCGAAACGGCGAAGCTGGCAACGAAACTCATTCATCTTCTTATTTATTATCTCTGGAACAACACCGTCATTATCGAATTCTTTACCGATATCTGCCGGATTTAATAAGCCGCGGCTTAGATTAATCGCGCGGCAGGCAGTGTAACGGAAATAATTCCTCAAATTCAGGCCTGATAGATTCTCGCATGAAGCAATATCAAGAATGGCGCGCATTGCCTGTTGGAATATATCAAACCAGCATTCCTTCGCTAGGCAACTAGGCATTTTCTCATCATAAGAAGCATAGACGCAGTGGAACAAAAATGGCAACGTATACCGGCGGAAGACCTTTTCAAACATTTCTATTTTCTGCGGGCTTGAGCAGCTCATTTTACGGAAATATATCCTCATATTTCTTACTATAGTTTTCTTTTCTCTGCACTGTGCCCTACGGGATAACTTGTTCAAATCCAAGCCGTCCCAACTCTGTTTACCCTTGTGGCTAGTCAGGACGCCGAGAGGAAACAAGCTATGGTTTTTACGCCAAGCATTCAAGGCCTTAAAATCCAAACGTTTAATAATTGCCCAGACCACTGCCGGGTATAATCCTGACTGTTTGACAAGTTGCCCGTAAGATGCCCATCCCCCCAGCTCCTCGAGGGCAGTGAGCAATATATCTTCATATTCCTTACTCCGATTATATTTTGACTGGGGCATACGACGAATAGAAAAAACGGGTTTACCTAAAATATTACGGTTATAGTTTTGCGCATCAAAATCAATATTGCGTAAGACGTCGCTGATTCCGACAGCCCTGTTTTTGTATGGAGAATCGGAGTATCTGACGCTGTCCCTGCGCAGGCGAAGCCTGCCCTCCAACATCGCCAGTTCCCACGCGCTGGCCCTGCCGTCTGTCGCCTCCAACTCTATCAACACCATTTTCTGCCTTCTTAGCATACGGGCATCCAATATTTCTAACAACAGGCGGCCAAGCAATTTCTGGCGGTGGTTTATCTCTGCCATAATTTCATCTCTATCCAACGGGCCAAAAATCGTTTCGGTGTTCACCTTGGGTTTTTTATATCCTAAGGCATGGCCTATGTCGGTCAATGTGCCATGGCCTTCCATACTTTCAAGAATAGCTATAATTTTCTCTATCCTTTGTTTCCAGCCGTAATCAAATACGCGCGGCATAGGCTTATTATGTGCTTTTCTTGCGAGGCGCAAGCGGTCAAAATCAATAAAACCAAGATACAACTGCACTCTTTCTGGGGCCATTTTTAGGAATCGCTCTAATTCTCTCCTATCAGCCCACCCTCCACGTTTATCCAAATAATTGACTATCTTATTACACACGCCGATTGCCCTGCAGTTGGAGCTATTAACGAACGAGACAAACCCCAGCGCAAAAAAGCCAAGCGTAAACAGCGGGTCGACAAATAAAAATGGCGTAACTGCGAGCGCACTCTTGGGTTCGCTTTCCGCAATCACCGTCAGGCCCGCCTGGTCATTCGCAAACGAAGGAGTAAGAATAGGAGCCAACGAATTGCTGATTACAAATACCGCCTCCCCTCTTGCGTCCAGACACACCTTAACGACTTCGCTTCCTAATTCCTGGATCTTTCCGGAATCATAAAAAACCATTGCCCCGTCCGGACGCAGGAGCACTCCGATAAAATCCGGTGAATTGGTATTTGCTTCATCCAATAAATTAACCATCCACCCTGTTTCGGGAATAATAATTATCCTGTTAAACGCCCTTGCCAATGCGCAGAATGTTTTGCTCGAGGTTGTTGGCGCGGCACTTATTTGCTGCAAGACTTCATCCGAAGGAAGAATCGGTTGCGGTGCGGGGACACTTTCTTTTACTTCCGGTTCAACCGCAGGAACAATAATCCGGCGTAATTCTAAGATCCTTGCTGCGATAATTTGATTCAAATCGTCGATAATTACATTAAGAGGCCTCTTTGTGTTAACTACGTCCGAGACAAAGATCAGCTTGTATTTATTCTGAAGTAAATTTATTATTCCTTCGGCAGTTGCCTGCGGCACGTCAAAAAATGCCAAAAATCCGGGCTTCTGCGACATCCTTACCTTCGGTACAATACCGGTATTAACCCATTCAAATAATTTAAAAAAGGTATCCACTGTCTCGCCAGTAAGCCCGGAATTAACCTCTACACCACGCCGCCAGGTTATGGCTTGAGCATTAAATAATCCTGCGATATCGGGATGTCTGGCAAAATATAACGCTGTTACCGCGTGTTTTGTTTCTTTCTCAATAAGGTATCTCTGCATTAGCCAGTTCATAAATACCGGCCACTGCTCACCTATCTTAGTTGCATCGCCGGAGCAAAGCCTGAACAGCTCTTTCAACACCCCATTGGCGCATGCAGTTACTTCAGCCCTCCTCTTTTGTGTTTCCTGCAAATTCGCTACCGCCATCCCTATTACCAACGCAAGTCCAAGGCCCATATCAAACAGAAAACTGAAACCATCCAACCCGAACATTTTGCCTACCTGCTCCGGCTTTAGAAAAACCCGGATATGGTCAACAATGACTTTCTTGACTACTTTCGGATCAACCATACTCGGCACAACAATTTCAATCGGTTTGAAATTATTTACTATAACTTCTGTAGCTTCGGGAAAAGGAGCAGCAAAAACTTCAATGCCGTCATGAGAATTTGGGGTGGCCTGGGGATATAGAATAAAAACAAAACCGCCGTATTCCGGCCAGACGCCTACGGGGCGGTGATCAAGAAGTGTCCCTATTGCCGTATCATTATAAAGAAGCACGTTTCCCGCTACTCTATTCCAGTTAATTTTGTTCGCGCCAAGCGCGTCGAACAAATTATCCGCGAATCTATCTTTATGCGCCCCAGTCATGCCCAATGCGCATACAGCAAGCGTAAACAACGGGTCATTAAAAGTAAACAACGCGAAGCAGAAAGCGCTGCTACTTGAAACATCCCCTTGAGCAAGGCGGTCAAACTCGCAATCATGATTGCCAAAAATATGCTTCATTATCATGAGCATGATCGGCCGGCGGATATGGTCAGCTTCTTCGCCGGAGAGTTCAGCAGGAAAATCAATATTTATATTAGCTAATTGCCTTTTTTCGTCTTCGCTTGAAAATGTTACCATGGCCTCAAAAGATTTCTGACAGGGACAAAAAACAAGATACCCTAAATCGGAAGGCAGGCCGATTTTGAAATCGCTTACCGCCGGTAGATAATCGCGGCATAACAGGCTTAACCAGGCGTAAGGATTAAGGAGAGAGTCTTTGCGCAGCGCAAAAATATTCAAATTCTTCGCTTCACGGATACAGGCAAACCCGTAAGGCTTATCCGCCTCTGCATCATATACATATAAATCCGGTTTATTAGACAATCGCCCGGCATAACGGATAAGGTTGACGATGACCTGTTTATGCGCCGGCTCGACGAAATGCCAATTCGCAAAATATCCTGCAAGCGCATCAAAACCAGCATACCCTAATCTACTAAGCCGTATTTGATAGTGCCTGTCATTATCATTAAAATGCACTAAAAGTGATTTATCTACCCCTCGTTCAATTTTAATGATTTTGTGAGCCACTGAAAGACGATCACCTTGGGCATCAGCCATCATCCCCAGTATCAGGAAACCAGGCGTAAATGCGGCATGCGCCAGGGGCAAAAATGTAAGCATTGCCAGGAAAATCACGAATAATCTTACGGTAACCTGTTTTGGCCCATCGCTTTTTTCAATGGGGCGCGCTTTATATTGGGGAGGTAAGCCACAATTCTTATCAAAAGCTGCTAAGCTACAAGACCCACGCCAATCCATCAATACTTTTGCCGGTTCAATACGCGCAGGTTTCAGCGCGGTTTCTTTCACGAATAATTTGTTGATTAACAGACGGAGGATATTAGCGCCTTCTCCGGCTTCTAATATTTCCTCTGTTGCTTCAAGCGTTTTGATCCGCACAATATCACAAACAATATTCCTAGCGATATGTCTGGCAACCGGCGGCGCTCTCGGATAAATAAGAGTAAGTAAGGCCCGACAAAGAGGAAATCCTCTTCCTTTGGGAAGCCGCATTGCATCAAAGATAATAACAAGAACAAAAACTGCAATAGCTATATAATGAATGGTATCAAACGACGCCGCAGTACAAATAGTAATGTCCAGGCCGGCCGCGTTGCGTATCTGAGGGACCAACCGGTCTGCCTCGCGTTTTACCTTGATCCTTAGTTTTTTCTGCGCAAGAAGTGCCTCGCGGACAGTGCGGCCCTGCAAATTATCAAGCCTGGCCAGGCGCTGCTCAATAAGTGCCTTGAGAAGTACCCGCAGGTACTTTTGTCCGCAAGAAGGCCAACTCCATTGCGTCCAGAACTCCGAAGGACCAGGCACGTCTCCATAACCTTTGCCCTTAAACGTCGCTTTGATAAGGCGTAATAGTTTTAATTCTCCTATTATCCCAAAATAACCGAGCATTAAAATACGCCCTGCCTGCTTATCTTGCGTGAAAAACCGGTGGAACAATTCATGCTCAACGCAAAAACGTAAATATTCCCCTGATTTTGCCACGGAACACCTTATAAGTATCCTAAGGGGAGCGCTGATGCGGCGCATCAACTCGGATTTCTCCTGTCTGCTAAGCGCCCTTACCGAAGGAGAATTACGGTTTAATCTTCTTAACGCGGATTTCCTGAATCTTCTAAGGAAAAAAGTTGTTTCGCTATCCAGGCATTCGCCATCTGCCCTCCTACCGGCAATAATATCCATTACTTTGCGGCTCACCAGATAAACTCCGTCTCTTACCGGGAATACCAGGCGGTCTACTCTCGCAGCCGCCTTTATTATACCCAACGCCAATACGCTAAGTGCAACAAACGGATCGCCAAAAACAAACGGCACAGCGCAGAGCGCGCGCGCAGGGCCAAAGACAAAATCCGACCTGTGTTTTAATTTGGCGGAGGAAATAACAAGGTGGATAGCCTCTAATGCCGTAACTTTATGCGCCAGGATATCAAAATCGATTTTTTCGTTGTCTGCAATACAAAGAAGCGCCTCTAGTAAAGCCCTATGCATCTTGATGATCTGCTCTTGGGGCATAATCTTCTCCCTAAGCGCATTCCAGAAAACCGGGTCAATTGAGATGTGCCCGTATTCGCCGACGTTTCCCGAAGTGCTAAGAAAAATAAACTTCGGTTTTCCGGCTTTATCAAAAGCAAAGTTTACTTTTTCCAATAAAAGCGCATCGGATTCTGCCACTGCCCTTATCAGGAATTCGGAAGCTTTGACTAATAACGAATGCGACGCAATGCGATCGGCAAGTATCAAATCCAAGTAACCGAGGGCACCGTATAAAGAGTTGCCAAAGAAGTGGCCGCAGGAAGCAACAAAACGGTCAGCGTGGAAGAATATCAACGCACGCGCCAATTCTTCCGCTTCTTTTTTCTCTACGGGATTTGCCGTTAAATGCCCAAACTCGTGAACAAGAATCGGGATAAGAAACTCTCTAAGGTTAGCTTTAATAAGGTAGGTAATTAAGGCGAGATTGACATATGCTCCGCGTTTGAGTATGGAGTGTTCCTCGGTAACTGCCGCGGCAAACATGAATCTATCAATGGATTCAAGCCAGAGGCAAATCGGAGGCGAACGCGCATCTGCCCCGTATTCTGGAAGCACAAAATGCAAATTTTCATCAAGAAGCAACAGCCTTAACTGCGGGTTTTGTTCCTCAACTATTATTTTTCCTGCCTCGCCCAACTCCGCAAGCCGTTTCACCCTGCCATCCTGATGAGCCTTGATCAATACGGCTTCAGTCTTGGATTCAGCCGCTTTATCCATTGCCCCGCCCTCCTCATAAACCCCCCGTCCGCAGGCCCTGATCCCCGAATCAACAGGTATTTCATAATCAATAATTATCCTTAAAAGTTCTGATGCGCTCCAAGCCTGGGCGTAACAGCCGCGCGGAGTATGCGGGGCATCCCCATCAGCAATCTCGCTAATATGTCCAAAACATCCTTCGCTTAGATGTTTAATCAATCCCTCTACAAAACTACCGGCCTGCCTCTTAGTCTCTGCATTATTGGCGCGGGTGCTAAAGAAAGCATCGATAAAAGGCCCTATCCACCACCCCCAGACTGTCCCTTGATGGTATGCCCTATCCCTGTCTTCCATATTGCCTCTGTATATCCCTCTATATTTATTATGCCGCTGTTCAAGGCTGCGGATACCCATAGGCGTATACAGGGCTTGCCTTGACACCTCGAATATCTCTTCCTTCATTTTTTGGGTCAGAAGCCCCGGGACAATGAAAGCAATCAATTGATTACAGCGGATGGCATCGTTGTTCCTTCCGTTATTAAATCCTTCGTTCTCATGCTCAAACTCATCCACCACATCAAAAAGGCATTTCTTGGCGGCATTATTAAAACGCTGACGGAAACTTTCCGCTGAACGGGCTGCATTTTCCCTAAGATTAAGAGCCGTTTCTCTGTTGCCCGCAGATGCTTCCATATCTGCCAAAAGTATTTTTAGTAACACCCAGAGGGCATTTACTTCTACAGGCTTACCGCGGCGCGGAGTAATGATCCCGCCATAAACAGCATCCATCCACGTGAGTTTCATATCGTGCTGGCCCGCGCTCAAGAGGCCATCGCGCTCCTCATGGATATTAAACCGCGTCCCTTTGCTGTACCAGGCAAGAATCTCGCGCAATGCAGGGAGAAGTTCTCTGGCCGCAAAATCATCATATTTCATTTTTCCAAAATAATCCCAGGCAACCAGGGTAAACCAAAGAGATGCATCCACAGAATCATAGACAGGTTCCTTGCCCAAAGACGGAAAACGGTTCGGAAGCATCCCTTGATCGAGATGTCTAATAAAAGTGCGCATAATAGTGCGGAATAGGTCGTATTTCCCAAGCCGCAATAAAACGCGGGAGAAAATCATAGTATCCCTGCCCCAATCCTCAAACCATGGCCAACCGGCAACTACGGAATCCAGGTTATCCACCCTCTTAAAGATAAACGAATGCACGCCTCTAACCAACTGTCGGATTACTTCGGGCTTATCTTTGAAATCCGCGGCCACATCCTGCCTGTGTTGAAGCTCTTGTGAATATAACTGCGCGGCATCAGCAGCGGCATGCCTCCTGTTTTCAGTAGAGATAATAAAGACTGCCTCGCCGCGGGAATCAAAAGGAATAAATATGGTTCCGGGGCAGAAAAGGTCTTCGCGGGCGCTATCCTGCCATTCGTCTTCATCATGTGGGAAGCAAAAATCATCATACCAGTAAGAATTTGTATCGAATACTGATTCATCGGGAAAACTAAAGGTGATGGTGTGTTTGCCTTCATAAGGCGTATAAAAGGCAAAACCTTGACCCATATTGACATTGCGAAAGATTACATCGTTCCTGCGATTAGTGTGGTGAATATCGCGGCAGGCTATTAACGGCTGTATTTGAATTCTGGGCCTGTCTGATGAAGTATCGAGTTTAGCGTTTTGCAGGCGGTAACGTATGACTACGGTATTCTCGCCCTGTACCATAAATACTTCTTTAATAAGCGCGCGGCCCCGGCCTAAGTTAAAAGTAAACGTTGCAACGGGCGAGTCGGCAAATTTCTCCAGATACATATATCCTTGAGGTTGTAAAGTCCCGGGATAACAATTAGTGCTTAAAGGTATCTTCTGGCCGGAGATTTCCACGCTGTCATCAATGCGCGGTACCATATTCACCCTTCCGGAAGGAAACTCATTTTCCGGATACTGTTTTTTGTCTGTCGCGGGAACGACCAATAATCCGTCGTGCCGCTGGGTGATACACGGAGCAACCACGGAATAACCACCCATGCCGTTAGTCAAAAGACATTTGGCATTAAAATCAGAAGAAGCCGTCTCCCTGCTGGATAAGAACCTTCCCGCTGAACATAATGGCTCAGCTGATAACTCTAATTCCTGCCGTTTTGCCGAGTGCGTACTTAGCCATTTATTCTTTTGCTCTCCCCTCATCGCCAACGAACCGGATATCCTGAATATATGAAAACCAAACGGACCTAATTCCGCATATAAGTTCCTTATTTCGCTTGATGTGCGCAGGTATGTGCGCTGAACCGCTCCTCTCTTATTGCTTCCGTCCAGTTGATCGACGAGAAGATATAATTTATTATCCGAAAGAGGCAATCTTTGGTCATTGAATCTAAAAGTACCGGAGGTTAAGTTGCAGCCGTAGTTGACAAGAGTAAAGATTACCGAGTTCTCATCGCCGTTTACCCAACGGCACATCCCGAAGAAAGACGGAGGTAAGTCGTTTTCAATCGCCATTGCGGATTCCCCGTACATAAATGCCGGTTGAGTAAAGACGCGGTGCGCGGATAGAAAGAAATCCCACATCGCCGGATGCAGTTTTTCATTCATGCGTTTCCCGCGCTCCTGGCAACGGACATCCTCCCGGTGCCATTCAGACTCACCGGCATAATCAGAACGCTGCCAAGGCAAACAATACTGCAGGACCTTAGTCGCCTGAATACGCTGCAAGTCATCCCCGAACCTCCAGCCAAGTATGGCTTCGTTATGATTCGCTACCACCGAGAATCTGCGGCGGAAATCCCTTGTACCCTCCCCATCGACATAACGGATCGCCTCTTTGTACGCCGGGAGATCCAACTTATTAAGCAAATTATCCTTAAACCCTGAATCGTAGATAAGCAGGCCCAGCACCCAGAGATTATGGATCTCTCCCGCGTCATACGATTCGGCGATCAACTGAAAGCCCGGATGTATTTTGCGTAATTCCCGGTACATAACTGTATAAAACTCCTCGGGCATGCGCCGGTTAAACTCTTCCCAGGAAATACCGCCGTACCACTGCGCCCAACGTTCCTTCAGCCTGTATTTTAAGAGGTAACCGGCAAAATCAACCCGGTACCCGTCAAGCCCGATCTCCAAACCATGGCGCGCATCATCCAGGCGCATCTGCCTGTACTTCGGATTGAGCCAATCAGGTTGCAGGCAATCCGGATATGCCGGACCCCAGTCGTCGCGCGCCGTAGCAATATTCCATAACCCTCTTTGAGCCAATGAATCCCTGAACCACTGTGGAACAAAATCCGGGTACGGCGGACGCTGTTTTCCGTCACTGTAACGTAAGAACAAATCGGGCCTGTTGATTGCGCGCAAAGAATCAATCCCTTCATGTAAAACCATATCGCCGACAAGGTAAAACCCGCCATCGTCGATACTATGAGCGAGCGCGCTAAACTTCCTAAACTCTTCGTCTCCGCCATAAGCAGGATCAACTGTGTATTCAGAAATCGCAAAATGGGATGCCTGATAATCTTCGCGCCGGTATTGATCTTTTAGGGAATATCCGAAAAGACGGGCAATGGTATCGGCAAGCGGGCCCTTCTTCCATAGCCCCACCAGGTAAATCGCTCTATACCCCTGATCCCACAAACCCTGTAATTCACCGCGGGTAACATCGCTAAAGGTCCGGCCCTTCAGGAAAAGCGGAACCGGCGTTTCATAAACCATATGCGAAACCGACCAGAAATCCGGTTTATATCTTTGCGGCGTGAGGTGCATATCTTGCACGCAGAATGGCTTTTTCGCTTCTTCCTGGCGCATTGAAGATTGGCTAATCTCAAAAATACGGCAGCCGCCTGTAACAAAGGAAATGTTTGCCCAGCGCATTAACTGACTATCACGGATTTCTCCGGCATCGCCACGCAGGTCTATACTCACCCACTCCTGATTCCAGATATCGCATATCTGGAATGGCCTGGTAATGTCTATACCCTGTTTTATGAACCAATGTACGGGCAGACGCACATTGACGACACAAGTTGTCCCTGTCTCCCTGCTCAATTCATTAACCACTAAAAGCCCGCTATTTTCATCCGTCCGTGCGAATGCGACTACCGGTCGGCCGGTATTATCTTTAGCGCCATAACCATTGGACTCTAAACGCTGGTAACTTCTCGGACCAAAAAGGTGCGCATAATCGGCACGCAAGGCATTGATGCGTTTTATTTCCTGCGCCAGTCCGTTTACGCGGCTCTCCCGGTCTAACTCCGGCTGCGGCCCCCAGGAAATCTTCTGTCCGTCAGGGGTAGGCAGGTTAATTCTTTCAAAGTTATCGTCTCTGCCAAAACCAAATCCCAACCAGTCTCCGTGAACCATCACCGGTTTCTCTACGGAAAGCAGAAAAGCGCGCCAGTAGGCAGAAAGATTGAAGTTGCCGTAAAGCCAGGCTGCCCTAATATTGTCATGTGTCGTGACATATGCAAAAGGTGATTCTTCGCCCGTAACCCCGGTAGGATCGCTCGTTAAACGGTAAGTCTTTCTTCCGCCATCGAACTCCCAACTAAAATTATTGAAGTGCGGCGCAGGCTGCCGTTCTTTTTTGTCGTTAAGAATCCACATATGCCGCGCGTCATCTATTAACGGCCCCTGCTTCCATAGCTCCGGTATAGCCAAAGGTGCGGCAGCCTCAATATTTCCACCCAGCTGTTCCGGGATTATGGCCGCGTTGCAATTGCGCACTAGTTCCGCAATTTTGAAGAAGCAATTTCTTGCCTGTCCCGGATAACCCGGGATTTCAATAAACCTATTATCGAGCCCGATACCTTTATCGCCTTCGTAGAAGAAACGCCAAAAGGCATCGCCGCGCAAGAATCGGAAACCCAAGCCCAGAGGATTGGCCTTCGACGGTTGGCTTAAAAAGATACTTAAAGGCTTTAAGAAAAGAGAGTACCCGCTCTCTTCCATTCCTTGCCAATTATATTCAATGATCGCCCCTTGTTCCTCTATGTGTTTGACATTATTCCTATCGGGATCCCCCATCCATGCCGGATGCAAGGGAGAGCCGTCTGCCTTAAAAGCAAAACAATTCCTGTATCTCCCATTAGAAACTTCGGCATTAATCGTAGAATGGAAGAAAGGAATATCAAACCCCAAGGCCAAACCTAAACTCCCGGCTTCACGGACTAGATTTTGCATTTGCTCAAAGATACAGAATTGTTCGTAGAAAAGAAGGTGTTCTCTCTGTTGCAGGTTAAGTCTTTGCCACGTTTCTTGAGGAATGGTGGAAACTTTTATATAGCCATCGTCAACATTTGGACGCTGCTTAGCAAAATCCACAAACACCTTCATTAATTCTTCTGCACGCAAAGCATCGAATAGGGTTTTACGCCATTTTTTTGTGCGGCTTGATAGAAAGGCTGCCGAGCGCTCAAACAAAGAATCACCTTTTTCGGGAATAGAGTTCATGTCGAGCAAGTCCGGGTCAAAAGCCAATGCGGAAATCATGGCGTAGGGGCATGGATAAATATGCTGCTTACCTTTATCGCGGTAAGGAACACCAAAAGGAAGCAATAAACAGTTTTTAAAGCCGAGTGGGGCGATTTGCTCTTTAATGGCACGCAATATATCGGCCGTGGTTCCGCAGTGTTCGGCTCCCTGCCCCAGAAAACGGATGCGCTTCGGAAATAGAACAGCGGTTGAGCTGTGGTGGAACCAATCCGGGTCGACCCGCACATGCACCCTTCCGTTTTGCCACGATTTAACATCCCAGCTCCTACTGCTTTCTGACCAATAGAGGCGCTGTTTCTGGTCAGACTCATCGGTTCCCTTAAGCGCAAAAAGATTAAACTCCATGTATCCGCGCTCAACGCAAGGGATAAAACCTTCGTAGGAATTATCCGCCAGACGCTGCATAAGAACACTCTTTACTTGGTCTGGATTATGGCTATAAGCATATTCAATAAACATTTTTGGGAAAGGATGCAGTGATTTGCGCGGATTAGAATCTTCATTTTGAGTTAGATATGCCTTCACGAATAGCGGCTGGTTCTGGCAGGCTGTAACCCACTCGCCCATCCTGTAATTACCTAAGCGTACGCCTTTCACCCAGGTAAAGTTTTCTTCTGTGATGCTTTCCGCGATGGCGCAGATAAAAAATGGCAATACCAGTATGGATAATATTTCCGGCGGGGCGAGGATGGCCATATCCAACGAGCCGAAAAGGCTAAGTATGGGCGCTGCGCGCCGGACAGCTGTACGCTCATAAGCCTCAAGGCTGTCCCAGTAATAAAGATTTATTTTTGTTCCTTTTCTAAGTGCCGCTCGATCCGGCTGCTTGGCCCCATCAATGTAAGTTTCGACTCTCCGGCCCATTTCTCTTGCTGATGTGACATAAGGATCAGACGCATTTAAACTCTGGAAATATCTTTTTGTAGGCTTATCTGTGATGTTAAATATGCTAATCATATCTGCAGGGAAATGAAAGCTTGTGCCACTCGCCTGACTTGATTTGAAACAGCATAGCAAAGTCCGGAATGCAGTTAGCATACAGCGGTCATAAAACCCTCCGACAAAGATGATATGCGTAGGAAGATTATTGTTGAATAGACCGCTTAAGGCAGCGGTAGAAAACTCTCCCTCGTCTCCTGAAGATACAACCCTTATCCCTATACCCGTAAAAGACGACATTCTCTTCACGGTGTTCTCAAAAGAATCGCTGTGCACAATCAGCAACGCCCCGGCTATAGTAATATTTTGTTCGATAAGCTGTTCAATTGATCTGACAAAGATATCCGGATTATGGACCCCAACTACAAAAACTCCTGTCCGGTGCAGTGGTTTTCCGTTTTGCCCGGCTATCGAGCCAAATGAACCTCCTACACCAGGAAAATGCGCATCCAGGCTGGAGCGGACCATTGCAGCCGCACAGGCGACCATCAGGATAGAGAAAATCTCCGGCGGGACAAGAATGGCCATACCCAGCGGCACGCTAAGGCCGTGCATCAGCGAACACTGGGCTGTCTCCGTCACTTCCGACATAAGCCCACCGGCGATGATTCTTTCCGCTTGGCTGCGCACCAGCGCAATTTTATCCAGCCCCTCCTTCCTGTAAACTAATTCCTTAAATTTATCCTGTATAGATTTATGAGTTGTTTCGATTTCTTCTACCGACATAAATCCCAGCCGCGTTTTAGCATCTTCCATAAGCAGGATTAGAGAAGACATCATCCCCAATAACTCGAGCCTATCCCGCATTCTTTCTCTTCCGAGAACATCAATATTGCGGTTCATGCCTTCAAGATACGTTTCTATTCCTTCGATGGATTTTTCGAGTTCGCTGCGTTTTTCAGAAGGTGCATCCCAACCTGTATGTAAAATTTCTGCGTGATACTGGATTTCTTCAATATAACGGACAAGGGTTTGGACTGCGGTATCAAGAGAGCGAAACTTGTTATAGATTTTTTCTCCCATTGCCAGATATTCGCGATGCTTTTTAGCGAATAACACGTGAAAAGCAACAATCTCATCCCGGTAAACCTGAAGCCTTTCAAAAAACCTTATCGGATCTTTAGTCCATTCGCCATTAAGGTTCTGCTTGAGCAGATGTTTAAGCGATAAATAACTAAAAGATACCAATGCTTCATCCCGCCAGAGCCGCGTAAAAAGCCCCGGATGATTGATAAACTCAGCGACAAGCTTCGCGCCTTGTATAAGGCAAAGTAAGAGTAATCCGCCGGCTGCGAATAAGGAGGCTACCAGGAACACTCCCTTGCCATAGAGAAATATAGTCCCAATACACAAGGATACCTTTTCTGCCGAGGCAGGAGAATTCTTAAACAATGCGTTCAAATCTACCAAACAAGCCTTAGTTAGAATATTGCACCGCGGGTCTGTAAAAGTAATGTGGTAGTTATGCCTTATTCGTTCCAGCCTCTGGGCAGGCGTTTCCTGCTGAGAATCTACTTCTAAGAGTAAAGGCCCACCTGCACTAACCTTTCTTCTTATTACCTTTGGCTTTCCGTTATTAAAATCCTTGATGGCGCCAAAAAGCGGATTAGGGATCTTACAGCTTCGCTCTGCCGGGTTTTCAACGCTAAGGGACACGAAATTAAGCATAAAAAACCTTGTCCACCAGTAGCACACCTCTTCCAGCTTTTCCTGCGGAGAAGCCTTATTTAAACCGCGTTTCTTAAGATAGGAAATAAATATGCTTTCAAAAGCATCTTCTTCGCCGAGCCTCTTTCCGTTTAGGTTTTCGCTAACATAGAGATCACGGAATTCCTGGTTAAAAATGAATGCGGCGCGGCTATGCGCGGCAATGTGCCGGGCATCTTTCAATATATCAATTACCTCTTCATGCGTTCCGAGCTCCATACGGCTATGCGCGTAACCGAGAGTAGCGGACATGCCTTCGTATTCCGGGTTGCTAAAGAGCGCAGCAATTTTCTTAGAATTTAAAAGCCCCATGATCTTGCGATGCGGCCAGACATGATTTCCGCTACTAAGGTCGTTAATGATAGCTTCTATCTTTTCATCGACTTCTGCATTAGTCTTTAGCGCTAAGGCGCGCAATTCTTTAAGCCTCCCCTGCCAGATGCTTTGGGCTATATTACGCACATCTACCAATCTTCTTTCAATGAATCTTGCCGCCAGGCTCAAAACCCTGCTAATCGCGCGGAATTCACCCAAGCCGGCTAGGCGATAAGCAACCTGTAAGGAATGATAGACAATGGTTTTGCTAGCAAGCAGGGAATTAGCAAACGATTCCTGCGAACGCGTAAACAATAACTTCATTTCATCGGCTTTCTTCCGCGTGATTTCCGGTTGCTCCCGCGCTTTCTTCTGCACGCTGCTTAACTCTGAGATCTTTTCATCCAGATATTTTATTACATCAACTAATTTAGCCAAATCATCCTCTAGCCGGTGCATCTCTTCGATGTTCGCACATATGGTTTTATCCTGGCCGCTTAATGCCTCGTGAAGATTGCTGAATTTGTGCTCTTGCGGTTTGGCTATTCTGGTCGCGGCATTAGGGCTTAACTCTACGCGCCTAATATGCCCCTGCGGCACATCAAGCTCGCCGGTTTTTTGATCGGCAAACACCTTTTGCCTTGGCCAGTTGCGGGCATAACCCTTGATTATAAGGAACATCTCTTCATCCATGCGCCTGCAGGCAGCATCCAACAATTCTGGCTGATAAGCTCCATAGCGCGTAAAAGTAATGCCTTAAGCTCGCGGCGGTACTCCCTGTTACCAACGAGATAAAGCGGATACCCAGGCTCCTCGATCAAGCCAATGGTCTCTTTTATCTTTGCGACTAAAGCATCTAAATCGTCGGAGGCCCCCAGCAGCATTTCGACACGATCTGTTTGTTTTGCGTGCATCCTACGGCTGGACAACTCAATTAAATCCACCATATGTTTAGCAATTGTTTCAAAATAGAATTGCGACTTTGGCCGGTCAGGATGTATGGCTGATACCATCGCCAGCGCTGCGATTGCCAACATCGATAGAGGATCAAGCGCGGTCACGCCCAAAGCAGAAACCTTGCTATCCCACTCCTTATCTAATTTCTTACAGGCAATGCCTTCCATTTCGACTAACAAGTCAGAGCGGCAGACATCAGCAACCACATAGATCTTAGGAATACCCGGTAGGCGCCTTTCGCAGACCCCTGTCACTCTTGCAACATCCTGCTGTCGTTTGATATAAATACGTATTTGTTTTAAATCTTTAAGAGTAAACCCGAGTTTGGGCAGTTTCTCATAATCAAGGTTCTCATCCGAGATAAGCATCTTAATATTGTTGATGGTCTCTTCAGCCTGCATCTTCGCGTCATTCAAATGCACAGTCTCCTGATTGACGATACTGGCTGTACCGGAGATATAGAATACTGCCTCATTATCAACTATCTCTACCAATCCGCGGCTGAACTTAGGAGAGCTGGCTCCGAATTTCTGCCTCTCATATATCGCCGGGTCGATCTGGCGCTTGTTGGTCACCGACCAGCAGTGCACGCCTTTACGCTTGGCAGAAGCGTCTATTGCATGCGCTTCCATCACCAACTTTACGCCTTTGTCATGGGCGGTTCCAATTCCGGTCGAGGCCTGATAGCGCACGCGGCCGTCTTTCATATGTTCAGGTAAGAATCTACTCATGAACATGGTCTTGTGCCTCTGGTTATCCGCCCCGATTGGCTCAAACTCTTCTTCGCGCGCGCGGTTAAACTCTTTATAACGCTCACTTCCGGTGGCCACATCTTCTCCCACAATGTCGCTTATATAAATCCAGAAACGGTTGATCAAAGAATAATCTAAAGGAAATTTAAACCGGGCGAGAATATCTTTTAAGCGGCGGTAAATATCCATACCTTCGGCATAAGCGCTGTCATTTTCGATCCCCGCTTCCAGCGCGATATACGCCTCTTTCACTCCCACTCTTGATACTATGGTAGTGCTATCATAATAAGAGACGGACATCGCGGATTTAGGCATAATCCCCCACGCCTCCACTGCCAAATCACTACCGTCGGAGGGCGGTTGAATAAGGAAAGCTATTGCGGGGCGATATTCTCCGTAAATCTTTTGCAAAACTTCTTCGCATGCCGGCTTCAAGCTTACGTCTTTCAGGAAGATGACGGCCTTGAGGAACTGAACACTTCTTTTACCTATATAATCGAGAGTTAGTTTCAGGCTTTCTCCGATTGCAAAAGGCAGGTGCGGGGTCGCGCTGAAGAAAAAGCGGTTATTTTGTTCAAGATCAACCCAGGACATCTGAATACCTAACGCGTATTCAAGCACCTGCAAGGCGTGGCTCTGACAAAGAACGATATTTTCCTTTCCTCGTTCGATATTTTCTTCTTCAAAAAGTACGGTATTATTGAGGATGGCTTTGTTACGCAGATAAAGCAGGCCATAGGGGATATAAATCAGTCTGTCTTTGGCAAGACTGACAATAAATCTTTCTGAATTTTTCCACCAGAGGAACGGGACTGGCGGAGAAGTAGTGTGGATATCTGAAGGCATGGCTACGATACGAATATATTCGTGATCTAATGCCGGCTTGACCGCATTATAAAACTCTGCGCCTAAGCGCTCTCTTAGCTCTGCCGGTAAAGTGTTATATTCATAACTTGTGCCTTGTGCAATTTTAGCTTCTGCCGCTTCCCTGGCTCTCTCGTCAACCTTGCCATTAGCATGATAAACCCCAAACCCGCAGGCAAAAGTCTCATCATTGCCGTATTGCGCGCTAAGTTCGGCGATCTTCGCCTCCTGTGTAAGCATAAGCTTTTTTGCATCGTTTTCTTCGTATATTTCTTTTAAGCTCACGCCTGCCTCGCGTAATATTTCTTTCAAATAAGAATCAATCATGAATACTGCTGCTCTTCGTCCGCCTTTTGTCATGGTATGCATAAGCAGGGTAAAAAGCTGATGGCCAATACCGACGAATCTTCTCTTTTCCCAAAGTGTCCGTTTATTCCAAGGAGCTATTTCAAGAAGGCGTAACTCATCTTCTTGAGCACAAGACAAAAGCCCAAATGCTTCTACCGCATTATCCTCGGAAAGGACATAATAAACATTACCATCGGTCACGCGAGAGCTGGCAAACCGCACCTCACTGTCATACCGCAAATGATCGGGATGATTTAACCATTCTCGTAAGCTTCTCTGCATAGCATTTATAACCGCTTCATCCTTAATATCCCCTCCTTTAACGACGCGTAACCCTGTCATCTTATGTTTCTGGTTATCCAGGACAAAAACTTTATCTTTCCACATCCCCACTGCCAGACCTTCGACTGAGCTCAGGGCAAGCGCGACGAGGCCAAAGAGCGGGTCAGTAAAGATAAGCGGAGCTGCCACCAACGTACTTTTATTATCTCCGACCGGAAGCCTGTTTACTATCAAAGACCGGCTTGCAACCGGTATTACGCGCACCCGATTATCATGATGCCATAAAACAAAGTGGCAAGGAGCGATTCGTTCGGCAACAAGGCTGGAGAAATCCATAAAAACATCCCCACCTACCGCAAGGAATTCTGGAAGGATAACCCCTTGGTTCGGAAACAACCTAATCGCTCTTACTTTTAGAGGCAACTTCACATTCTCTGGGCTCTGGAAAGATACGAATGCAACCGGCAAGCATTCTGATACTGCAGCGGGATCGACCAACTGACGTATGGTGAGCGGCTTTACTTCACCCGCCTGCTTTTCCACCGCAAGCGTCAACTCCCCTGCGTTTAAGATAAGCGGCGCATTCGATCTAACCGTGTATTCAGGAAGCGTATGCATGCGCATGACCATTAATGTTTTTAAATGCAGGTCCACCAATATCTTGTTATCAATTTCGACATTAGCTTCAATAAATGCCTCTACGCGTTTGGCGATATGATGCTTTATTCCCAGGTTCGCCCGCGCCTGCCGGGCAAAACGAAGATACTGCAAGAGGAAGTCATCGTGAAGCTGGACATTAAAATCAGATAGCTTGGCTTCAGCATTAGCAAGAATAGACACGGCTAACTGGTCATTTGGCACAACCAAGGCATAAATCAATTTTTCCATTCTCCAAGTTCGCTCCTCAGGCAGGCTGATCAGGTAGCGCATTAACTCAAGTTCTCTTGCTTCATTGTCGGTAAAAGCCATCCCCGCTGCTAACGGCAGGAGCGTAAGCGCAAGAAGCATGCTTGCCGGATCTGAAACAAAAATAGGTAGCGCTACGGCGGTCAAAGCAGATGATTTTCCTTTTCCGGAAACAGGCTGGATAAGCCCGGCTAAAAACTCGGTTAACTTTTGCGGTTGGAAATTATTATCCGGATTTTCAGAGATATGCACTCCGGAAATCCTGTGCCCGCTTAAACGCTTCCCGTTTTCTTCCAGTTGTGCCGCAGTATGGTTTACATCCGTATCATAGGAGATGAAAAGCGGCCTTTCAGCAGGCGCAAACCCGAAAGGTATAACCGGGCCGCATAGACGGACATTGCGCTTGAGCAGGTACAAAAGCTCTGCCATGGAAGTAGGTGATATGCGTGAACCATGGGCCTGTACGAAACGGATATATTTAGCATCGGCAATAAGGCTGGAGAGCGAAACTAAAGAATCTTCAGATACGCCGGTAATCAGCTCTATAATAACATCGTAGGGCAAATTAGTTTTAAGCAGAGAAATAAACGAAGAATGGATTTCTGTGCCTGCCAATATCAAATCGTCAGGAGAAATCCTTTCTGCTTCGGTTCCTCCCTCTAATCCGCGCCGCCAGAAATGCGCGCGGTCAAAAGGCGGAATGCGTCCACCACGCTGGTCCATATAAGTATCCACATGTGTATCAAAAACCAGAGCTAGGGGGCGCTCTCCGGTGACATCTTCTAACGCCTTCTGCATGGGAAGCGACGGATGATGCCTCATACTTGCCAAGAGGGGAACCAAACCGCGGTTTGCGGCCTGTTTTATTTCTCTTCTCAAATAGCCAAACTGCTCTTCAAAGTTATCATTTCGCGTTAACTCCGTAGCTTCAGGAATGATGTAATATCCTTGCGGTATCTCCACTTCAAAACCTGCAACCAAAACATTTCTACTCTGCATCATCCCCATTGCCAGCGAAGCGAAGATAAATATAGGATCGGCAAAAGCAAACGGGGCAAGGCCTAACAAAGAATCAGACTTATTAAACACATTTATTAAGCTTTCATTAAGTCCGACAATAAATCCTTGGCTTACGACGATAAAGAGCATCCCGCCTAATAGCAAGATACCAAACTCAGGGATACCTAAAAATGCGAACCCAATGCCCAACACAGATTCGCTACGGTACAATTTCTGATATTCTAAAACTGAACTGTCCCATGAGAAATCCGCGGACATTGCATTCTCCACGATGAGTTCACGGGTTTGCGGGTTCTGCCATATCCTGATAGCGCGCATTATCGCATCGTGCAACCCTAAAACCGACTCATCAAAATAGGCATTTGAATTATCCAGCGGCCGGCTGGCGAATAAAATCCCATTGCCTTTGCTGGTTTCAGGATCAAACTCATTTACGGAATCCTTAAACCCGCCCACTCTCCTGCCTACGGGTATAGCCCCGAACCGGGAACCCTTTTTATGGTCTATTTCGCAGGGCGCATATCTACTGGGATATAGCGCGATATCAGACGCAGCATAGAATAACGGCGCAAGGGAATCATCATAAAGCTTTTTATCCAATTGGAAGCGGAACCGATCAGGGTACTTTGCCTTTAAATTAACAAGAAGTCTTTTAATGTGTTCTACGTATTCGCCTTGAGCTTCAGTAGAATGAATAACAAAGCAGGCCTTAGTTTCGGAGAGGACCAGGTCCATAGCAGCCAAAGCAATATCTATTCCCTTTTGCCAATCCGTGCGCGCGGTCATCTGTACAAGAGGAGAATTTTTATCCAGCCATAATCCTTCATCCGGTTCTGCGCTCACGCAATTAAGGAAATGCAGCCGTTCTAAAAGCCGGCTCCGGTTCATAAACTTCTTCTCCTGCCAGTCTCTTATTGAATAAGGCACTATACCTTCGGCTGTCTCGGGAGAACAAGCCCGCATATCTATTCCGTTGATGATCCCGGTGACTCCTTTCTGCTCTAAGACCCCTTGCATGCCAAAGCCGAAATTAGGGGTCTTTATCTCTTCAGCATAACTTGGGCTTACGGTGAGGACTTTGTCCGCGTAGACTATCCCTGCCTTGATAAGGCTGAACTTACCGTAAAATTCAAAGTTATTAAGAAATTCCCTTTCAGTAATCTTAATTCCCAACCAACCAAAATATCCCTTCCCGAAGTTACCTTGATATCCCAAATTATGGATAGACAAGATGCATTTAGTGTTTTTAAAAAGAGGGTCATCCTTGTAAATAGTCTTTAAATACACAGCTACCAACGCCGTCTGCCAGTCATTGATATGCAGGATAGCCGGGCTGATATTGCGGGCCTGAAACGACTCTAACACGCCTCTTGAGAAAAGGATGGCGTCAGCTAAATCAACCTCCGGATTTGCCGGATAAGGCTCTTTTAAATGTCCGCTGGCTTCCATCAGGGAAACCGGCACGCGGCCTTCTAATTGCCATTCTCTTAGGAGAGTTTCGACCTTATTGCTACCTACCTGCACCGGGAATCCCAAGCCTTCGCCCCTAAGATCTTCCGGCGGAGTAAAATCATATCTCGGCGTTATTATGCCTATCTTTTCTCCTAACTTTGCCAACTCAAGGCACAACTCTCTGCTCACATCCCCTAAGCCACCCACTTTATGCACACCCCTCAATTCCTTGGTAACCCACCATATACTTTCCCGTTCGGCCCTTACAGGCTCATCGAATTTAAGAATCAAACGCGTAAAGTTTTCCGCCTCTGCAGGTAAACCGGAAAGAATCTTTTCATTTGGAAGGCCTAATGCTCTTGCAATATTGCGGATCAAAGTAACAGCTAAACTTCTTTGACCCGCGGCTTCTAATGAGTTAAACAATGTAGCTGCATCTTCCCAATAACGCCCGGCAATAGATTTTATACCATCACCCGAATCACTTTTTAAAATAACATCGCCTTTCTGGATATTTACGATTAAGCGGAACATCTCGCCTACCAAATCGCTGATAAGCAATTCCGGGGAAACATCCTCCTTAATAAAACCGGTAGTATAACTTATGCCCTTAACCATATTCATTTTTATCTCATCGGCGAAGACCTTTTGGAACATCCCCCTTGTCCGCAGCTGTTGCAAAGGCTTTTGAATGTATAGAATACTTAAAGCCTTGCCCTCTTGGAAAATCCCTTTTTGCATTAACAGCTCCCTGGATTTTTCAAAATTCTCCAGGGTATAACGCGACTTCCCCTCAAGAAGCACCGTTTCATCGTCTTGCAACTTAGCAATGATCTCCCGTTGGCCAGGTAGATTGTCGGCGGCTTCAGCCATGCGGATCAATGCGCTGCGCAAGATCTCTGCCTCGCAGGCATTTTCAGTTCCGGAAATTCCCATCTCTGCAGCTCTCTTTCGCAAAGGATCTGTTAACCTTCCTATGCCCCCGGAGATCAAGATGCGCCTGCCAATGCCCTGGCTAAACAAACCGAACACCTTTTGCGCAATCCGCAAATCTTCATTACCCATCAATAGCAAGAAATCAACCCTTACCTGTTTTAATTGGGCTTCTTCAAAATCATTCTGGGTTAGCAATGAAATTAAGGAATCTGCCGCCCGGCCTTCTTTCCCGACCAACTGCTTTGCCTGGGGTACTGTCATCATACCCGCTGCTGCCAGCATCACCAGCGCATCCAGTATCGGCTCGCCGGTAACGGACAAGAAACCTAAAGGCAGGACGCCATGTAATTTGTCGTTTCTAAATACACTATTCCAGATACGGCGTATAGATCCCCGCACACCCCCAGATACTTTCGGCTCCACAGCGGGCATCTCGATTCGGGTAGGATCCTGGACCATACTGACAGGTTCAGCGTAATGTTTACTATAATAATCCTCCAGGACCTCTCTTGCTTGCGTGGCATTCGGGTATCTTTCTAACAGTTCCTTGCCCGTTCGATCCATTTGCCTCTCATCGACCCTGTAATATTTGGGTTGGTTTGGAAAACGCAGGGCAATGCATTTTCTTATAAACCAGTCTAGATCATTATCGATTTCAGGATTAAGTTCCCTGGGTGATTTATATTCGGCTAGAATATGCCGCCTGTCAAACATCCATACTTCCGTATCCTTTAATTCTAGATTAACGGCAACCTCTCCGGTCATCATCTCGTATAAAACCATGCCTAAAGAATAAATATCCGTGGCAGTAGTTAAATCTTCGCTTATTGTCTGTATCTGTTCCGGTGAATAGTAATACGGAGTACCAACAGTGGCAGCATCTTTAGTCTTCCAAGAAACACCCTTGCTATCATAAGGAAATTCATCAGGACCCAAGCTACCTACTACTTTAGCCAAGCCCAAGTCTAGAATGGTAACTTGAATGGAAACTTGCATCTTTCCTGTTTTATCTGTTGTGCGTTTGAAATCCAGCATGATATTACCAGGAGCTATATCGCGGTGAACATACGCCGGATGGTGGGTGTGCATTACTTCCAGGGCCTTGAGGATTTCAATGGCTACCAGGATTTTCTCCCAATAAGTTAAAGGCCCGCCCTGCCCTGGCCCGGGCATCCATTGCTCATCCATCCATGCGTATAATGTCTTGCCCGGCGCAACATCCAACACCAGAAACTTCGTATGAGCCGGCGGCGACGGTATTCTATCCAGGACGCGGACAATATTAGGGGCATTAAGTATCCCCATAATTTTAATCTCCCTCTCCACGCGCTCGCGGATAGCTTCGTCCTGCATAATCTCTGGGACGAAATATTTGATAACTACAGTCTTGGCCAAAAACTTATCCTTACCTAAATAAACAGTGCCGAACGCCCCTTTTCCAAGCTTTTCGATAAGCTCATAGCGATCATTTATTACTGTCCCGGGGCCGATGCCCAATTCTGTACTTAGCGCCCTAGCAAAATGAGCGGCAACAGAACGGGTAGTAAGATGACTGGCCACTTTTCTCAGTTTTATATCTAACCCCAGCTTCCGCCATTCGGGATCCTCCTCTAATGCCTTCTGCAGGGCCACAAGCATACGAACATCTTTCTGCAAATTAACGCTGTGGCTACTGGGATGGCTAAGATGTTGTACGCCGTTGTAAAAAACGCCCACTGCCACTAAGAGTTCGATAAGTCCGATCTTGTAAAATTCATCAAAGACCTTAGCGTGGATACCGGATACCTAAGACCGGGTTACTCCGTTCATCCGTTGAAAGCGAAAATGTAGCAGCATGGAGTTCGCTTATATGGACCTTTATTCCTTGATGGCCGACAAAACGCTCCCTCAATGCCTTCTGCAAACATTCTTCTATGCGCTGGCGGTCTGGTAACGAATTGAAGATTGTTTGGTAGAAGAATGTAAGCAGGTCTTCCCGGAAATCAAACCCGCTACCCTGAATTGAACGCGAAATTTCCCTGATAAATCCGGTAGCGTCATTTAGTCTTGTGAACTGGACAGGAGAGGTAATAATCTCTATTTTATGGCCCTCGTTTGCCATCCCCAAACCTATCAGCATCACCAGCGCATCCAACATCGGTTCGCCGGTTATAAAACCTGCACTAAGCGCGCTTGCCCTCTGTGCTGCGGTATCCCTTTCTTTCATTAACAGTAGCTCACTTGCCTGGAGTTCATTCATAGAGGCAAAATCCTCGATCCCGAATACTTCTAAGGCCAACCCGCGTCTAGCAAGCGCATCCATAATTCCGCTTTGAATAACCGTATCGCTATTTATAAGCCTGTATGCCTTGTCTCTTTCTATCGCTATCGTGCCATAGGCAAGCATGGCATCAACTTCATGCGGTTCCACTTCTTTTTTACCACCATAAGGAATAGTAGTATTAGGCAAGGTTTCAACCTTTTTACCCTGCGAACCGGAAACCTTCCCGACATGCAGTATCAAATTCAGCATAATCCTGCCCTTTAATTGCTCCACGGCAACACTGAAATCATTACCCTCTGCCTTAATATCTTTTCCCTGCGCCTGCACCATAGCCACCGAGAGTTCATCGCCGATAAAGCAATTGGACATCCGAGCCGGTGAAAT
>JAPLLM010000112.1:7326-13859 GCA_026387555.1 Candidatus Omnitrophota bacterium | reverse complement strand
GGACATCCGAGCCGGTGAAATGCCGGTATGGCCCTCCTCCACTTGTTCCATAAGGGGTATGCGCGGGCCCTTACTTGTCGCGGGTGCGCTTACCGGGCCGACGAACTTTACGCGCGAAACTCCGCCATTGTCCGCAGATTTGACTGCCTGCTTCACCAGGGTAGGGATGCGCGGACCTTTGCCCACAGGTGAAATATCAATAGTGGTAGCGCCGCCCGGCTGACAAGAGATATATACAGGTTTTAAATCTTTCTCTTGAAGGCCTTTCTTTTTCAATAAAGCAGCTAGGCTTGCGTATACTACTTTAATCTGCTCATATTGCGCAGGCAAAATCTGTAGGATTTCCTCCGTGTTTCCGTCATTGACAATAACCGTCCATCTTTCTTTGGCGGCCTCGTCAAGTCCGGCCAATTCCCCTGCCCTCGTTAGCATGGAAACCGGATCTTTAAGCAAAATAGCCATGCGGGTTGCCTGTAATCTTCTCTTGGCGCTTTCCGGAGGAAGATCCCAATCGCGCCGCACATCATACCGTCCCGAAGGAAACACTGCCACTGCCGCATAAAGCACGCTGCCATCAGGTGTCCTGTGCGGCTCCCTTGGCTCAAACTGATACCCTTCCACTTGGTAACCCACATCAGGCATAGTCAGGCGGCTGGCTAATTCGATAAGGACAACTTCAGTTTCATCCATAGATTCCTGCAGCGCCTTGTCAAAACCTCTTATCTGCCTGTTATAAGAAAAGATCGCGCCACCGGAAGAAGCGCCGCAGGTTGTAGTCTCCCAGGAAGCCGTTCCATTTTCTTCCGGCAGAGGTACGCCGGTAAGTACGGAAATCCACTTTCTCCTGCGTTCAACTTGCTCCACCGGCTCAATAATCTGCTTTTGCGGCCCTTCATATTGCTGCGCAGTCATGATCCCTTTTAAGACCTTCCTCCCAGAGAAGAATTTCCAAGCGCAATAAGCCATTTCAGGCGTCAGCTCAGTTCCGGCGGCAGTAAAGGTCCCGTCCATATCGAACATGACATTCGGTTCTTGATCAGCGGAAACCGCCGCGTGCAAATAGCGCAGGAAGGGAATTGCTACTGAAGCCTCACGCAACATTATATCCGTGGAAAATACTTCACATGCTTTCTGGTGAGCAACAGTCTCATCAATACCGTTATTTTCAGCTAATAACTTTGCTTTTTCTAACTGGAAGGAGATTATTTTTTCAAGACGGTCAACACGTTCGGAGGGAGTAAGCCCCAATTCATGTACGTAGTTCGGGAGCAGTATGTTAATCTCTTTTCCCGGCGGGCCGCGGATAATCCCCAGGCGATGCAACTCCTCATTCCTCAAAGCCTCTGCATCATTAAAGAAAGCAGCGCGCTGGTAAGGAATCAACGCGTCTGTCTCTTTTACGGAAAGGAACCTTATTTTAAGCGGCTTACCGGAGATACTACCCGCTTGGGTTTCTCCATTTATTCTGATTGTCTTTCCATTTATTCTTGTGCCCGGGATAGCGCGTTCAATGGCGGTCTTAGCCGCAAACTGGAAGAGGGACTCCTCGGGCGACTTATCTTTAATCCAGGAAGGAACCCTGTCTTCGATCAGCCATGCCCTTAGCTCTTGGGTAAGTTTCGGATGGAAAATTACCTCGTGTATGCTCTTCATGCCTAAGGCCGCGAGGCTGATGCCGCGGCTATTAAGCAATTTCTCCACCTCAGCATGCTTTGTAATGACGATTACCTCGTCTTTCATCACCAGCTTTGCCTTAAGCTTATCGCTCATCAATCTCCAGAGCCCTTCGGCAAAACGTTCCGGCACATACTGAATAAGGGCATTATATAGATCGGGGTTGATGCGCATAGGGGTAAGAGTGACACCGACCATATCCAGATCCGCCACGACCTGCAAACCATGCTCTCTCAATTCAGCGACATCTTCAGGATTGGGTATGTTGGCTCCACCGTAACCGCCAAAGACTCCCCTGTAGACGTCGCCGATAGTGCCCAAATGCGGCCGGGCAGGCAAAATTAATCTGTTCATATCTCCGTTGGCATTGGCTAAGACTTTGTTCACTACATTCCAGACAGGTTGCTGCATCATCCTACTCGTAAACTCCACGGTGGATTCACGCCAGCTCATTCCGCGGGTCTCATCATCGCGCACCGGGTTAGTAATAAGCATACGGTCAGCCTCTTGATTATCTTTCACTGCCGATACCAGCGCCGGATTCTTTAGTAATACACCTTCGCTCGTGCCCCAACTGCCTAACCCCAGAATTATTAATTTTGCCCGGCTTATAACGCCCATAATACGGCTGCGTATCTTTACCTCCGGGTAAAAATTATCCACGTCTAACATTTTCAGCACCGAACGCTCCCTCCCTCGGCTGAAACCGTGCGGGGTATGCGAATAGAAAGCCTGTCCGATGAACTCTTCCCCGTTAAGAGCCTTGACTACAATCTCATTACCAAAAGGCAGATCAGGGATAGCCATAGAGCGGCTACCGACTAACCTGCGGAAAGCGTTAAATGCCGCATAAATACCATCGGGATTCATAAATTCATGGCCCAGGCCCTCGGTAAGATGTAGGTAGCCTTTCATGATAAGATTCTTAACGCTGTTGTAATCCGCGCTGATGCCGGTAACGTCGCAACGCGCCGCAACCGCAAGCATTTCTTCATACACCTGCTCAAAACGGGCAAGTTCTGCTTCACCGGACTGCGTTGCCTTGTTGCACTTATCATTGTATTGGGCTTGGATCTCTTCCACTAGACTCTTTGTCCCCGGTCCAAAACGATGGTTTAAAAGTGCCCTGGTCATCTTTGCCGCAGGCACCCCCTCTAAATCCGCTGCTTCATAATCAAAGCGCACATGGTCGCCAAACCCTCCCTCAAAGACATGGTCTTGAGTAGCAGCGAATGCCCGGTTCATCAGAGTTGCTCCGCCGTTATCCGTGCCTCCGATGATCCCCAGCGCCGGCTCAGCCGTAATGCGATCGATTACCCCGGTCATAGAAATAGATGCCCCGCCGCCCGAACCGATGATGATCTCCTGCTTCAGGCGTAAATAATCTTCTCCCTCATCAAGGTTGTATACTTCTTTTAAACGATGAAGGTTGCCTAAAGTAACATGCACATATCTGCCCAATCTGCGAAATAACTCTATTGTATTTTTGCTAACACCTTTGGTTTTTATCTCTGCCAAGTCCTGCTGGAACTGTCTATGAAAAGGAGTGTTGATCCCTTCTAATCTTCCGAGCACAGCTTCGCTAATCCGGATAAATGCGGACAAAGCAGCTGCTCTTACTACCGGATCTTTCAATTCATTGCTCACCTTTTTAGAAGTGAATATAAATGTGTAAATATTACGCTGGCCTTTGATGATCTCTTCCAAAGCGTCGAGTAGGAAATTGGCGGCTAAAGCAGTCTTATTATCCCATGTACCGGCAAGACGGTTAAGGATCTCGATTCTCTTAGCATTTCCCATATCTTCATCGCCTAATGCATCAAGCAGGCCTGCCAAGCGCACAAACTGGAATAGTTTTTGTTCAAGATTGAACGCCTGCGGATCATTTTTCACTTCCCGGCTTGCCAATAGGCGGTGGATATGCAGCAAGCTCATCCCTGCTGCCAAGCCGATGGTCAGCGAGTTTGGATTAGCTGCTTCAAGATTTAATGCCATAAATACGCTCTTGGGATGCGGTGCCTTCCCCGCAGGCTGATTTTTATCAGTAGCCATAGCCAGCGCGTCTATGGTCCGGCGGTTGATATAGTCTTTAAGCCTGTAGGCTGCTTGCTGTCTAAGCCAATACCAACCTTCTCCGAATGCCTGATGATCAAACATCACCTGAATGAGAAAATTATTCGCCTGACTAAACTTAGTATCAGCTTCGCCTGAAATAAGTCCCAGCTCGCTTATCGCTTTCATCAACACGTTCTCTAATGCCAGCCAGCGTCGCACTGCCTCAAAATTGGCTGAAGAGACAATTGTGCAGCTGCGCTCCCATGATCTCCAGATCAACTGCGGCTTTATGCTTTTCCAAACCTCTCCGGGCGATATTTATCAGTTGCGGAACACTCATTACGGCGCGCATTCTATTAAGGGTGTCTATTGCCTGCGTGCTGGCAAAAAGCGCGTCTTCGTGCGCCTCTTCCCGAGGTATTAAATCAGAAATCTGATCTCTCTCTGCGTCAATTTGAATAGTCCCGAAACCATTGACCAGGTCAAAATATCCACTTGCCTGCCTGACTAACAACGCCTCTAAAACTCTGCGCTCCGGGGGATCCTGCAATATCTCTCCTGCCACTATTTCATCATTGATTTTGAGGAGTGCCAGGTCTGCCTTGTCATCGCTAAAATCCTTGCGCAGTTCTTGCCTTGCGTATTCACGGATAAGCGTAAAGATACCCATTGGCTGCGTATCAGTTGTTTGGCCGCGGGTAATCTCTTCCAGTTTATGCCGCATATATTTATATTCCCGTGAATTGCTTGCCGCCGTAATCCCCACCAAAAGCATCCCTGCGCCAAGGAGCGCATCGAAAACAGGCTCGCCGGTGATAAGCGGGAAGATTATACCGTGCAACCTTCGGGCAGCGGCTTGTAAAGGCGGCTCTCTTTTATCCAGCATCTTGATATGATCCCATTGGCCGACAAAAGTGACTTCTTTGGTCTTAAAATTAAATATTTTCCCCCATTCCCTGCCTCTCTCTTCAGCCGGAAACGAGAGCCTTCCGCATGTATCAATCAGAATCGAATCGCTGTTTGCGCATAATTCATCGCGCTTATTTTTTGCCAGCTTTGCAGCCATGGCCAGGAAGAGTGCCACAGGATAAATGCGTATTACCCCTTTTTCTTTGCGGTTAATCACTATATACGGTTCAGGTCCGATCAAATTACGGAATTCAACCGGTAAAATTACCCGTAGTTTACTATCAACCGCGCGTACGCGTTTTCCTAAAAGCGGCTTATTTTCTTTGCTGGATTTAGCTCCCTTCGCAGCCGCCATTCCGACTGCTGCCAGCATCACCAATGCATCCAAGAGAGGTTCACTGGTGGTACCAAATATCCCCACCAGGCAGCCGAGGCGCGCGCTACGGAAAGTCTCACCCTTTGCCCTTGCTTCTACTGCGGCCAGCCACTTGCCCTTACCTATATATTGCTTCTTAAGCGATACGCCCGGACGCTCAGCAATCAGGCTGCCGATAACGCTTGAGAACCAGGCAACAGTTTCCATCCCCCATCCGCGGCGCAGGCCATGGATTATTCCGGCAACGTAAGCATCCCCGCAACCTGTGCCATCCACAAATTTGCGCACAGGCAAAATCGGGATATGCTTTGGAAAAACCTTACCAAAGACGCTAGTTTCAGAAGCAGAGATGATTGTGCCTCCGACGTCTAAAGTCATGAAAACCGCTCCGACACCAAGCTCATGCAAGAAATTTTGCAGCTTCAAAAGTTTTTCACGGTTCTTTTCCAGCAGATGCTCGGCATCATCTGGATCAATGAGCTCAATCTTTTCTTTGTGGCGGCTGTTATATATCGGAATCGCCTGCGAGTGGCTTGGCTTTGCCACATTCACCAATTTGAAAAATTCGTCCGGCACCATTTTCCAGAACTTTTCATCGCCATTGCAGAAATCACCAACTACGGTTGCGCCCTTTTCATTAGCGTAGCGCGCAACGGCAAGCATTTCCTCAATGGCTATTTTATACTTCGGCAATTTTTCCTTTTTGGGGCAAAGAATAAGGTCCATACCGCCCAGGTGCACGATATCGCCTTTCTGTATCGGGGTAGCTTCCAGCCATTTTGAATATCTGTACCCTTCGAGAGGAGCAAGATATAGCGCGTAATCCTTGGCATATTTAGGTTTTCCACGCTCATCCACGCCTTTTTGTAGATTGCGGATTAAATTTGTGGCGCTGATTTTTCCCTGCAATAACTCCATAAAACGAGTGTCTACGCCCATTCGGCTCAGATAGGCGACATTGTTTTTTCCGGGACGGTCTTGGCCATATGGAGCAACCAAGGCAACATCATCGCCGAGTGCGGCAAGTATGGAAGCCATGGCATTGGCCAAGCCGCCGAAACTGGTGCGGATAGAAGTCATCTCCTTTAACCGGATGACTGCCTGCCTAATCCATTTTTCCGGGACGAACTTCATTTTGTTATTTCCGGCTCTCCTTCTAACCCCTAAGAATGTATCGGGGAACCTGTCTTTTTGATTCTGTTTGTAAATCATATCCGCCACAAATAGGCCGAATGAATAGACTTTTCGGTTTATCTTCGGAGCAACCATCCCCAAAATCAGCAATCCGGAACAGAACGGATCAAAGCTTAACAGCATAAAACCATAAGCAGCTGACTGAGCCAAAGGCTGCGGCACATAAACCTTGTCCGCAAATCCGGTGGCGCGCCAGAGCCTATCCACATAAGTCTCATCGCAACGCTCCCAAGAGCTGGTTTCCGCGCAATCCGCCTCAAAACAAAGCTCGCGCCATTCTTTAGGCAAATGCCTGGCGATATCCTCGGTAAAGATTCCTACGCGG
>JAPLLM010000112.1:0-7321 GCA_026387555.1 Candidatus Omnitrophota bacterium | reverse complement strand
CCGAAGGCCACCAGGAGGCGGGCGTTTCAAAGAACGAACCCTTGGCAGCTTCGATCTTACGTTCGCCGTTAATCGCCGTAAAGACTGTCCCTGCACCACGCCGGAAGCTGCTTAAAGGTGCCTGGGTAATACCGTAATCCGGAACACGCTGCACCAGCGCGATTACGCGCATCACTTCTTCAAAGAATACCTTACTTCCGCCCATCTTTTCTAACAGTTCCTTAGACGGGTTAGCCGCGGCCAGAAGAAAATCTCCAAAATTATACATGCGCTTTCCGAATATCCAGTTTAAAAGATGGGCGTTCATCTTCCCCTCTCCCTTTTGCAGAAAATCCCAGAAATTATTCACTGCCACTACAAAAGGAATGGGAATGGCTAAGTCCGGACGTAAAATAGAGCCGGATAAGTTTCCGTAAAGTTTACGCCAGCTGTAAAGCACGGTGTTATAGTGCAGGATAAGCGCGTACAAAGACTTGGAAAACTCATAGATGCGTTCTTTGGCAATGCCCGCCTTTTTTAAGGATGCCAAGAATGGCGCGGCTTTGGCCGGGTCTATATAGGTAAGGGCTTTGGAGTTATGGCTGAAGCCCACATGGCATTCGCCACCAACGCCCTCATCCGCGATTAAAAGAGGCGTCTTCCCGAAACCAATGCGCTCGTCAAGCTCAACAGAGAAATGCTTTGCCGCAAGATAACAACCATAGGCAATAGCTTCGTATCGGCTTATTCCTTTCTTCATAAATCCGGATATGTCAAAATCAAGGGCAGGAGCAATCACATGGGCTGGATCAAAACCGGAAGGCGCGCCAAAACTGCTCATATGTGTAAAATAGTATGTCGGCTGATGACCCACCAGTTTTCCCATAGAATCGAGAAGCGACTCTTCTTCTATCTTCCACCAGCCATAATCATCCAAGAAGGTAAGCCACTCCATCCTGTCCACAGGCAACCTCATACCTAAGGCATCCGGGAGCCCTTTAAACTCAAAATCCGGATATTCGGATTTGATATCTGCGACAATATTTTCCAGGTCCTGCCGGCTCATATGCATCGCCAGCATACCTAAGACCTTTTTGATTATTTCATTAGTCATCCCGGTAGCCTGTTGCATTGCGAATGTGCTTTTGGCCTTCTCGGCAAGGAAACATTTGCCTAAGAGATGCAGAAAAGCCATGCGCGCATAATCAGGAACAATGATATAGCGGTTATAATCCTGCGCGCTGCAGAGTTCCAGATATTGCGAGATATTGATTTTTCTTTCTGTCTGGGTCCTCGGGACAATCACTTCTTTCGGCGATAGATTGAATCCATTTTCTCTTAAGTTCGGGGTATTGCGCTTGATGGCGCGGGCAAAAGAAGGAACCTTATCGCTCCCTAAAATAACCAACCCAAGCGCCAACATGAACACCGGCTCACCGGTTAATAGACCGGTTGCTGCGGAAAGGCTCAAGACCCCACCAGCCACGGAAGGAGAACTTGGAACCTGATTTGTGTGCCGCAGCAACCGGTTTACCTGCGCACCGGCGCAGGGAATAGCCTCGCCTAGGAACTTAACCGTGCGTTGTGTTTTACTCTGCGCGCGCACTTCACTAGTAATTGTTTCGCGCCAAACAGGGGTATCCAATGTATTTTTCACCAGGAATATCGCGCAACCGCCCCCGCCCCCGCCCATCATCCTGCCATGCGCTCCGTGTTTACGCGCAGTGCTTACCAGTATATCGAGAGTATTATCAATGACCACCGGATTGTCGGTGTCCTGATCGATTACGATGGTTCCGTCTTCTTTTGTTTCCACGAGCGCGCTTATTTCAAAAATACCATTCATAGACAGGTTTTCTCCGCACTTATCCATAAGAATCCCCAGGACTCCTACATCACCCAGGGAACAGGCCTTCACCGATTGTAATGTGCGGAATCTTTCGGTAATGACATGAAGCAGGCGGCGGTAGTAGACCCTGAATTGTCCATTATCATTATCTTGGGCTGACTGCTCAAACCTATGCCTTCTTGAAAGCAGCTGCGCATCGTTATAACAGCTTACATGCGGGGCCCAGGGAGTCTCGAGGTATTCAGCAAGTAACTCGCCGCCAATCTCGAGCTCTTTGACCCTTCGGTTATAAGAAGTTCCGGCAAGCCCGTCCGAAGGCCGCTCGACCATACTATTAATTAAAAAGAATTGATATCCTTTATTCAAAATAGGGGCGAGTGGCACGATCTTGATCAGATCATCCACATCCGCATCAGTGATGAGCTGGCCTTTACTTAATTTATCTGTAATTACCGCAACGGCTCCGTAATCAATAAGAGTGGCGCATCCTTCCTGTGCGAATATAGAAGCAAGCTGGTCAAGGTAACCGCACTGTGAACCGACAAGTTCCGAATGTTCAGAGTCGCGGGCAAAAAGGGCAAGCTCGACCTTGCCAGTTTTGGTCGTATGCTTATTCCATGCGAACAACTCCGAGAAAGTAAAGGCGAGTGCCGAACAAAACGCGGCCGATGAAGACATGCCGGCAGCAAGCGGGACATTGCCTTGGATTACAAGGTCAACGCCTCCGGTTTTCCAGCCATTCATAGTTGCAGCTTGGAATGCGCCAAGTAAATAATTCGCCCAGGTATAATCACCCTTATAACTATTTTCTTTGGTTAACCCGCCGAGTTTATCTAGGTCAAATTCAAAAGCTGCGCCTAAATCCAATGCGTAAGCCCTTAGCTTATCATCGCTACGCTTGCGGGAAGCAATAATAATATTGTATTGGACTGCGAAAGGAAGAGAATAGTTATGGGGGATGAGTGTCTTACCGTCAGGGCTGGTGTAAATCTTAAATGGCGGATAATCTACGTGCTCACCGATGATATTTGCCCTACCCGGGGCAACAGCAATCACTTCCGGATCTTCGTTGAAATGTACTTTGAACTCTTCTATCAAGGCTTTGGTACGCAAAGCTGTCTGTTGCTTGGCTGCGGCGAGTTTCGCTTTCAGGGAATCCGCAGGAGCGCGGCTTTGCCCCTGTTTAAACCAATGCTCTAGTAAGAGTACTAGAAAGATAAACACGCCAACACCTAACAACACCTGATCCAGCTCAATACCACAAAGAGTAGAAATCATTGCATGCATAGAGGCATCTGTACTTGCGCCCTCTTTCTGCTTACCCTGTGCCGGGAATAAATCCGCACTAAATTTTGTCAATAATTTTCGTAGTGTATGCGAGGCTGCGGGTATTTTTAAGTCTATACCCAGCATTTTGCCATAAACGATACGGAATTTTTCGGCAGCAGTCCGGCTATCCAGAACCGGAAGCATACGTCCAGCATTATGCATGATATCTAAAACGCCGTTTGGATCTTCTTCCGCGTACTTACCGACTAAACGTACCCACTCTTTATTAGCATAATCTTTAATCTTCGCTTTGATCTGGTCCGCATTCAGGCCGCGTTGAGCATAAATCTTGACGTAGAGCCGCGCTGATGCATCCTCGAGACAAGCCTGTAGCCTGCGGGGAGAATAAGATTCAAAAAGATACCCATTCCCGGCTCTGCCGTGATGCAAAACATTGGTTATCTGCTGCACCGGCCCGCCTGTATAGCTGGAAACGAGCAATCCGTAATTCATCATAACCTTCTTATCATTCATCCCTGCCGCCTCAAACGGGGGGATTGAAGTTTGCAAGCAAACCTTTGCCGCCTGGATAATAAGCGGCGCGACCCGCGTATTCCAGATAGTCAACGCAAACCTGCCTTTCAGGTCCGGATCTCTTGTGTATTCTTTCAACCGGTTGATCCATCCTCTACATAGCTCGTCGTTCTCATGCGCCTTCCCGGCAATAACCAGATTGAAACCAAGGCCACCCTCTTCGGGATCGGTAGTGATATATTTTATACCGCTTAGCTGGGGACCGAGTCCGGCGAGCAAAAGGAAGAAGATATTGTATTTGAAATCGGTAAAGCGTCGGGCCTCGAAAAGTATCGGCCTGCCTTCTCTTAACTTTATATTAAATACTTTATCGAAATATTCCAGCATCCGATGCTCGGCATTCGCCTTAGCCTCCCATATCCTCTCCTTATTCAGAACATCCCCACCGTTTTCTTTCTGTTCAGGAAGCATCCAGAAGCCCGGCCAGATAGAATCCTCAATGGCAAAATACTTATCCGCGAATTCAGGGAAATACTCCTGTATAGCAAGTAGATGTTCCTTCCCGACCGTACCCACAGCCACAGCCACTTTGCTCAGGGCGTAGAAAGGATCATATTTCCCGGCCGCGTCCCCTGCCGCATGTTCATTCAGATATTTACTATACCGCTGATACGGAATACCTATAACCCTTTCGATGAAATCAAGCGGATAGAATGGAAACGCTGATAGCGCTATTGTATGCGCAAAACCAAGAATATTCTTTCTAGCCTTATCAAAGAAAGGATTGTCTCTGTATGCGGGGTTCTCAAAGAGATCGGGCACCAGGGATATTGCCGGGAACGCCTCATGGACCTGCATGATATCTGGCTCTATCCCGAAAGCCTGGAAAGCGGCTAATGTCGCCCTACCATAATAAGCAGCTTGGACAAAGCGCTCCCAAGTCTTGGAGTCTTGAGGGTAAAGGCGGTCTGATATATCATCTACGATATCAATGAGAATAACAAACGAATCATTCTCCTCTTCCTGAAGGTGTAATCTCATGCGACGGGCAACGGTATTATACGTCCTACCCTGAAGTTGGAAGCTGATTTGTTTTTCGCCTTCGCTTATCCATGACTCGCTTCCGTTTTCATACCCCTTCAGGAACACAGAGTAGTCAAGCTTAACATCGAAATAGACCGGCAAGCCGTTCTCCATTTTCTGCTCAACTCCGGTTCTGTATCGTAAAAGCGGGAAATAGCAAGTTGCGCCGCTGAAACGCTGCGACCGCAGGAACCCACCGTTCAGAATACCCAGGCCTCCGCCCATTGCCCCGCAGAGTGAATCATGCAAATGGGATGCCTCCATGCACAAATGCGCCACGTTCTTTCCTTTTAATTCCGGCTGCGAAGCATACGTTACCCTCTCAAAACCGATATCCTGCGGCCTTATCTTCTCTATTTCGGTAAAATGCCTTCTCTCGATGATTATCTCTCTGCTACCAGTCGAATCAAAAAGTACTAGCTCAAGGTTAAGATACTCCCGCGCCTTATCCGGGTCTACATTCCAGTTATACATATCGACCTGGCCTTCTTCCAACAGGTCAGTGTTTTCGGCGGAGAGTTCCTTATAAAGCCCCGTTTTTGTCTGCACGCGGACCAGAAATTGCGGGGCATATTTGGCAACACGCTGGACCTTTAAGCGCACGGAAAAAGGATCAAGCCTGGTAAATGCCTTCTTACCATCATCGCGCGGTCTGAATTCATCATGAAACAGCTTATGCCAGAGCTCGCTATTGGTGAATCTACAGCTGTCAAGGGGGGTCAGATCAAATACGAAAACAGCATTAAGGACTTTCTTCGCGTTCTTAAAGGGAACTGAATTCGGCTGTTCATGCATAAGAAGGCTTATCAACTGATCTATAATCCAAATCCATCTCCCATTTTCTATATTTCGACCTAAAAATTCGGCGACGATACGACAGGCATTCGGATTATCCCAGCTCAAAACGCTCATTACCGATTTATCGCTCCACGAAACTATGTCAGCGTGCGGGATGGAGCCGAGAAATTCAGATCCAAAGCCAAGCTCGACTGCGGGCAAGGATAAAATCCAGGCGGCTCCCCTGCGCACATCCGCTTCCTCGTCAAACAAAAGTTCCCTAAGGGCCTTGGTAAAATCATTCCGAAATTCGACGGAGACTAATTGAGGTTTGAATTCCCGCAGGAATTCCGAAGCCCAGCATTCACCACCGACAAAACCATATTGCTGCAAGGCTCGCTGCATCAAGACTTCACTGCGGTTTTGAACCGACTCTTCCGCAACCGGGAACTCAACAGGAATATTCGCCTCAATCTCCTTGCAGGTAACTTTTCCGTTAGTTATGCTTATAATAACCTGCAGCGTCTTAGTTCCGTCCGATGAGAACCGTTCAAATCTGATCCCGAGATTTTCAAGACGGAAATCACGTAAATTTCCGTAATTGGATAAGTAGGGGTAATCCGCTCTCGCGCGATTGAGCTGCCCGATATATCCGGTAATATCAAACCGCGTCCCGGCAGAAGTCGAAACCGCCTTCAAATTGCGCACCTTTCCGGGAGCGTTAACTCTTTCATTCTCCACGAATTCATCTCCGCAAAGAATGGAGTAGTTAGGAAGGCCCAACGCGAATACCGCATTTAGAACTTTTGCCCGTACCTCGGGGGAAGTATTGCGCGGAAAAAGATCGGCGTATTCCAAAACAAGCCTTTCGAAATCGTGATGTGTCGGCATCCAGACGCCGGCATATTTATGTTCTCCCAAAAGATACTGGCCCAACATAAGCCATCTGTCTCGAGGAGAACGCTCTCCCTGGCTCCATTCCCTGCGTATTGGCGTTATAATAGGAAGCATCCCTAATTCACGGCACCTTCCATTGACATACGGCTCATTATCGCAACCAAGCGTTTCAGGGATGAATAACGCGCATGTCCTGGCGCAAAGTTCGGATATCCTCCGGTAGAAATCTTGTTCTCCGAACGCAAAATGTATCGTGTCTCCCTGTACAAAATCAAATCCGATCTCTCCTGTATGATACCGTATCGGACCAAGCAATGGTTCATATTGTTGGGATCTGACAGCAGGCCAACTATACCTGCCAAGACCCTCCTGCCTTTTTTCATCCCCGCACTCCTGCTTATAGTCGGCAGCCAACATCCTGCCGCCTGCCTGTTCGAAAATAACCCGGTTAAATAAAGCATCGGCACCATTCATCGTTCTGAAAAATGGCTGCTCATACCCAATCAACATGGCTTGCTCATGTGCATGGTCTACTTCTTCTCTTACCTGGGCCTGGGCGAAATACTGCTGCAAAAGCACTAAATTATATACCTGCTGATAGTCTTCGGTAGCTGCAATCTCATTATCTGTCATCGCGTTCAAACTCTCAAAATCAACTACTCCGTATCCGCCTATCTTATCCTTGCATACACGTAGGGTTTTCGTATGCGCGTACTGGGCTACTTTCTCTTTGCGAGAAAAAGAAAGAAAATCCGCGGGCAGATTCTTGTGAAACGTCTTCCATTTATCGATCAAGGTTGAACCCCCAAGCCCGGATCTCTTCCAATCCACGATGCGAGGATCATAGGCATATGCGCTTAATTGCGCGTAGGGACAGTCTTCTACCTGGGGGTTATGCGTAGCGGTATCGCCCAATCCAATGACAAATACGGC
>JAPLLM010000135.1 GCA_026387555.1 Candidatus Omnitrophota bacterium | reverse complement strand
TCCTGCTTGCGTAGATCCATCTCTTTCTGCCTGATAAACTCCTGGAGCGCCTTGACCTTATTATTGAATTCCGGCAACTTGGCTTCTCTTTCTTTATCGGACAAGATCCCTATTTTATCCTGCATCTGCTTGATCTCGTTCTTCTTTTTTTCTATCTCGGAATCAACTGCGTTTGCCTTGCCCTCGATAGTCTTATTATAATCTTTGGCCTTATTGTATTCGCTGGCAATACGCATAATATCGACCGAGCCGAATTTATCCGCTGCCTGCGCGACGCCAAAAGTCAGCGCTAAACAAAACACCACCCACAAAAAAATCACCGTCAACTTCTTCATCACTTTCCTCCTTGTTAGTTTATACTTAGGCTTAAAAGCCGTGGCTGGCGCTGAAATGGAACCTGCCGCTCTTCCTGCTTGTTTCACCCGGTTCTTTATCCATCGGGATACCGTAATCCAGAGAAATCGGACCCAGAGGGGTCTTTAACCTTACACCCAAACCGACGCCGGACTTAAACCCGCCGGTACCGCTGACTCCGTTGGCGTCTTTCTTTGAACCGATATGCGCTATTTTATCCCAGGTATTACCTACATCATAAAAAGCCGCAACCTTTAAAAAAGTAAATAAAGGATAGGTGTATTCGATGTTACCGATGAGTGTTGCGTTGCCGCCCAGAGGATCTTTGGAATTCGGGTCTATGGGTCCGAGTTTCCTTTCCTCGTAACCTCTCACGGTATAAGCGCCGCCGGTAAAGAACCTTTCGTAAATCGGTATGCTATTACTGTCGCCGTAAGGCTCACCTAAACCGATCCTCCCCTTGAATTCAATGGCTGCGTTCCTGGGCATGGGAGTAAAATGCGAGGCCTGTCCGAAAAATTTCCAGAAATTCTTGTCTCCTTGGAGCGGCCCGCCTGCCCATTCTACAGAGCCACTCACATAATTTCCTCTATGCGGATCAAATACATTGTCCCGATTGTCAAAAGTAAGGCTGGGAGTCAAACTGCTGATGACCTTCTTGCCTTCTTCATCCTGCAAAGAAGCCGAGGCATCGGTGGAAATATTGGATATTCTGATCTGGTCTATTCTATACATCAGGTCCGTCCTTAAATACTCTTTTAATTCCTTACCTAGCCTTAAGTCCCCGCCGAGGACGTTCTCATCGTAACCGTAACCTACGTCGGTATCCCTCTCATGTTCACGCTTATAGATATCGAATCCGGACGCTATCGGATAATCGAATAACCAGGGCTCGGTAAAACTCAACTCAAAGGCGTTGCTTGTGGAACCGATGGAGGCGCGCAGTTTCAGATCCTGGCCAGCCCCGGTAAAATACGGCCAATTCCTCCAGTCAAAGTTCTTCTGCTCGATCTCGGCAAAACCTACGAACGAATCGACCGTACTGTAGCCGCCGCCGAAACTGAATGCCCCGGTCTTAGACTCCTTGACTTCAACCACCAAGTTCTTCTTATCTTCCGCTCCGGCATCCTCGGTATCATAGCTGACGTCCTCAAAGAATCCCAGATTAGTGAGCCTCTCTTTGCTGCGGCGCAGCTTATCCCCGTCGAATTTCTCTCCGGGTTTGACTCTCATCTCACGCCGGACTACGATATCCTTGGTCTTAATATTTCCGCGGACCTTGATCTTATTGACATACGCTACCTTATTTTCGACAATATTATAAGTCACGTCTACGCGCCCGCTCTGGGTGTTTACGGAAGTTGCATCGTCTATCTGGACCGAGATATACCCCCGGTCAAAATACACTCCCTGAATATTGGAGACATCTACCTTCAGCGCCTCCTGGCTAAAGACCTGCCCGGGCAAACACTCTTTCAAGGAGCTTAACAGCGTCTTTTCGATTATATCTTTATTCCCCAATATAGTGACGTTTCCTACAAGATATTTTTTGCCTTCGTTGATAATAATATTTACGTGCAGAAAAAACGCCTTTTGGGCGTCAGGGACGATCTCATAATTCACGGCTATATCTACGAATCCGTTTCTTTGGTAGAACGCCTTTATGCGCTCCATATCTTCTTTTAATACTTCATCTTTAACCACGCCGGGGTTAAAAAACCACGCGCTCTTGGTCTTAAGCAGTTTTAAGATATGCGCAGAGGTAAACGCTTTATTCCCCGTCACATTAATGTCTTTAATACGCACCTTCTTGCCTTCGATTACGCTGAATTCTACCGCGGCCTTATTGGTAACCTTATCCAGATCTACCTTATATTCGATATTGGCTTGGTTAAAACCGATCTTTTCGTACAACTGCTTGATGGTATTGACATCTTCACTTAAAGAAGGATAATCCAGGTATTGGCTTTCCTTTGATTTTAATTTCTCTTTGAGTTTATCGTCTTTCATCGTCAGACGGTAGAGCCCCGAGAAAGTGATCTTAGAGATGATCGGCCTCTCTACTACCTTGATGACCACCTTTAAACCGTCCTTGTAGTTCTCGGTATCTATTTTTATATCGCTAAAATATCCTAAGAGATAAAGCCGCTTTAAGTCATCGCTTATCACGGTCTCCTGGTAAGGAGAGCCGACGCGCGTCTTCATTTTAGATATTATTACGTTGGTGCTGATGGCTTTATTGCCTGTGACCTCTACGGCGGTAACTAATTTTTGCGGCTCTTGTTTGGCAGTTGATGTTACGGCAGGAATTGATGCTTCATCCGCGGCATAAGAAACAAAACGTAGCCCCGAAAATAAGGAAATAATTAATAGAAAGACGAATGTTCTTCTCTGCATTATGGTTATTATATAAGAATCAAACCCGCAAATCAATGAATTTATTCAATACGGGCGATATTCTCAAACCTGGTATACTCTTTGATAAACGCAAGCCTTAGATTCCCCACCGGGCCGTTACGCTGCTTGGCGATCATTACTTCGGCCACGCCCTGATTATCCGGCGTAGGGCTGTAATATTCTTCCCTTAACAGTAAAACCACTACGTCGGCGTCCTGCTCAATGGCGCCCGACTCCCTTAAGTCCGAAAGCTGCGGCCGGTGATCCGTGCGCGACTCCACCGCGCGCGACAACTGGCTTATGGCTACAACCGGAACGTTTAATTCGCGCGCCAGCGCCTTAAGCGAACGCGAGATCTCGGAGATCTCCTGCTGCCTGTTCTCAATACCTGCCGTGCCGCGCATAAGCTGCATATAATCCAGGATTATTAATTTTATATCCTGATGCATTTTTAACCTGCGCGCCTTGGCGCGTAATTCCATCACTGAAATCGCCGGGGTATCATCGATAAAGATCGGCGACTCGGAGAGTTTTCCCGCTGCCGCAGTCAGGCGCGGCCAGTCGGAAGTAGCGAGGTAACCGGTCCTTACTTTATGCGCGTCAACCCTGGCGTGGGAACACAAAAGCCTCTGCACCAGCTGCTCCTTAGACATTTCCAGGCTGAAGATCGCGGTGGGGATCTTTTCCACCACTCCCGCGTATTCCGCCATGCCCAAAGCAAGGGCGCTCTTTCCCATTGAAGGCCGGCCCGCAACGATAATCAGATCCGAAGGCTGTAGGCCTGCGGTCTTGATATCGAAATCGATGTAACCGGTAGGTATTCCGGTTACGTGCTGTTTCTTCTGGTACAATTTATCTATCGTTTCAATGCTGTCTTTGATGATGTCTTTTAATTGCAGGTAAGTCCCGTGGGTCTTTTTGTCGCTAATCTCAAAGATGAACTTCTCCGCGCAGTCCACGACCTCGTCGACATTTCCCTCGCTCTCATAACATAAAGAGACAATACGAGTGGAATTATTGATAAGCGACCTTAAAATGCCTTTTTCTTTGACAATGCCTACATAATGATTGATGTTTGCGGAAGTGGGAACGGAGTTAGCCAAGGCAGTGAGAAAACTTGCCCCGCCTACCTCATCGAGAGAACCGCTCCTCTTTAATTCATTGGTAAGAGTAATAAGATCAACCGCTTTATTGCCGTTATAAAGGTCGACGATCGCCTGAAAGATCTTTCTATGGCTATCTTTGTAAAATAAATCGCTCTCCAGCGTTTCAACCGCTATCGATATCGCTTCTTCGTCAATAAGCATGGAACCGAGGACTGCCATCTCGGCTTCAAGGTTCTGCGGCGGGATCTTTTCCAATAATTCTCTTGCCATTATTTTTTTACGATCCAGATCTTTACCTTTGCCGTAACTTCCGGATGCAATTTTATCGGCACTTCATAAATACCCAACGCCTTTATCGGCTCATCGAGCTCGATCTTGGTTTTATCTATTTCAAAACCCTCTTCTTTAAGCGCCTTAGCGATGTCGTGTGCGGCGATGCTCCCGTAAAGGGCATCGCTATCCTCCTGCTTTAACGCAGTGATCGTTATTGAGAGCCCCGAGAGGCGTTCCTTCAAAACCTCGCTCTCTTTCTTTAATTTCTCAAGTTGAGCGGACTTAACCTGCTTCTGCTCTTCTATCCGTTTCAGGTTATCCGGAGTTAAAGGCACGGGTAATTTATTCGGTATCAGGAAATTCCTG
>JAPLLM010000030.1 GCA_026387555.1 Candidatus Omnitrophota bacterium | reverse complement strand
TGCGCAGGGGTCAAGGGTTTAGGCGTAAGTATATTTATTAAGCCTTCTGCCTGGGCTTTCTTAAAAGTATGTTTAGCTATGCGGTCTTCCAGCGAATGGAACGAAATAACGCATATTCTACCTTTTATTTTCAAAAACTCAATGCCCTTGTTCAAAGCGCCTTCCAAAATCTCCAGTTCGCGGTTTACCGCGATACGCACCGCCTGAAATGTCCGCGTCGCCGGATGTATCTTGTAATGGCGATGGCGGTAGCGCACTGGAACGGACCTGGCCGCGATATTTGCAAGTTGCGCGGTAGTGGTGATCGGATTCCTCTCCCTCTCTTCGATGATAATCCGCGCGATCCGGTTGTGCCACCTCTCTTCACCGAACGACCAGAGGAGATCAGAGATCTCCTTTTCTTTAAGGTTATTCACCAGGTCGTAAGCCGAAAAATAACTTGTTCTATCCATGCGCATATCCAAAGGGCCCTCCTCCAGGAAACTGAACCCCCGGTCTTTATCTTTTAACTGAAATGTCGAAATGCCCAGGTCGAATAATACGCCGTCGATCTTTTTAATCTTTAGATCTTTTAAGATTACTTCGAGCTGGGCGAAATTTCCGTGCACCAATTCAAAAGAGCCGTGGAACCTTTCCAATCTTTTTCTGCAGACCTCAAGGGAATCTTTATCCCGGTCAATGCCTATGAGCCTGCCCTTGGGGGTTATGCGCTCAAGGATCAATTCGCTGTGCCCCCCCGTACCCATGGTTGCATCTACTATCAACTGGCCGGGCTTTAAATTCAAGTACTCTAAAACTTTACCCGGCATAACCGGTTCGTGATAAACCACTTTTAAATATCCATCAACTTCTCTGATATCTCTTCATAAGAGGAACGTGAATTTCCGTAAAACTCGTCCCATTTATTCTTCGCCCAGATCTCTACGCGGTTAGAGACACCGACGACGATCACGTCTTTCTTGATCTCGGCGTAATCTTTTAAGTTTTGGGGCAGCAAGATCCTTCCCTGTGAATCCGGAATGACTTCCATTGCCCCGGAAAAATATAGGCGATTAAAAGTACGCGATTGCTGTTTGGTAAATGACATGGCCTTTAGTTTATTCTCTTGCGAACGCCACTCTTCTTCCGCGAGCATAAACAGACATTTATCCAGCCCGCGCGTGACATAAAATTTTTCTATGAAATGATTTTTCGCGACTTCCCTGAATTTAGCAGGTAAGATGAGACGACCTTTACGGTCTATGGAATGTATAAACTCACCATAGAACATGGCTTTAACGCTCCTTCCACTTTACTCCACTTTATTCCACTTGTAGGTAAATTGTAGTAAAAATACCCCCCTTTGTCAAGAAAAATATTACCTAACTTGATGTTTTACAAGGGGTAGTGTATTTGGCAGGTTTCGAAGGATACAGCTTGTGGTCTTTAACGCGAGAGACCGAATAAGGAGCGGATGGAAATTATGTCTTTTTGAATTTTCTTTGCCAAAAGGCAGGGATCGGCGAATTTCTTATCATCCCTTATCTTCTTAACAAATTGGATCTCTAAAAATCTGGAATATATATTTCTTTTGAAATTGAATATATGGACTTCGATATGTTTCTCTTTCGATATCCCGAAAGTAGGCTTCTTACCGATATAGCAGGCTCCGTAGAATCTCTTATTGTTATAGATTACGGTAACGGCGTATATGCCCGGCGGCGGAGTCACTTCATGGTGTGGATTGATATTTGCCGTCGGGAAACCCAGTTTTCTGGCTACCGTTGAGCCTTTGATTACCGTGCCTAAAACACTCACCGGACGGGTGAGCAATCTCTGCGCGTCTTTCAGCTTACCGTTTCGGATCAAGGCGCGGATAAGCGTACTGCTGACCGGCTTGTAATTTACTTTAACCACATTAAAGACTTTGACTTTAAAATCATAATCCCGTGATAATGTATTTAATAACTTTACATCCCCCTTCGCCCTATTTCCGAACCTGAAGTTTCTACCGACATAAATATATTTGACCCTTAGCCTGCCTACCAACATCTTCCTTACAAAGCTTTCGGCTGAAAGCACGCTGAACCGCTTATTGAAATTTATAACCACGCAGGCCTGGATACCAAGTCCTGCGAATAATCTCAAGCGATGCTCCAGAGAATAAAGGCTTCCCTCTTTTT
>JAPLLM010000033.1 GCA_026387555.1 Candidatus Omnitrophota bacterium | reverse complement strand
TTTTATTGTTTCAAGCGATAGAGTTGACGCGGCAATAGCGTCGATTAAATCTGAACTTAACGGGCACTTAAAGGTTTTAAAAGCTAAAAATAAATTGCTGGAGGCGCAGCGCCTGGAGTCGCGCACGAATTACGATATGGAGATGCTCAAGGAAATAGGTTATTGCCATGGGATTGAAAATTATTCGCGCCATCTTTCAGGCAGGCCCTCCGGCGCGCGGCCCTATTCTCTGATAGATTATTTCCAGGGAGATTTTCTGACTATTGTCGACGAGTCGCATGTGACTATTCCCCAGGTGAGAGGGATGTATGAGGGTGACCGCGCCAGAAAAGAAACCCTGGTTGAATACGGATTCCGTCTTCCGTCCTGCCTGGATAACCGGCCGTTAAAATTCGCGGAATTCGAGGAACTGGTAAAACAAGAAGTCTTTGTTTCGGCTACCCCTAATGAATATGAGCTTAAAAAGTCCGGGGAGAAAGTGGTCGAGCAGATCATTAGGCCAACGGGCCTGATCGATCCGGAGATAATTATTAGGCCGACCGAGGATCAGGTCGAAGATCTGATCAAGGAAGTCAAGGAGCGCGCCAAGAGAAATGAAAGAGTCCTGGTTACTACTCTGACTAAGAGGATGTCCGAAGACCTAACTAATTATTTACAGGAGAAGGGATTAAAGGTAAAATACCTCCATTCCGATATACAGACCATTGAGCGCTCTAAGATATTAAGGGATTTAAGGCTTAAGGAGTTTGATTGTCTTGTTGGGATAAATCTTTTGAGAGAAGGGTTGGATCTGCCCGAGGTTTCGCTAGTGGCGATATTGGACGCGGATAAAGAAGGATTTTTACGTTCAGCAACCAGCCTTATTCAGGTATCAGGGAGGGCGGCGCGCAATATCAACGGCTCGGTAATAATGTACGCCGATAATATTACCGGCTCTATGCGTAAGGCCATCTCCGAGAGTAACCGCAGGCGCAATATCCAGCTGGAATTTAACGCCAAGAACAGGATTACCCCGCGTTCAATTGTTAAGGCGATTAAGTCGGGAATAGAAGACCTGGCCCACGCCGAAGAGTTTGTGGCAAATCTTACGGGCGAGGCGCGCGATGAATACGAGTTAAATAAATATATTTCAGACCTCCAGTATGAAATGGAAATGGCTGCGCGTAATCTGCAGTTTGAGGAAGCAGCCCGTTTAAGAGATAAAATTAAGGAGTTGAAAAGTGCTACTAGTGGTTGACATAGGCAATACTAATATAACCTTTGGGTTATTCCGGGGGAAGCGGTTACTCCGCAGGTTTGATATTCCTACTAAGGGGTATTCACGCGGAAAACTCAAGAATTTATTAAAGAAAGCGGCGGTTGAGGGCAGCATTGTCTGCAGCGTAGTTCCTGCCATAACCAGGGTTTTAGCCCGCGATTTGTCTGCTTTAATCGGCTCCAGGCCCTATATAATAGGTAAGGATATCCGGGTCCCCGTTAAGAATCTTTACCGCAAGCCTAAGGAAGTAGGGCAAGATCGCTTAGTTAACGCCTATGCTGTGGCCAGGCTATATGGCGCGCCGGCAATTGTGATTGACTGCGGGACAGCCGTGACTTTTGATGTAATTTCTAGAAATAAAGAATACTTAGGCGGGATGATACTTCCGGGTTTGGGTATTTCTCTGGATGCGCTTTATGAACGCACAGCGTTGCTTCCTAAGGTTAAATTAACTAACCCCGGGAAACTTATCGGCCGGGATACCAGAAGCAGCATTTTAAGCGGGCTGGTTTATGGGATGGCGGCTTCAATCGATGAGCTAAGCCGCAGGATAAAGCAAAAAACAGGAAAAAGTGCCTTTGTGATCGGTACCGGCGGAAATATGCGGTTGGTTGCAAGATATTGCAGAGGCATTTCAAAAATAGACCCGGATCTTACCTTAAAAGGATTGAACCTTATTTATAAAAACAAATAAAAAATTCTTGACAAGATTTTTTTTTGCTTTATAATTAGCACTCTTAGGAAAAGACTGCTAATCAATCAAGGGAGGTAAAGGAAATGGATATAAAACCATTAGGAGATCGCGTGGTAGTCAAGCCTTTAGAGGCGGAGACCAAGACCAGGGGCGGGATACTTATTCCCGATACGGCCAAGGAGAAACCTCAAGAGGGCAAAGTCGTCGCAGTGGGTAAAGGTAAGGTTCTAGAAAATGGTTCCGTCCAGGCGCCCGAAGTCAAAGTCGGAGACAAGGTCTTATACGGAAAATATTCCGGTAATGAGATCACCACTAAGGAAGGCGATGAGCTCTTGATCATGCGTGAGGAAGATATTTTAGCGATAATTAAATGATACACCCGGCGCTAATCGGCACCTGGCCCTTATTGGATTTGGGCCAGTGTTCGCCCTGAGGCGAAAATTGCGCCGGTGTTGTGTCTGTACACAAGGAGAAAGAAAAAATGGCAAAGCAATTACTTTACAGTGACGAAGCCCGCCGTAAGATATTACGCGGCGTGGAGCAGCTCTCGGCCGCGGTCAAAGTGACCCTAGGGCCAAAGGGCCGCAATGTGGTAATCGACAAAAAATTCGGCTCACCTACCATAACCAAGGACGGTGTTACCGTAGCCAAGGAAATCGACCTAGAAGATCCCTTTGAAAATATGGGCGCCCAGATGGTTAAGGAAGTAGCGGAGAAGACTTCTGATATCGCAGGCGATGGTACAACTACCGCCACACTTTTAGCCGAGGCGATCTATCGCGAAGGCTTAAAGAACGTTACCGCGGGAAGCAATCCCATGGAATTAAAACGCGGTATTGAAAGAGCAGTTGAAAAGATAGTCGAGGAATTAAGCAAGCTTTCAACGCCTATTAAAGATAAAAAAGAAATCGCTCAAGTCGCGACCATCGCGGCTAATGCCGATAAGGCAATCGGTGAGTTGATCGCCGAAGCCATGGATAAAGTCGGAAAAGACGGGGTAATTACGGTTGAAGAAGCAAAATCAACCGCTACTACTTTAGAAACCGTGGAAGGTATGCAGTTCGATCAGGGATATTTATCTCCTTATTTCGTGACTGATGCCGAAAGAATGGAAGTGCTCCTTGAGGATCCGTATATCCTTATCTATGAAAAAAAGATAACTTCGATAAAGGATATTCTGCCTTTATTGGAGAAGATCGCCCGCGCCGGCAAGCCCCTTTTGATCATTGCCGAAGAGGTTGAAGGCGAGGCATTAGCAACTCTGGTCGTTAACAAGATCCGCGGTACTTTCATTGCTTGCGCTGTAAAAGCTCCGGGTTACGGAGACAGGCGCAAGGCTATGCTGGAAGATATTGCGATTCTGACAAGCGGCAAGGCTATTACCGAAGATCTGGGTTTGAAATTAGAGAACCTGGATATCGAAGATTTAGGCCGGGCCAAGAAAGTGAAGATCGATAAAGAGAATACTACCATAGTCGAAGGAGCGGGCAAGAATGCAGCGATCAATGCCCGTATA
>JAPLLM010000064.1 GCA_026387555.1 Candidatus Omnitrophota bacterium | reverse complement strand
GCCTCTAAATCATAGCATTTACTGGCGGCAAAACTTAAATCCTGCGTTGCCAACATATTCACCCGATACGGCAGGCCTAATAATTGCAGCACCTCTTCGGCGTTCCCTACCAGTCTCTCCAATTCATCATAAGAAGTCTCGGGCTTGACGAATTTCACCATTTCAACCTTATCAAACTGATGCACACGAGTCAGGCCCTTAGTATCTTTTCCGTAAGAACCCGCCTCTCTCCTGAAACAAGCGGTATATGCGGTATAATTTATGGGCAGCTTTTCTTCCTCCAATACTTCATCGCGGAAAATATTAGTCACCGGCACTTCTGCCGTAGGTATCAAGAATAGATCGTCGTCTTTAAGGCGGTACATATCCTCTTCCAGCTTAGGAAGCTGGCCGGTGCCCGTCATCGAGGCGCGGTTGACCAGAAACGGCGGGAAGATTTCAGTGTATCCGTGCTTCTTGATATGCAGGTCGAGCATAAAATTGATCATCGCCCGTTCTAAACGCGCCCCCCAGCCTTTGTAAAGTATCCAATTGGAACCGGTGATCTTAGTGGCGCGAGCGATATCGATCATATCGAGGTTTTGCGCAATTTCTATATGGCTTAAAGGTTTAAAATCACATTTAGGCGCCTCTCCCCAGCTGCGCACTATTTTGTTATTTCCGGCATCGCCCCGGGGAATAGACGGATGCGGAATATTCGGAATAGTCAATGCCTGTTTATTTAATTCCGCTTCTACTTCCCTTAATTTTTCTTCTAGGCCGCCGATCTTCTGCGAAATTTCTTTCATCGATGCGATCTTGGGCTTGGCGTCTTTCTTAACTTTTAACAAAGCGCTGATCTCATCATTAGCTTTATTCTGTTTGGCGCGCAGTTCTTCCATTTCAACAAGCAATTTGCGACGCGTTTCATCAAGCTTGGATAAGCTGTCCAGATCCAGTTTCAAATTCCGCTCCTGAAGCGACTTCTTCACTAAACCCAGGTTCTCTCTGATAAACTTTAAGTCTAACATATTTTATCCTTTGATTACGCAGACCGGCCGCATCCTGCAGACGCGCTTACTTATGCCGGCGTTATGCACCACATCCACTACTTCGTTTACATCCTTATACGCCGCAGGCGCTTCCTCGACGATAGTGCCGCGGCCCGAAGCTTTCACCATTATACCCTTAGACTCCAATTCTTTCAATAAGCTTTCTAAGTTTACAGTGCGCGTCGCGGCGGTGCGGGACTCTACCTGGATTGATTTTTGCGCGGGCTTAGCTCTTGAGGCGATGCAATCGAACATAGCCTCGGCCGCGTTTTTGAAGACTTCTTCCGGGTCTTTGCCCTTTACGCGGATTCCGAAATCTGCGGTGTGCTCGATTAATTCGTAGTTTTTCACGAAGGGAGGTTATTGGGCCATGTAGGAGTCGAACCTACGACCTTGACATTAAGAGTGTCCTGCTCTGCCAATTGAGCTAATGGCCCCCAATTTTATAGCTACCAATGCTCGGAAAATTGATCCCGAGCAACTATTTAAATCCAATCACTTGCGAGGGAGAAACCTCAAAATTTTACCTATTGTACCTTAAAAAGTCCGTGATTTCAATAACAATACACGGAAAAATCCAGCGCTAGAACCCGCTTCTACTTACCGCCTCTACGGTCAAATCACCGCTGACCCGAACCCTTCTTGTGTCATCCTTTGGGATTCTATTATCGGGCTGCGTGCTAGCGCAACCGGACAATAAAGACACTGCTATTAATAAAATAAACACCGGGAGTATTTTCTTAATATTGTTTATGCGCCCAGCAGGAGTTGAACCTGCAACATCCAGTTCCGAAGACTGGCGCTCTATCCAGTTGAGCTATGGGCGCGTTAGATTATCTCTGCCTTTGCGCCGAGCACCTTCTTGATCTGCTCTAATTTATTTCTATCAACCGGCAGTAACCCCGACTCCGTGGTTGTGCGCACCGGAGAATTAAGCTGGATCTTATCCGGATTAATCCTGTCGATGACCTTTTTTAACCTGTTAATATGCTCTATACCGTCGTTAATTCCGGAAATTAGCATTACTTCCAGCCAAAACTTACCCCGGAATTCTTTTCTTAAAGCCACCAAACCTTCAATGACTTCTTCTAATTTTATTTCCGGATGCGGCCTGTCTATTTTGGCAAAGACCTGCGGATCAACGGCATCCAGCGACGGGACTATCAGATCCGCGCCCTTTAATTCTGCCCGCACTTGCGCGTGAGCCAAAAGCGCGGAATTAGTAATCACTGCAATCTTGGCCCTGCTTATCTTTCTTAATCCAGCTATCAATTCGCCCAACTTGCTGTTTAAAGTCGGTTCCCCCGCTCCGGATAAAGTAATATAGCTTAATTCCTTTGCTTCTTTCGGGTTATTTTTAAGCCACGACTTCAACTCTGCTAAGATATCTGATAAACCCAATCTTCTTGATTTTACCGGTCCGTATATATATTTCATAGAAAATGACTGCCCGCCACGGCTTGTGGCGGGCTTAAAGTACTAAAAACTTACATCAGATTATTTATTTTACGTCGACAACGCAGTTGTGTGTCCCGAAAGCATTAGGGACGCAGGCGTTACAGCGCGGATCATTCTGCCAGTTGCCGTCTACGAAAAATTTATATTCGTATTTCCCCGGCTTTAAGCTGACCTTAGCTGCCCAATTGCCCTTAGTGTCTTTCTTCGCCGCGAGCTTCTTGTGGTCCCACTTATTGAAATTGCCTGCCAAGTAGACCTTCTTAGCTTGAGGGGCGTAAAACTTAAACTCTACCGCTTTTGACCCGGTTTCTTTAACCATATCCTCCTCCTTGTTATATCTTATTTATACACCACAACTTAAAGCTGTCAAGAAAATTATACCGCAACTACGATAAGACCCTTTCTACGGGCTAAGCGCAGAGCCTCTCCCTTATCTATAAAAAGGGTCTTTCCCGCCTCTATAGCAAGGCAGCGCGCCCCTGACCTGACTAAATTCTTTACCGTATTTAACCCGACTACGGGAATATCGAACCTGTTATCCTGATTCGGCTTACTCACCTTGACCAAAGTAAAACCGCGGGCGATTTTTCCGGCGCGCCGTATCAGACTATCCGTCCCCTCCAGCGCCTCTACAGCCGCTATCGCCTTATCTTTGACTGCGACGGTCTGGCCTACGTCAAGCCTGCCCATCTCCTTAGCTAACTCCACGCCGAAATTAATATCCCCCCAGATTTCGGGAGAAGGGTTCTCGCCGATAAGCAAACCTTTCTTAGGAAAATAATCCTCCATAAACATAGTCGAATCGATCAGATTAAACCCCCGCTCTTTTAATTTATCGGCAATAGCCCTGAATATCGTATCCGCTTTTTTATTCTTGACCGTTGCCAAAATTTCTTTCAAAAGCGGGTCTTTTGATATTTCTTTGCTGAATAAGCGCACGGGGCTGATCTGTCCTGCCATCACCACGTTTTTTACGCCTTCTTTCTTAAAGATCTCGAACATCGAACTGAAATCGCTAAGCCCAAGCCAATAAATTTTATCCACGAGGTTCTTTAATTCAGGAGAGGTATCTTTCTTAATGGCAATCGCCACTACCGCATAGCCTTTTCTTCTCGCCCCTTCGGCGAAGATCAAAGGAAACTTCCGGTTTCCGGCGATTAATCCGAGTCTTTCCATGGTATTATTCCGTCCGGCATGAACGCGATAACCCGCGCTCCGAATTCTTTACGAAGTTTATTAGGTATGATAACTCGCTGCAAGGCGTGATTTCTTTTTCAATCCTCTCTACGGCATGCTTTGCCAAAAGCCCGGAATTGAAAAGCAGTTTGAAGGCGTGATTAAGTATCTCAATCGATTCTCTTGAAGTTTTCTGCCGGCGCAGGCCGATCAAATTAAGCCCGTATACGCGAGTGGGATGCCCGTCGCAGGTCGAATAAGGCGGTATATCCTGAACTACTTTAGAACATCCTCCTATAATAGAAAGCAGACCCACCCTGACAAATTGATGTATGGCGACCAGCCCGCCGATTACGGCCCTATCTTCGATAGTCACGTGCCCGGCGAGCGTGCCGCCGTTGGCGATGATGCAGCCGCTGCCTACCACACAATCGTGGGCAATATGCGAATAAGCCATAAGGAGATTGTCATCACCCACGCTGGTCTTTCCCCCATCCCCTGTACCGGGATTAAGGGTGCAGAACTCGCGGATAACATTATTATTCCCTATTTCTAAGTATACCCTCTCACCTTTGA
>JAPLLM010000106.1 GCA_026387555.1 Candidatus Omnitrophota bacterium | reverse complement strand
TCCCAAGAAAGAATATATTAACGGCGGGTAAACTTCTTTAATACCAGGCAGGCGTTGTTCCCTCCGAAAGCCGAAGCGCTGTTTAAAGCAATATCTACTTTCGTCTTCCTGCTTACGTTGGGAACACAATCAATATCACAATCAGGATCAGGGGTTTCAAAATTAATCGTGGGCGGGATGATATCGTGTTTTACCGAAAGACAGCAAGCGATGGCTTCGATAGCGGAGGCAGCGCCCATAGTGTGGCCCAGCATGGATTTAATGGAACTCACCGGAAGCGTCTTAGCGTGCTGGCCGAAGACTTTTTTTATCGCAAGACATTCTTCTTTATCGTTGGCAGGCGTACCGGTGCCGTGGGCATTAAGATATCCCACATCTTCCGGAGCGATTGCGCTTGCCCTTAGGGCCTTATTTATCGCTTCGCTTATCCCTTCGCCGAAAGGCGCAGTCATATGATGAGCATCGCAGCTTAGACCGTAACCCAATATCTCGGCATATATTTGCGCCCCTCTTTTTAAGGCATCCTCCAACTCCTCCAAGACAATCACCCCCGCACCCTCTCCGACCAGCATCCCTTTGCGCGACTTATCAAAGGGCTGGCATTTATCCGGGGCCACGGCCAGTAAACGGTTAAACCCCGTAAAAGCTATTTTAGAAAACGCATCCGCCCCGCCTGCCAACATAACCTTAGCTCGACCCATTCTGATCAGGTCATAAGCATAACCAATGGCAAAATTCCCCGCTGCACATGCATTCGGTATAATAAAAACGCAGCCTTTCAAATCGAATTCTTTAGCGATGGAGGCGCTTAAAAGATCGGTGGGAAGTTTTAAGATATCCGCGGCCTCAACCGCATCCAAACCGCGCCTGACCCAGGCTTCGTTAAGTTTTTCCAAAACCTGGGTCTCCCCCATGGTCGTACCCATAGAGACTCCAGTATTATCCTTATCGATATTGATCTTGGCGTCTTTAACCGCCAAATGAGCCGCGGATACTGCCAGCTGCGAAGCGCGGCCTATTTTAGAAATCTTTTCTTTTGAGATAAACTGTTCAGGCTGGAAATTCTTGATCTCTCCTGCGCGGTGGGTGGGAAACTCTGCGGTGCTGAATGACTCGACCTCGCTGATCCCGGATTTACCTGCAGTGAGCGCCTTCCAGAAATCATCGACTCCGATGCCGATGGATGATAAGACACCGATACCGGTGACTACGACACGTCTATTCATTTTACGCTGAAACTTAGTTCTCCGCGGGCTACTTCTTTTCCGGAGGATTCGGCGAGGGCATTAACAATGGCGCCGGTAGAGATGATTTTGACGGGCTCGATGGTTATCTTAAGCTGGTCTCCGGGGAAAACGGGATTTAAAAAACGGACTTTGACCGTACCCAGAAGGTATAATTTTTCTTTTTCGCTCGCACTACTTTCTGAAGAATAAAAAAGCGCGATTGACGCCTGCGCCATGGCTTCGATGATCAGCGCTCCGGGCATGACCGGATTTCCCGGAAAATGCCCGCCGAAGAAATCCTCGTTAATGGAGACATTCTTAACCGCGACTACCTTCTTACCCTCCTCTAACTCCAAAATCCTGTCGATCATCAGGAACGGGTAGCGTTGCGGAAGCATCTTCTGAATATCTTCGATATTAAACATTTTATTTTATGAATTCTTTAGCTACGACTATAGTCTGGTTTAAAGTAGTAAGCTGCGCTAATTTTTCTTCTGGAATGGATATCTTATATTTCTTTTCGATAGCAGCCAGTATCTCGAGGGCCATCATAGAATCGACTCCCAGGTCTTTAAAGAAATTGGCGTCTGGATTAATTTCGTTGGCGGGCTTCTCGATGATCGTAGCTACCAAATCCCTTATTTCTTCTTCAACACCTGGCATGCGAAACCTCCTATTGATATTTAGAAATGATTAAGCTGGAATTATAACCTGATTTGCCTGAAGCATTGATAAGCTCTTTATTTATTTTACAACTTTTTGGCTTATTGACAACATAATTTAAATCGCAGGCCGCGTCTTGCTGCTCGTAGTTAATTGTTGGGAATGCTTCCTGCCTGATTATCCCCGCGATGGCAGCCGCAACCTGCAGACTCCCGGATGCACTATAACACTCTCCGAGCATGCTTTTTACAGCGCTTATCTGCATTTTTGAAGAATTGCCGCCAAAGACTTCTTTGAGCACCTTGGATTCTTGCGCATCCAAGTCTTTGGTTGAATTGGCGCAGCTAGAAACAAAATCTATCTCTGCAGCATTTAACCCGGATTCTTTTAAAGCCAGAGATATAGCTCTCCCTAAATTCCCGGAACCGAAACTCATTCCCAAACCTAAGACCTCGGCGTAAATATTCGCTTTGCGCATAAGTGCCGCATCCAAATCCTCTAATACCAGCACGCACGCGCCTTCCCCGAGAATCACGCCGTTCCTCCTCTTATCAAAAGGCGCAGAGATCTCCGGGCCGTTTAACCCAGCAAGGCACCCTGTTTTATAAAAACCTAAAAATAATTGCGCGCACAGCTCTTCGACTCCGCCGGCAAAAACTACTTTAGCTCTTCCCAGCCTTATCTGGTCCGCGGCATACCCGATAGCGTCAAGTCCAGCGCAGAAGGCGCTAGAGATAGTTGCGTTAAATCCTTTAATATTGAACTTTATAGAAACCTGGCTTGCCGGAGAATTGATTACTGTGTTAGGGAAAAGCCCCGGGTTTACATAACGCGCCCCGTCAGTTAAAGCCTCGCGGTCAAAATTACTGATACTGGCAATACTCCCGAAGGTCGAACCCAAGGAAACGCCGAGACTACGGGAATTATCTTCATTGATCTGTATGGCAGAATCATCAATAGCTAATTTTGTTGCCGATGCTGCCAGTTTTGTGCTGCGGTCCAGGGTTCTTAAGCCTTTATCGCCTAAAAAGTCCTGCGGCTTAAAATCCGCGATCTCTCCTGCAGTTTTAACCTTAAACTCCGCGGTATCAAACAAAGAAATAGGTTTGATCCCCGAGACACCCTCAAAAATGGCTTTACTGAAATCCTCTTTACCGATGGCGTTATCAGCGATGACGCCTACGCCGGTTATCACTACTCTCTTATTATCCATAATTGTTGCTTATTATATATCATGGCAGCGGTTATCACAAGCGCCATTATCCGACCATGATCAATTTCTCGTATTCGGGGAACCTGCGCAGCAAGCCCGCTTTCAATACCGCGTGAGCACGCTCTGCTAACCGCGGGTCCTGCTTAACCAAGCCCAATGCCTCTTCCCTCGCCTTCTTTAAGAGATGCATCTGCGTAAGAGGATTGGCGATCTTTAATTCGCTTAACCCGTGCTGTCTGCGGCCGAAGAACTCTCCCGGCCCGCGGATCTTTAAGTCTTCTTCGGCGATACGGAAACCATCCGCGTATTTGACCATCGCCTCCATGCGCGCTCCGGCATCAGGGGTTTTGGCGGAAGAAACAAGTATACAGAATGACGCGAGGTTCGAACGGCCTATTCTTCCGCGCAATTGGTGCAGCTGCGATAATCCGAAACGATGCGCATGCTCAATGATCATGCAGGTGGCATTCGGTATATCGATACCCACCTCTAAAACGGTGGTCGCAATCAAGAGGTCAATCTTTTTATTTTTAAAATCCTGCATCACCTTATCCTGCGCCAGCTCTTTAAGCCGTCCGTGGATGAGGCCTAATTTAAATTCCTTGAACTCTCCGCTTTTTAATTCTTCGTACATCTTTTTAGCCCCGGACATATCCAACGCGTAGGACTCTTCGATCACCGGATAGATTATATAAGCCTGCCTGCCGTATTCCAGCTCTTCGCGGGCCAGCCTAAAGGCCTCTTTCCTCTTATTCTCGGCGTAATGCATAGTCTTGATCGGGATCCTGCCCGGAGGAAGTTCATTGATTACCGAAATATCCAAATCCCCGTAAATAGTGATGGCGAGCGTGCGCGGAATAGGTGTAGCGGTCATAATCAGGACATCGGGGTTGGCGCCTTTTTTAGGCAACAGGGCTCTTTGACCCACTCCGAACTTATGCTGCTCGTCGATTATTACCAGTCCGAGATTTTTAAACTGGACTGCTTCTTCAAGCAGCGCATGCGTACCTATGATCAGGCCGATTTTACCTTCTTTAATTTCATTATATAATTTTTGTTTTTCTTTATTATCAGAGCTGCCGGTAAGCAATGCGGTTTTGATTCTTGATTTTTGATCTTTGATTTTTTCAAAATGTTGCTTTGCCAAGATTTCCGTAGGCACCATAAAAGCTGCCTGGTACCCGCTCTGAATAGCGATCATTGCCGCGGCCATCGCTACCACAGTTTTACCCGAACCCACATCCCCCTGCAAGAGACGCTGCATTGCGGCCGACGCGGACATATCCGCTTTAATCTCTTTAATAACAGTATTCTGGGCATTAGTAAGTTTGAAAGGGAGCCCGGATATATAATCCTCAACTAACTCCCCTTCGACCTTATGGACAATACCCTCTTTCTCTCTTTTATTTAATTTTCTTAAAGCCAGCGGGAGTTGGAAAAAGAAAAACTCTTCGAAAGCGAGTCTTTCATAAGCCCGCTTATGCGCTTCTTCGCTCTCCGGAAAATGAATACTTAAGAGGCTCTGGGCTAAATTCAGGATATTGTTTCGTGTCCTGATATCAAAAGGAAGGCAATCCTGTATTTTAGATAAGTACGCATCAAGCGCGCCTTTGATCAGCTGGCGCATTGACCTCTGGCTGAAACCCGCAGCTTGAGAATATACCGGAACGATGCGTCCGACATTAAGAAATTCGTCTTCCGGGCCTACCTCCTCAAATTCGGGATTAGTCATCTGAAGTTTGGTGCCGTAGAGCTCGGCCTTACCGTATAACACCAGAGACTCTCCGGGCTTAAGATATTCTTTTATGTACGACTGATTGAACCAGACGCAAGAGAGTATTCCGCTTGCGTCTTTTACCACGGCCTCCGTAATACTAAACCCACGCCTGCGAAAAGACCTGCGCTCTTTTACGGACAAAACTTCAGCCTTAATGGTATAAACTTCTTTTTCTTTTAATTGCGCGATAGTGGCGAAATTACGGCGGTCTTCGTAACGGCGAGGGAAATAATACAGCAGGTCTTCAACGGTATTGACCCCGACTTTAGCAAAGGCCTTAGCGCGTTTCGGCCCGATCCCTTTTAAATATTGGACGGATGTATCCTGCGGTGCGCTCATTTTATGCAGCCTCGCGGATTATGTCCAGCATTTCGTCGCTGGTCTTTGCCCGGCTAGACTTTTCCCTTAATGGCCTTACCTTGCGAAACCCTTTAGTATACCAGCCGAAGAACTTACGCCAGATAATAACCCCCCGTTTTTCTCCGTAAAAATCTACGCAGCTGTTCAGATGCTCGGTCATTATTTGGATCACCTCTTTTTTATCCGGCTTCCGGTCTTGAAATATCCATGGATTTCCCAGAGCGCCGCGCGCAACCGCTACCGCGTCCGCGCCGGTCTCATCAAACATTTTATTGATAAGCGCTGCCGAGAATATATCTCCCGAAGCGATCACCGGGACCTTTAGGGCCTTTTTTACTTCCTTTATGGATTTATAATCAACGCTTCCGCCGTATCCCTGGACTTTGGTCCGACCGTGGACAAAAACTCCCGCTACTCCTGCGTCCTCTGCGTAAAGCGCGACCTCTCTGGCGTTGACCGAATCCTTATCCCATCCGGAGCGTATTTTAACCGTGACCGGGGCTTTCGTCCCCTTAACTACAAGTTTCAATAACTTGCTTAATTTTTTAGGGTCTTTCATCAGGCTGGCACCTTCCCCCCTGCGTACGACTTTTTTCGCCGGACACGCGGCATTAAAATCAAGAATATCGAATCTATATTCCTTGAGTACCTGCAGGGCCTTGCGGATATACGGCTCCTCCGAACCAAGAAGCTGAATACCCAGAGGCTTATCCTTAGTGCTTGTCGAAAGCATGCTTCGCGTGCGGCGGCTCTTATGGCCTATGGAGCGGGCATTGATCATCTCTACAAAAGCGAGCTCTGCGCCGAATTTACGGCAAAGCAGGCGAAAAGGCAAATCGCTGATCCCTGCCATGGGTGCCAGTATAAGGCGGGACTTTAATTTTAAATCACCGATTTTTAACATTAGGATTATTGTATACGGAAGTTAAAGGTAAGTCAACAAAGAGTGGCGGGAAGGCTTTCAGGCGTAATACTTAAGAGCGCTTTCCAGGGTCCGATCAAGCTCAATACCGTGTTCTTTCGGCATTTCTTTGAAACAAACGCCAACGCGATAATCGCTATCTTCCGAGGGAACGCAGGAGCGCACCTCGCCCATTACTTCAATGGGCTCGGAAAAACTCACCGTGCCCTGGTCATCCATCTTGAACATGAATAATTTCATCAATAAGGTGGACCACGGAGGAAGGTTATGTTTGCTTAGAAAAGAAATCCCGCCCTTGCTTACATCGAGGGTACTGGTCTCAATCTCCCCCTCGCCGAGCTGGGTGCGCAAAACAGGAGGGCTGTTCACTTTATAAAATGCAGTAAAGTTTACATTTAAACGCTGGTATCTGCGCCTGTCTTTGCCAAGTCCTGCGTAAAACATACCGTCACCTCCAACAAAAAAACCACAGTCTGCGGCCTAAACCGCACTTACCGTGGCTTTCTGCTTCTAATAAATTATAACCTAAATTCGCCATAATTTCAAGGGAGTTTTTGAATATCACCTATTATAAGAAAACGCTTTCCCAAAACCCCTGTTTTGGCCTTGATTTTTGCTCCCCATGTTACATACTTAATTAAACGTTTACTCAATGTTAAACAGGAGGTTGGAACGGATAGCGGAAGCTATCAGGCCTATCACCTACAAAGATCCCCGAAGAAATTCGGGGTTTTTTGTTTCTACCTGCTCTTCCCCCTCACAGGTATCCCCTGCGCCCTTAGCTGGTCAGTTTTCTCTTTCGAGCATTTCATACAAAGGAATACCGGCTTGGAAGTACTTTTATCGTAGCCTGCGGTCTTAATAAGCCTCCAAAGGTGGGTTACCGCCCCGCACTGATCGCACTTGCCTTCTTTAATATGCCAGACCTCTACCGCGGCAGAGGTAAAAATAAACCTGTCCACCCAGAAGAATATCATACCACCGATCAAATTAGCCACCACCGTAGCCCAAATGCCCGTACCCATTTTTCTCACCACCAGCCAGAGGATCGGAGTGCTTAACTGCCATCTGAATAAATATAGCAAAAATCTTTTCATCTGAATATTCTCCTTAAGCCTTATAGTACGCGCACCCCTTAAAGGGGAGATTCGGATACAGGTCACGGATAGGAACGCAGGCAAATTCTTTTCCCGAGGCTGTCTTATGCATCCCTATCCTGTTTTCATATACGTCGCAATAGTATTTACCCGCCTCGTCCTTTCTTAAATTAAGGCAAGGATCGTTATCTTGGCCCCGCACCTTTTACAGCGCGCCTCGTATTCCTTTTGCTCCTTTTCCTGCTTTTTTAGATAACCGGTTTCGTTCATCTCAATGCTTCCTCATCCTGCTTATTTTAAATAAGCTTTGATGATCTTTTGTTCTTTGGAGGGGCGGTCAGAGGCATCCGTCGCGCAGTTCTCGATCTTTTGCACTACGTCATAACCCGAAACCACTTTTCCGAATATAGTATGATGCATATTCAGCCACGGCGTCCGGGCAGTGGTGATAAAAAACTGGCTGCCGTTGGTATTAGGCCCGGCATTAGCCATAGCCAGAATACCGGGTGAATCAAATTCCGCATTAGGGCTCACTTCATCGACAAAGGGCTTCCCCCATATTGATTCGCCGCCCGAACCGGTACCCTTCGGGTCTCCGCCCTGGATCATAAAACCTTTGATCACGCGATGGAAGATCAAGCCGTTGTAATATCCTTTTTCGGCCAGCTTAGTGAAATTCTCGCACGCCTTAGGCGCAACATCAGGCATCAACTTAATCTCGATTATCCCCTGCTCAGTCTCTAAAACCACACTCTTGCTCTCCATTGCCATTGCTCCTTTTGTAATAAGATTAATAAAACACGCGCAAAAAATAAACGCTATGAGCCTCTTCATCAGTAAATGCCTCCTTGTCGAAATGTTATTTATAATATTTTAAGCAGGTTGAGCCCGGTAGACGGGTCAATTGATTTAGTGGCCTTTACTCCCTTTAATTCAAAAACAATCGCCTCGACTACCAGAAAAACTTTTGACTTACCGCGCACGCAACCGGTAAGTACTTTCTGCTTCTTGCCCATGCTGGAATGTATATGTATCTGCGGGCCGGTTTTATTGGAGAAAATCGTACCTATGCCCATAACTTCCCAACCGTCCTTAAAATTCATCTTGTTCGGTTCAGGCGGTATTACGGGTTTCTTAGGGCCGGTGACCAGGTCGCCTTTTTTCAAGGCCCCGATAAATACCATAGTTGCCGCTTTAAGTTTTTCTTTTTTGGCAAAGACGGATATCTTTTCCAGCAAAACATCGTCGTCTTCGAATTTAAGCAGGAATATCCTTCCTATACTTCCTTTGGTATATTGCATTTGTTTACTTTCCTTTGCATCTCCGGCGCTCAAACCAACGGCTAAGCAATTGCCAACAGAAAGCCAGAGCGATAAGAATAATGGCGAGGCTGCGCAGGTTCCTTACGGCTTCGACCTTCTTTTTGCTCTGCTCAACCCTATCATGAAGGAACTTATCAAGATCAGCGATACTATTTCTTTGGGCATCAAACTCTGCGGTAAGCTTTATTACCCGGGGCAATTTCTCCGTTGAACGGATCTTGGCAAGCTCCTCATCCATACCCTTAACGCCTGCAATACTTAAAGCAACCTGGAGCTTGTCATAGAAATAAACCTCTACCCCGTAACGCAGCATAGCCCTCACTGCAAAAAAATTGGCAAAGAGCATACACGCCAGAAGGAACAGCATCACCAGAAACCTGATTATTTGTTTCTTTGTAAATTTCATAGTTTCTATATTATACCGCTAAATGTATAAAACCCAAACAAAAAAGGCACTTGCGATGGATGTCGCAAGCGCCTTAAGAAATAAATTAAGTCTATCTATTATTCAAATTTTAAAGTAAGAAACAGTTCTGTCTTCTGCAGGTTTGTATTTCCCGTAGCATCGGTAACCTTTTCCCTGCGCAAGATTTTTAATTTTACATTTTTCTTCTTCTCGCTTAGGGCAGCTAATTCATCGACATCTTTTACAGGCTGGCCGTCTTCTTCTAAAATTACATCTAGAAAACGCAAACCAGCCTTCTCTACAGGGCTGCCTATTGCTACAGCATGGACCAAAATACCGGTTCCCGGCTGGAGCGTAAGCTCTGCTGACTGTTCTGGCGTTAGGGGGAAACCCTTGAAACCGAATCTCAAAGGTTTTATGATACGGCCTTGCTCGCGACTTAAGGTAGCAATAGCATCACCCAGTTGTTTCACTGTTTTCTCATCGGGAGCGCGCAGAGAAATAGGAGCTTTGTTATCCAGATAAACCCCCAGGTTCCATTTGTATGCTCTTTTTTCATAAGGAGATAAATCATAAATTTCTAATGCGGAAACCTCGGCAAAAGGAATCACAAACCCCCCTGCATACTGACTAACATCAGTGCGCGGCTGATAGGTCCCGCCATAGTAAGGCACATAAGTCGAACCAAAGAAAGACCCTCCGTAGGTAGGAACATATTCGGTAGATTGCGTAGTTTCAGTCCACTCCCACTTTGTGCGCAAACCATATTTATCCAGATCAAATGTCTTAAAATGTTGTCCGGATCCATATTCAACAAAATTCTGTTGGAGATTCTTTAAGGTTCCTATTGCCTCTTCCGCGCTTGATAACATCACCGGACGGTACCAATACCATTCATAATATGGATTTTTGGCCGGCCATATAGACTTAGCCTGTTGCGTAGTCAACGTTGCGCACCCGCTAGCAAATACTGCTATACATATTAATGCGGCTATCTTTCTCATTTATCACCTCAAGTTATTATTGCTTTTCTACTTTAAGGCCAATAGAAGGCTATCTGATAATTATTATACAGTTATAACCCTCAAAATTGCAATCAATTTAGTATTCATTAGTACATACGGCAGGACCCGTAAAACCCTTGCAGTAGTAACGCACCTCGGCAGTCCGCGACCACAAAAAAGGCGCTTGAGTCAACCTCCCCCAAGCGCCCTTTAAG
>JAPLLM010000072.1 GCA_026387555.1 Candidatus Omnitrophota bacterium | reverse complement strand
TTCCCGTAAAATTGGGCCGCGTCAATAACAACGAGATCCTTCCCTTGATCAAAGAGAATGAGACCGTTGCGGGCCAGAAATACCTTAATTATCTCACTGCTATCGGGATGGTCTGCGAGGGCCTGGTCATCCATAAGCCGCCTACCATGGTTCCTATCCATCAACCTGCCAAGAATATCATCGCCAAAGCCGTCAACCGCTTCAAGGAAGTTTATCAGGAATACTTCTAAAATTTAGCCTTAGAAAGCGCTTTCAAAATTCCCCCCAAGTAGCCTTGTAAGCCCTTACCTATATAATATACTTTATTAATAAGGCTGAGAGCTAAAAACTACCCAAAAACCGATGCAAAACAAGCTTAAAAGAATACTATCATTTTTACTGTGTTTTGTGCTTATTTTTCAGCAGATTGGCTTTGCTCAAGTTGCTGCCCAGCTGGATATATTAGGCCGTCTTGCGCAGATGCGCAGTATGTTTGTCCAAGACAAATTCCGGCCTCTGCACTTACGTTACCTAGAGTATCTCCCCGACGACAACAGCTTCAAATTACTCTTGGACAAAGGAAGTTTAAACCCTTCAACAAAAGATATTGAGAATACCTCCAAAGACCTCTTAAGGTACTTCTTCATTGGACTGACCCTGCCTAATTCCTCTTTCTGGGTAAACCTACGTCCTGATTCGCCGGATAATATTATCGATCCTTATGTAGCTCAAACTGACATCGGCAAGATTATGCTTGAGTCAGATCTGCAGCTTAAGAAGGATACTGCGAGGTTAACCTCTCCGGAGACTCCTGAAGGAAGGGAATATTGGAATAAACTATATGCAAAAGCAGGAGAGCTCTTGGGTAATGATAATGTAACAATTCCTACCTTAACTCGTCCTTGGATAGTTCCGGATGAGATAGTTATCAGAGAAACCACTGGTTCGGCCTATATCTACAAAGCTACCCTTAAAGTTATGCTGGAGCAGGACTATCTAAAAGACTCCGCTACGTATAATTTCAAAGACCCGCGTCTTAAAGAACTCAACGAATACTCAAGCCAGCTCGTCCGCGAACTTATTATTCCTAAACTGACTCAGGAGATAAACACCTCCAAGCGTTACGCTCCTTTAAGGCAGGTATATTATTCTTTAATTCTTGCACAGTGGTTTAAAGTAAGGTTTGCTGATAAAAACACCGGCTATTCCAACCTCATAGACCGAAGAAGGCTAAACAATCTTATGTCTAAAGAGGACTGGTCAAAGACCGCCTATTTCCAGGCCTATCAGAAGTCATTTAAGGATGGAGAATACAATATCAAAGAGCCCGTTTATACACCTTATGGCCAGAACGTAAGGAGCTATTTTTCAGGAGGGATTACCGGTCTTGCCCCCGGTGTAATGCCTGAATTTGGAGGCCAAGCTGTTATTGACCCCAATACAGGAGCAAAGATATCTTCTTCGCCGGCCGTTGCTGAAAGTTCTTTATGGCAAAGAGGGGGGAGTTATTTGCTTCCTATTCTGGCTTTTGTTAGTTTATCCGCAAATGCAGCTGATCCAACAGAGATGAAAATAGAAGTCCAGGAAAGGGCGCCTATTATAATGACCAATGTTAATGAGCACAAGGATAAACCTGAGAAGGCATCTGAACAATATCCAGTAACACAGGTTCTAAAAAATTATGAGGGTGTTGTTAGAGCTGAGCAAGCTAAGCCTTTAGATAAGATGCTAAGAGAGCGTGGTTACGGAGAGCGCAGTATTGCCGATATCTCAAGAGAATTTGACGCCTTCTTTAATGAGATAGATATTGCCAAATTTAAGAAAATATCACTTTCCGCAGGTAATGATCCAAAGGCCCTGATTTCGTTTTTGAGCATGCTCCATCATGTTTTGTGGGAGACCGGTTATGATGGGGATATCTTGAGACCTCGAAAACTTATGAAGCTTTTAGTAACTGGTTCCGATGTTAATCAGAATGATATCTTTGAGCTTTTAGAAAAAGCGAATATGGATGAATCTACCAAAAAGAATGCGATAAAAGAAGGACTTGCCGCTTGCGTAACTCAATCTGTTTTATCCTCAATATTACTGGAGTCATTAGGTTTTGAAGTTAGATACATAGAAGTACCGTTTGAGACTTACGGCCCTCGTCGGGGTGGACACTATTTTGTTGCAATCCCGCTCGCTAAGAACGGATTATTAATCGTTGATCCACGCAACGATAAGTTTAGAATACTGGAGGACATCAATATCTATTACTTAAAGAAAGGCAATTATTTTGTTCTGAGGAATGAATATAAATTTTCTGCGGAGGAAAGGCGTTTATTTGAACAAAGGCTGATTAATGGAAAATATCGCTTTAGTGATAATCTCACAACTAAAGAGTGGCTAAATTTTGATTATCCTCGAATTGCAATAACTGACAATACTAGAGCTATTTCTGCGCTAAACAATCTTATTGGCCTTAGATATAAGGAATTGGGTAAATTAGCTGAGGCAATTATTGAATTTCGGAAGGGCATCTCAATCGATCCGAATAATCCAGACAATTATAACGATCTTTCTGTATGTCTTATGAAGTCCGGAGAAAATGATGTTGAGGCTTTAAAGTTAAGTCAAAGAGCCGTTGAACTTAATCCTGACTCACCGAATTATAATTTCAATCTCGCCTGTTCTTATTATAATCTTAAAATGGACAAAGAGGCAATTGATGCGTTTAAGAAAGCAATTAGGCTTAATCCGGATTATAGGTTCAAGGTACCGGATGAAATTAAGTTTGAAGTCACTGGTCCGGGCAAAGCAGGTGAGTCCTCTTCGCCGGCTGGGACGGGGACGAAGGATGGGGTTAGGTCGCTGGTTATCCAAGAGCCCTTTGCTGGCCCGGGAGGAGGTTCAATACTTGAAGCTGCGAATGACAGGTTAAGTGAAGCGCAGCAGCTTATTGGTCAAGGAGGAGAAGCGAATCTTGCCCGCGCAAGAGCATTACTTAATCAGGCAATCAACGGCGGTGAAGAGGGAGAGTTTGCAGGGTTTAAGGAATTGGGCGCTAGTTCTTCTGCTACGATAGCTGCTGCAGCCCAAAATAATCTTGATTTAGCCAACAATTTGCTTGCTCAGATAATGCAACCGCCATCTGCGTCCTCTTCGCTGGCTGGGGCGGAGGCGGATACTGCTGTTAAAGAAGTGGTTCGTCTTTCTCCAGACGAAATAGAAGCGGTTAGGGAATTAGATGCGCTTTTTAATCAGACTCTTACTGCGGTAAGAGATAATAAGTGGGATTCTGTGGAGGGACTCGCACTTAAGATTGCGAAGTCGATACAACGCATTGAACGTGCTTGGGATAAGAATTCCAACCTTGATGTTTTTTACCGTACCTTTACTACGTTAAATGCGGGAGGGTATAATTTGGATATTACAAATGGACTCAATGGAGGGATTAATTATTACCAGCTTTTTAAAGATACAGGCAAGGAAAAATATTTCAACAAGGCAACAGCAATGTTTGTCGAATCCTTGACTATCGCCAGTCGCGTTACTGGTGAGATACTTCGCCGGAAAGAAATGCCGGTAATGCGGGATAAAGGAATATTGGATGTGAAAGATATATTATCCGGCGCACCCATATCTAAGGGGACAGTACAGCCGTCTGCTTCCTCTTCGCCGGCCACACCACAGGCAAGTATGGCTCCCGGCGGCATCGACTTTCGCTTCCTGCCTGTCGTCACCCAGTCTATGGATCGCCTTAGGCTAAGCATGAAGGATACACTCAAGAGTAGCCTTGAGAGCCTAAACCTGACCAAGGAGTGGTCGGATATAGAAAGATTAATCAATTCAGGTATTAGTCCTTCAGCAGAGCGTATAAAAGATTACTTGGCGGCAAGCTGCTTTAAGGGTAACCTGGATAACGATACGGATAAGATAACCTTTTGCATTGCAGACATTCTACGTAATGAAGAGGAAAGGGCAGGAGAAGAAGGCTACATTTCTACTAACCCCGACCTCAAAGATATCCTTGTAGTTCTTGGTTCAGGAAGGAGCGCAACGGAATTAAAAACGGAATTTGCCGGATCTAAATTATAACTATCACCTTATAAGTGGCGTCCCTGCCTTTTGGTTCTCAGCCTTAAGGCTCATCCTACGGCGCCACTTTTTATTTATCCTATACGAGTGAGCAACATTATGCGCGGGTGACACGGCGACGAGTCCCCTACTGCCCGCAGCGAAAGCGAGGACAGTAGGGTGTCGCCGTGGCAGGACCCGCGCAATAAGGCGAGCGTGGTTTTGTTTGACCCTCTAAGTTTATCGTGTATAATATATAAGCTAATATCATGATAAGAGATAATATAGGTAAGATAAGGGAGCGGGTGAGGGCTGCCTGCGTCAAGGTTAACCGCGATTCCGCAGAGGTCACTATCGTCGCTATCAGCAAGGGCAGGACGGTAGAGCAGGTGAGAGAGGCAGTTGAGGCGGGAATTACGGATATCGGCGAAAACCGCGTCCAGGAAGCGTCGCTAAAAGTACGTGGGCTTGCGCCGCAGGTAAAGAAACACATGGTCGGCCATCTGCAGACCAATAAAGCCAAAGATGCAGTCGGTACTTTCGATCTTATACAATCAGTGGATAGCGTGCGGCTGGCTCAAGAAATAGATAAACAGGCAGCCAAGATCGGCAAGATCCAGAATATATTAGTCGAGATCAAGGTCTCGCACGAAGAGACCAAGACCGGTCTGACTGTGCGCGCAGGGATTGATGCGATAATTGGAATGATCAAGCTTCCTAATGTCCGCATCAAGGGTTTGATGACGATAGCGCCCTTGATGAGTAGCGCAGAAGAAGCCAAGCCGTTCTTTAGAGAATTGATAAATTTCCGAAATAAGGTCAATGAGTTTGGGCTTACGCAGCCCGACGGGAAAAAGTTATCCGAAGACCTGAAAATTATTTCTATGGGAATGAGTGATGATTTTGAGGCGGCAATTGCAGAGGGCTCGACCATGATACGCATCGGCCGGGCAATATTCGATGTGGAGTAAAAAACATATTATAGGCATAATCGGGTTCGGGGCTATGGGCCATGCTATTGCTAATAGGCTGGCCAGGCGTTTTGACCTGGTCATTTTTGATAAAGATTTTTCCCGGACTTCGGGATTTAAAGGAGCTAAAGTAGCTGCGAATATCGCAGCGCTGATCGATGCCGCGGATACAGTCATTCTGGCAGTCAAGCCGCAGCATTTTCCCGAAGTATTCGAAGAAATAACATCTTCCGGAATTTTACCGGATAAACTCGTAGTATCCATTGCCGCCGGTATCCCTACGGAATATATCGAAAGCCATTTCGGGGTCTGCCGGGTGATCCGGGTCATGCCGAATATGCCGGCAAAAATCGGCGCAGGGATGACTTGCCTGTGTAAAGGTAAATTCGCCAGCAACGCTGATTTGAAACTGGCAAAAAAGATCTTCCGGCATCTGGGTAAAGTCATGTTGGTGGACGAATCTATGATGAACGCGGCTACCGCGATTTCCGGAAACGGGCCGGGGTACGTGTATTATCTTTTAGAAAAGAATAAATTTGTGAAAGCGGAATTTTCAAATGAACTTATAAAGCAGGCCGGAAATCTCGGGTTTAGCTTAAAGGAAGCCAGGCTGCTTGCACACACTACCGTAAGCGGAGCGCTAAAGGCGCTTAAGTCCTCGGGACTTTCAGCTCATGAATTAAAAAATCAGGTTACTTCAAAAGGCGGGATGACCGAAGCAGCTTTAAAAGCAAAAGAGAGCGGCGCATCTTGGGAAGAAGCAATCAAGGCGGCAGTTGAGCGCGGTCAAGAGCTGGCAAAAAGATAAAGGGAGACCGGACTATGTCTAAAATAGGTGTCATCGGCGGGAGCGGTTTATATAAGATAGACGGGCTTAAAATAAATGACGAGGTTTCGGTCAAGACCCCTTTCGGAAAGCCTTCGGGTAGATTTATCGTCGGAGAGTTGGAGGGCAAAGATGTCATATTCCTCCCGCGCCATGATGTAACGCACCGCATTCCTCCCAGCTATATAAATTACCGCGCTAATATCTTTGCTATGAAGAAGCTCGGCGTAGACAGGATCATTTCGGTGACTGCCTGCGGAAGCCTTAAAGAAGATTTGCGGCCTTTGGATTTTGTGGTGGTGGACCAGTTTGTGGACCGCACGAATTCCGGCCGCAACATGAGTTTCTTCGAAGAAGGGATCGTCGCGCACATCGAATTTTCGCACCCGGTCTGCCCGCAGATGCAGAAGATTGTTTACGATGCCGGTAAATCTTTGAACTTAAGAATTCACAACGGCGGGACTTATATCAATATGGAAGGCCCGGCTTTTTCCACGCTGGCAGAGTCGAATCTTTACCGCAGTTGGGGAATGGACGTTATCGGTATGACTAATTTCGCCGAGGCAAAGCTTGCCCGGGAAGCGGAGATGTGTTATTCGACGCTGGCGGCGATCACCGATTACGACTGCTGGCATCCGACGCATACCAGCGTTACCATTGATTTGATCATTCAGAATTTGTGTAAGAACGTCGAAAATTCCAAGAACATACTTAAAAAGCTCGTGCGCCTTATGCCGGAAGAAAAAACTTGTTCCTGCGGCAGCGCCCTTAAATGCGCGATCGTGACGGATAAGAAGAATATCCCCGCTAAGATAAAGAAGGACCTGGATATCATCATCGGTAAATATGTCAGATAATAAGGATTACAAATCTACACTCAATCTTCCTAAGACCGACTTCCCTATGAAGGCGGATCTGCCTAAGCGCGAGCCGGAGACTTTAAAGCGCTGGCAGGCGCAGGACCTCTACGGGTCTATTCTTAAGAAATCAAACGGCAAGCCGAAATATGTCCTGCACGACGGGCCGCCTTACGCTAACGGAGATATCCATATAGGCCATGCCTTGAACAAGACCTTGAAGGACATCGTAGTAAAATATAAAAACTTGCAGGGTTTTGATTCGCCCTATGTCCCGGGTTGGGATTGCCACGGACTGCCGGTCGAGCATCAGCTTTTCAAAGAATTAAAAATAAATAAATATCAGATTGCGCAAGTCGATTTCAGGAAAAAGGCTTTTGATTACGCCATGCGCTACGTAGAGCTCCAGAAAGAGGAGTTCAAGCGTTTGGGCGTATTCGGCGATTGGGAGCATCCGTATTTGACTTTGGATCCGGTCTACGAAAAAAGTATTATTGATTCCCTGGGAGAGTTGGTCAAGAAGGGCTACATTTATCGCGGTTTAAAGCCGGTCAACTGGTGCTATCGCTGCGAGACCGCCTTAGCCGAGGCAGAGGTTGAATATGAAGACCACGCTTCTCCGTCGATATTTGTAAAATTCAAGCTCGACGCGCAAAAAGATTTTAAAGACGCATTTTTGGTGATCTGGACTACTACACCCTGGACGCTGATGGCAAATGTGGCAGTGGCAGTGCATCCGGCTTTTACCTATTCCTATATTAAAAGCGAAAAGGGGAATCTGATCGTTGCAAGTACTCTCTTGAATTCATTTTTGGAGAAGGCCGGGATAGGCGGCCATCAGTTGATCAAAGAGTTTAAAGGCAAAGATTTAGAAGGCCTGACCTACGATCATCCTTTTGGCATAAGGCGTGGACGCGTAGTCCTTGCGGATTATGTCTCAAGCGAAGAGGGGACGGGGTTGGTGCATACCGCCCCCGGGCACGGTAACGAAGATTATTTTACCGGGATAAAATATAAGCTTGATATTATTATGCCGGTCGATTCCAAGGGGAATTTTGATTCTACCGCCGGAGACCTGAAAGGCATGAATTGCCTGGAAGCTAATAAAGTCATTTTGGATAAGCTCCAGGGGCTTGGCGCGCTCCTTTATAATTCTAAAATACAGCATTCATATCCGCACTGCTGGCGCTGCAAGAATCCGATAATCTTTCGCGCGACCAAGCAGTGGTTTTTAAAGGTCGATCACAATGATTTGCGTCGCAAGCTGATCGACGCCATCCGCAACGATGTGCAATGGGTCCCTGCACCGGGCAAGGAGAGGATCGCGGCAATGGTGGAGTTGAGGCCGGATTGGTGCTTATCGCGCCAGAGATATTGGGGCGTACCGATCCCCGCGCTGTTATGTAATTCCTGCAAAGAAGAATTTATTGATGTCAAGGTTATAGAGAAACTTTCCGCGTATATCGCTACCGAGGGCACAGATGCCTGGTTTAAGAGAGAGCTGAAAGATTTGATTCCCGACGGGCTTAAATGCCCGCATTGC
>JAPLLM010000006.1 GCA_026387555.1 Candidatus Omnitrophota bacterium | reverse complement strand
GATAAATTTGTGTTATTCTGCCAGTATTTGAGAGATAATCAAAATCTCCAGAAGGCGCTTGCAGCGGCGTATTCTTTTGTCAGCATCGATGACCTTAATGACGCTTGGGTGAAATACGTAAGAAATGGATAAGCACTATCATTTGATCGGCATAGGCGGTATCGGGATGAGCGGGATTGCGCATCTTCTGCTTAAACGCGGGGCCCGCGTAAGCGGCTCTGACCTGAAGCAGAGCAAGGTCATCCGCGCGTTGGAGGGACTGGGCGCTAAAATATTTATCGGGCATGAGGCAGGGAATATTTCCGGAGCTGATCTGGTAGTTTATTCTTCGGCGGTAAAAGAGGATAACTCCGAGGTAATGGAGGCTAAGAAGCTGGGGATTCCTTTGATCAAAAGGGCCGAGGCGCTGGCTAAGCTTATGCAGGGTAAATTGGTGATTACCGTTGCCGGAAGCCACGGTAAGACCACGACTACTTCGTTGGCTTCGTACCTTCTATTAGAGGCCGGATTATCTCCGACGGTCGCTATCGGCGGGATTTTAAAGAATATCAATACGAATGCGTGTTTGGGTGAAGGCGAGTATTTTGTGGCGGAGGCAGATGAGTCAGACGGGTCTTTTTTAAGTTATCATCCCAAGTATTCCATTATTACCAATATCGACCGCGAGCATCTGGATTATTACCGCGATTTTGAAAGCGAGCTGGCGGCCTTTAAGGATTTTATCAATAATACCGATATTACCGGGTGCGTGTTTTATTGCGCGGATGACCCTAACTTAAAGGCATTGATGCAAAACTGTAAAACTAAGAGCGTATCTTTCGGTCTGAAGGATAGCGCGGATATCCATCCGGTTAATATCAAGTTAAGCGGGCTTACTTCTGATTTTGACTGCGTTTATAAAGGCAAACATATTGATCGATTCCATCTGGCATTGGGAGGCGAGCATAATATTTCCAACGCGCTTTCCGTGATAGCGCTGGGTCTGGAACTGGGGATCGATCTAAGTTTTATTAAGCGCACGCTTGCCGGTTATAAGGGCGCTGCCAGGAGGCTGGAGATAAAATTCAAAGATACCGATATTACGGTAATCGATGATTACGCGCATCATCCGACAGAGATTAGGGCGACATTAACGGCTGCGGCTAAATTGAATCCCAAGAGATTGATCGCTGTTTTTCAGCCGCACCGCTACACTCGCACTAAACTATTATTGGATGAATTTGTTTCTGCTTTTGACGCGGCGGATTATGTGATAATCACGGATATCTATGCGGCAAGCGAGCTTCCTATGGAAGGGGTAGCAGGTAAATCAATTTTTGATAAGATAAAAGAGCGAAGCCCGGCAAAGCCGGGTTGTTTTCTTGAAAAGGATAAGATCGTCCGGTATCTGATAAACGAGTTATCTCCCGGAGACCTGGTTATTACTTTGGGGGCGGGGGATATCGTAAAACTAAGCGATGAACTGGCAGAAGAGCTCACTAAAAAAACTCACCACATTTAAGATCGGCGGGAAGATCGATCATTTTGTCGAGCCCCGGGATGAATCCGAATTAAGGGACGCCTTGTTATTTGCTAAATGCAAACGCAAGAAAGTATTCGTCATCGGAGCCGGAAGCAATATCTTAGCGCCTGACCGCGGTTTAAGCGGGGTAATTATCCGTTTGAAGGCTGCGGATTTTTCCAAAATCAGCGTTAAGGGTAATGTTATTGAATGTGGTTCCGGAGTATATCTGAACCGTTTCTTATCCGCAGCTAAAAATTCCGGCCTGACAGGCGCTGAATTCCTGGTGGGGATACCCGGTATGATCGGCGGGGCGTTGATCATGAATGCCGGGGGTTGGGGAAAAGGGATAGGGGGATTAGTCAAAGATATCCGGATTATGGATTATAACGGCAGGGTTAAGATAATTAAAAAAAGTATCGCTGGTTTCAGTTACCGTAATTCCAAATTAAACCGCTATATAATCTTGGGCGCCAGATTTATCCTTAAGAAAGGCAAAAAGAGCGCGATCAGTGCTACAATAAAAAAATACCTTGATTATCGCCGCAAGTCGCAGGATAATTCTTTACCGAACGTAGGATGTATTTTTAAGAATCCTGCGCAGGGAAGCGCCGGGATGTTTATAGACGCCTGCGGATTAAAGGGAAAGAGGTGCGCGGGCGCAGTCGTTTCTGAAAGGCACGCTAATTTTATCCTGAATGCCCGAGGGGCCAAGGCGAAGGATGTGCTGAAGTTAATTGATTTGGTTTCCCATAAGGTAAAAGAAGAGTTCGGCATAAAACTCGAACCTGAAATAAGAATATGGAAATAGACATTAAAGGCAAGAAGATCGGAGTTTTGATGGGTGGGCCTTCTTCGGAGAGGGAAATATCTTTGAAGTCAGGTAAGGCTGTATATGAGGCTTTAAAAGGCGCGGGCGTTGATGTAATCGCCGTTGATATTGTAACTGACAGCCGCAGCGAGAATATCGAGTTATTAAAAAAATATTCTTTTCATGCGGTTTTCCTGGCGTTGCACGGTAGATTCGGCGAGGACGGTGGAATTCAAAGAATACTGGAAGAGATAAATCTTCCTTATACTGGTTCCGGAGCAGCGGCGAGTGCTCTGGCTATGGATAAGATCGCCTCGCGTAAAATTTTCCAGAAGCACGGGCTAAAAGTTGCGCGTAATGTTGTCGCGCGTAAGGGCGAGTGGAGCGGGTTACGGATCCAGCATAGGATTAACGATAATTGATAAGGAAGCGGATCTTGATAATGCCATGCGTCTGGCTTTCAGTTTTGATGATCACGCGCTCATTGAAGAATATCTGCCGGGCAGAGAGATGACTGTAGGCATTCTCGGCGACGCGGCTCTGCCTGTGGTCGAAATAATCCCCAAACATAAATATTTTGATTATGAGGCTAAATACGGCGCGGGGCTTACTGATTACGTGGTCCCCGCTAAGATTGACGCAAGTTTAAGCCGTAGAATTCAGGATGCGGGATTATCCGCGCACAGGCTTCTTGGCTGTTGGGGATGTTCGCGGGTGGATATAATCTTAAAAGACGATACGCCTTTTGTGCTGGAGGTAAATACCATTCCGGGTTTCACGTCCACCAGCCTTTTGCCTAAGGCAGCTTCGGTCGCCGGCCTTGAATTTGCCGACCTCTGCCTGAAGCTATTAAAATTAGCTAATGAAAAGATATAGACCGAATACGCGCACGCCTCCGGTTAAGGCGCGTAAATTCCCGGCCGCAGTTATCGTCGCAGCCTTGATAATTCTTCTTGCCATATCTTTTGTTATAGGATATATTTGGAATATTCTAAAGAGCTCGGATTATTTTTTGGTCAGGGAAGTCGTAGTCAGGGGAAGCAACGCGGATTTTTCCTATTTCAAAGGGAAAAATATATTCTCGCTTGACCTTGAGAATGAATCGGAGCGGATTGTAGCGGGTTACCCGGGTTTTAGCCGGATCAATATTGCCAAGGTGCTCCCGGGAAGAGTCTACGTTGATTTTGTAGAGCGCAAGCCAATCGCATTTATAAAGCTTTACCGGTATTTTGCCGTAGATGAAAGCGGGATGCTCTTTAATAGTTCGATAGAGCCCAAAGATTTGCAATTTCCGGTTATCACCGGATTAGAGTCTAAGATGTCAGGGCCGAAGCCCGGGGTAAGGTATGGCATAAAGGAATTATCTCCGGCGTTGACGATAGCTGCTGCAGCGCAGCGTTCGGGGGTTTTTAATGTCTACAGAATACGCAGGATCGATGTCTCAAGCCCGGGGGACGCTGTTATTTATA
>JAPLLM010000016.1 GCA_026387555.1 Candidatus Omnitrophota bacterium | reverse complement strand
TAGAACAATAGCCTTCCAAGCTATATATGTCGGTTCGATTCCGATCGCCCGCTCCAGAAAAGCGGGACAGGGATTGAAAATCTATGGCTACAGCCGGAAAGTTATCCGAAAGTTTCTTAAATAGGGTCATCGAAGAAGCGGGAGTGCTACTCATCTATCTTAACCGCGAAGGGAAGATCACTTTCTGCAACAAGAAGGTATTTACCCTGACGGGACGGGCAGAATCCGATTTGTTGGGAGAGCCCTGGACTAAGCTCTTATACTGCCATAGCAATACCCAGATGAAGCAGCAGATGTTCAAAGCAGTGATGGATGACGCTATCGCCTATAAACGGGCTAATGCCTTTGAAGGCTTGATAAGCGGATGCGACGAAAAAGAGCATCTGATCTCCTGGTGCATAACGCCGATAATAGCTAAAGACTCGGTTTTAGAAGGGGTCTTGCTTGTAGGTAACGACATAACCGGATTAAAAGAGAAAGAATCTTCCTTGAAGAATATTGACGGCACTCTAAGGAATATAATGTCCAGCATTAAGGAATACGCGCTCTTTGCCATAAATCTCGACGGGAATATTACTTATTTCGGCATGGGCTCGGAGTATCTCTTCGGCTGGCGCAAAGATGAGATAGTCTTTAAGGATGTGAGGATGTTGTTTACCGAAGGAGATACGGATGTCGGCTGGATGCTCTCCGAGGTTAAGCTTAAGGGCAGGTATGAGACAGAGGCCGAACTTAAGAAAAAGGACAACACACTTTTCCCTGTTGACCTTACCGTAACCCAGCTGAAAGATACTGACAATAATCTTATCGGCTACATCTTGATAGCTAAGGATGTTACCGCGATGAAGAAGCTCGAATATGAAGTATTCCAGTCGGAGAAATTAGCCGCCATCGGCCAGCTTGCCGCCGGCATGGCCCACGAGATCAATAATCCTTTGTTCGTGATCTCCGGGAGGCTTGAGCTCCTCAAGGATAATTCTACTATCGGCGATGATGTGCGGGAAGGCCTTGGGATCATCAATTCCCAGGCAGAGAGGATAAGAAAGCTGGTAGACAGGCTCCTTAAGTTTGCGCGTAAGAGCGTTGTGCACCTTGAGGAGGTAAGTATAAATGAGGTCATTGAAAGCGTTATCCCTTTGATCTCGTATCATAAAAATCCTGATTCAAACGTAATTATAGAAAGGCACTTGGCGCAGGTCTTGCCTGCGATCAAAGGCGATTTAAACCAGCTGCAAGAAGTCTTTGTAAACCTCCTTCTTAACGCTTATCAGTCTATGCCGCAAGGGGGGACGCTTAATATTACTTCCGAGGCTGCGGACGGAAACAGCGTGTTGGTCAAGATCAGTGATACAGGGGTGGGGATCAAGCAGAATAACCTGAAAAATATTTTTATGCCCTTTTACTCCACAAAGTCAGACGGTACCGGGTTGGGTTTGTCGATCTGCTATAATATAATCAAGAACCATAACGGCTCTATCGAAATCGAAAGCGTTGAGAATAAAGGCACGACCTTTACCATAAAACTGCCGTTTGCTTAGAAAACAGGAGGAGATATGGCGAATAAAATTCTTGTAGTCGATGACGAGGCCTCGGTAAGGGATCTTTTTGCCGAATTGCTGAAGAAGGAAGATTGCGCGGTGACAAGCGTATCCTCCGCGGAGGATGCCCTAAATTTAGTGGAGAAAGAGAGTTTTGACGCTGTGCTTATGGATATAAAACTTCCGGGAATGAGCGGAATGGAGGCGTTAAAGAAGATGAAGGATAAGTTCCCGCTGCTTCCGGTGATTATGATCACGGGATTCGGCTACGATGAGAACCTTATCGCCAAGTGCAAGGAATACAGCTGCAACGGTTACATCGGAAAAAATATGCCTATTTCACAGATAATCAGCAGTTTTAAGATGTTTCTTAAGACGGCTAAGGAAAAGAAATAAAATGCCAGAACAATTCTTAAAACCGGTTTTTATCGACGCCTTTGATTTAGATGACGCCTGGTTTCAATGCCTGTCCGCGATACTTGATAAAGGACATGTCTATACCATTACGCGGGGAAGTTATGAAGGCCAGAGACGGCTGGAGTTTGATTTTGTTTCCGTGCGCGTGCGCAAGCCCTCGCATCAGATCATCCCGATCATTCCCGAGGGGATGAGCATACCCGCTCCCACGGATATGGATTATATTCAAGGTTATTTAAGCTATCTCTTAACCGGGGCAAAGACTGCGACCGAAGATTATACTTACGGCGAGAGGTTGGTCGACCCTAAGGTGCGCCTTAAAGAAAAGATCGACGGCGTAGAGATGGTGCGCGAAATGCCCTTGAATTGTAATCAGGTAGAAGAGGTGATTAAGCTTTATAAAGAAAAAGGGTGCGGCACCAATCAGGCGACCATGGAGATCGGTATGCCGGGGGATATTAAATTAGTCGATCCCCCGTGTTTGAGGATCATCGACACCCGCGTGCGTTATGGTAAATTGCACTTCATATTATATTTCCGTTCCTGGGATCTGTGGGGTGGTTTTCCTTCGAATCTGGGAGGATTGCAGCTGGTCAAGCAATACATGGCGGAAGAGATCGGGGTCGAAGACGGAGAGATAATCGCGGTGAGCAAGGGCCTGCATCTATATGAATATTCCTGGGAACTTGCAAAGTTAAGAACGAATAAGAATAATCTGGAGATAAAGTAATATGAGCGGTCAGTACAGTGGTGCGGAGCGCAGAGAATTCGTAAGAATTGAATACGCCACGCCTCTTGCTTATAAGGTATGCAGGAAAGAGACTGTTTCGAAACTCTTGCAGGGTTATACTTCTGACGTAAGCCAGTCCGGGCTTCTTTGCAAAATCGGGGAGAAGGTGAATAAAGACGATATTATCTGGTTGTCTTTTGACCGCGCGGTATTAGGTATCTGCGAAGAGATAGAGAAGAGAGTTTTTATTTATCAGAACGGGATCATTGGTAAAGTAGCGAGGGTCGATACGCTCACGCCCGGTACGTTTGACGTAGGCGTGCATTTTATCATCCGGGAAGAAAAGAATGATACGAACATCTTCCCTAAGGTCCATTTTTTGAGCGCGGACTCGGTTTAATATTATGAAAAAGGCAAGAATAGCCATTTTAGGCGACGGGGGATGGGGAACGACACTGGCGGTAATCTTAAACCGGAAAGGTTATAAGGTCACTCTCTGGGGGGCGTTTAAAGATTATGCCGCTTACTTAAATAAAAAGCGCATCAATACCAAGTTCCTTCCGGGGGTTAAACTGCCGCATGATCTTGAGATTACTCATGATTTAAAGAAAGCGCTTAAGGATAAAGATCTGGTAGTAATCGCAGCACCTTCCCAGCATATGCGCGAAGTCTTAAAGAAGGTTAAGCGCGCCGGATACTCGCGCGAAGCAGTATACTTAAGCGTTACTAAGGGCATAGAGATTCCTACGTTAAAAAGAATGTCGGAGGTGATCCATAGTGAATTGGGGAATATTAAACTTGGTGTTCTCTCCGGGCCGACTATCGCGCACGAAGTAGCTTTCGGAGTGCCGACAACCGCGGTTGTCAGTTCTCACGATAAAGCAGTGCGCAAATATCTGCAGAATATTTTCATGAGCGACAAATTCAGGATTTATACCAACCCCGATGTAGTGGGAGTCGAATTAGGCGGGAGCCTTAAAAATGTAATCGCAATTGCCTGCGGAATCTCCGACGGATTAGGTTTCGGCACTAATACTAAGGCAGGGATACTTTCTCGCGGCCTGGTGGAGATGGCCAGGTTAGGCCATGCCATGGGAGCGAATGCTGGGACATTTAGCGGTATAAGCGGGCTGGGGGATTTGGTAACAACTTGTATTAGCAATTACAGCCGGAACAGATTCGTCGGCGAGCAGATCGGGAAAGGGAAGACCCTGAAACAAGTAAGCGGCTCTATGCAGATGGTGGCCGAGGGCGTTCCTACTGCCGAGTGCGCCTATAAATTGTCTTTGAAATACAAGGTAGATATGCCGATAGTAAAAGAAGTCTACCGGGTTCTTTATAAGAATAAATCTCCTTTAAAGGCGGTCAAGGAATTAATGACGCGCCAGAAAAGGGAGGAGTAAAAGATTGCGGGGCGTGGCTCAGTTTGGCTAGAGCGCTTGAAGGGGGGTCAAGAGGTCACAGGTTCAAGTCCTGTCGCCCCGACCAATTAATCAAGGAGGTAGCGATATGGGATATAGCGGGCCGGAAAGAAGAAGGCAACCCAGGGCCAGCGGGCGCTTCATAGTCTCCTACAGAATCCTGGAGAATGCGGATAGCACGGATATCTCGCAGACCAAGAATATCAGCCTCGGCGGAATGCTCCTTACCACCAACAGGGATTTTGACAAAGGGACTAATCTGGCGCTGGAGATCCGCCTGCCTTTTGACCCGCACCCGATCATGCTTATCGCTAAGGTCCTGGAGTCAAAGGAAATAACCAAGAATTTGATCTATGATACCCGGCTTATGTTTTTAGCCGTGGACGACCGCCACCGCAAGATCATCAATGATACGGTCAATTATTATATGAAGAGAGGGTGAGTTTATGAGAAAGATTAATGTCGGGCTTATCGGTTTCGGCAATATCGGGTCCGGAGTGGTTAAGATACTCCATGAGAGGAAGGCGCTTTTAACCGACAAGATTGGGTTCGAAATAAATATCAAGAGAATCTGCGATAAGGATATTTCCGCCAAGAGGAATGTTGCCGTCGATAGAAGCCTGTTTACTAAAGATGCGTCAGCAGTTATTGATGACGTGCAGATCGATGTTGTCGTAGAGTTGATCGGCGGCATCCATCCGGCAAAGGAATTTATTATGGCCGCGCTTAAAAAGGGTAAGAATGTGGTTACTGCGAATAAGGCCCTCCTTGCCGAGTGCGGGAGCGAACTTTTTGCCCTGGCTGCGGATAAAGGGAAGAATATATATTTTGAGGCCTCGGTAGGCGGAGGTATCCCTATACTTAAATCTCTTAGGGAAGGGTTAGTGGCTAACCGTTTTAATAGCATTTATGGCATAGTCAACGGGACTTCTAATTACGTACTCTCCCAGATGTCGCAGAATTCTTTGGGATTCCATCAGGCGCTTAAAGAAGCCCAGGCAAAGGGTTTTGCCGAGAAGGATCCGACCTTTGATATCGTCGGTATCGATTCCGCGCATAAACTTGTCCTGCTTACTTATCTTGCTTTCGGCAGGATGGTCTCTTTAGATGATCTGTATATCGAGGGAATCTCCCGGATTTCGTTATCCGACGTGGAGTATGCCAAGGAGCTGGGTTTAGAGATAAAACTTTTGGCTATTGCCAAGAAAAAAGATGATGGTTTGGAGGTAAGGGTCCACCCTACCCTCATTCCACAAAGCCATCTTCTAGCTTCGGTTGACGGGGTATATAATGCTATCTATGTTTCAAGCGATCTGGCGGGGAACCTTTTGTTTTACGGGCCCGGCGCAGGCCAGCTCTCTGCGGCTTCCGCGGTTGTTTC
>JAPLLM010000041.1 GCA_026387555.1 Candidatus Omnitrophota bacterium | reverse complement strand
GCTTTAGTCTTATCCGGTTGCGCTACAGTCGGTGTCGGAACAGGAAGGGCGCCTGAACGCGCGCCTCTGGGTTCACTCCAAAATCCCATCATTGATTGTAATATGTCATTATCTTCAGCTCTTAGAAAGTACAGCCCGCCTGAATTTAAGAAAAGACAAAGACTGATAGACGTATTATATTATTCATTTGACGGCAAGATCCATAAGGGCCAGCTGGTCATCGATGAAAGGCTGGTGCCTGATATCCGGGAAGTTTTCAAGGTGGCATTAAATACAAGATTTCCTATTAAGTCCGTCATCCCCATTTCCCATGACCGGTTTTATAGGAATGGGAAGTGGAATAGTGATGATCAATCGATGATGGCGAATAACACATCCGCATTTAATTACCGGACAGCAACCGGCGCAAGATCACTCTCCAATCATGCTTACGGCTTCGCCATTGATATTAACCCGGTGCAGAATCCTTATATCAAAAGGAATAGAGTATTGCCTCCCGGAGCGGTGTATAATACAAGCAGGCCGGGGACGCTCTATGAGGGTTCTCCGGTAGTAAAAACATTTAAACGCCTGGACTGGACCTGGGGAGGGAACTGGAAATCTTTGAAAGATTATCAGCATTTTGAAAAAGTCCTGCCATTCGAGCGCCCTGTAAAGAATCGCGGAACGCACAAGAGAGTATAATATGAAAAAATGCCCCTATTGCGCCGAAGAAATTCAGGATGATGCGATTTTGTGCCGTTTCTGCGGGAAGGGTTTAGAAACCAGATTTAAATGGTATTTTAAGACTCCCGGGATAGTCATTGCTTTTTTATGCGTTGGCCCCCTGGCTTTGCCTTTGGTCTGGATAAATCCGCGCTTTAGCAGGAAAACGAAGTTAATCGTAACTGTAATTTTGGTTATCTTAAGCTGGTTTGTGGGGAGCTTGTTTATAAATTCTTTAAAGTCTATAAACCAGTATTACGGATTGATCTCACAGAATAATTTTTAATCCCCTGCGGGGAGGGAATCTTAGCATCTAGGCAAGGGGGTTCCACTGGCAAAAATAAAGTTAGATTTGCACGATATTTTTAATAAAGGCCGGTCGATTGAATCGGAGCTTAATCGGGTCATCGAAGAGGCTGTAGAGAAGAAAATTTCTTTAGTAGAAATCATCCCCGGCAAAGGGAGTGGGCAGCTGAAGAAACACGTATTGCGTTTTCTGGAACAGCCGGAGATCAAACGGCTTTATCACAGGATAGAAAAGGACGATAAAAATTTCGGCAGGGTCTTTGTGCACTTCAGGCATTGAGGGAGGATTAATATGAAGATAGGTATTATGTTGGTATTTCTGGCGTTTTTTTCATTTGCTTTTGCTGATGTGGCCGACACGGTTCAAGCGACAGTCGGTAAGGAATTTGTGATTACGATGGAAGCTAATGCGACGACCGGATACTCTTGGGAACTTGCTGATCCGATTGACGAGAGCCAAATCAGTCTTGTAAGTTCGGAATATGTTCCGGCTAATACGGATCTTGTAGGCGCTGGCGGCAAATCAGTGTGGACTTTTAAAGCTCTCCGGGTTTCTAAGGCAAAAATATCATTCAAATATGTAAGGCCATGGGAGAAGGACGTTCCTCCGGCCAAGGTATCGGCTTTTATAGTGGATATCCGGAATAAGAAATAAGGTAATATGAAAAGCAAAGTATATTTGATCCGGGTTACTGATGGGGAAGGTGTTCCGGCTGTTGCCGTTAAGCTTAAGCGCTTGCTTGAAGAGAGCCGGATGCTGGATTTTATCCGGTTGGGTTCTAAAGTTGCGGTGAAGATGCATTTCGGGGAAGAGGGGAATACGGGTTTTGTTAAACCGGAATATTTGCGAGTGATCTGCGAAAAGATTTCTGCTAAAGGGGCAAAGGCATTTGCCGCCGACACCAATACTCTTTACAAGGGCAGGCGCACGAATTCCGCTGATCATTTGGCGCTTGCAGCCGAACACGGCTTTACCCGAAATGCAATCGGCGCGGAAGTGGTTGTTCCGGATGATACGCAAAAAGAAAACACCATGGATGTGCAGATCAACCAAAAATTTATAAAAACCGCTAAACTGGCGCGGTTTTTTGTGGACACTGATGCTATTTTAGATGTTAGCCATTTTAAGGGTCATATTATGACCGGTTTCGGGGGAGCGCTGAAAAACCTGGGTATGGGTTGCGCGGCGCGCGTAGGCAAATTGCAGCAGCATGCGGATGTTTCGCCTGTTGTTTATCTGGATAGATGCACGGGCTGCGGAGAATGCGAGAAGGCCTGTCCGGTAAAAGCTATTACCATTGAAAACGAGAAATCAGTTATCAACGCCGCTAAATGTATCGGGTGCGCAACCTGTATTGCGGTCTGCCCGTTTTCGGCGATTGATGTGCCTTGGGAGTCAGGGGGAGCGACCATCCAGGACAAGATGATCGAATACGCGTCGGCGGTTATGAAAAATAAAAAAGGGAAGATCGGATTTCTAAATTTTGCTATTAAAATTACCAAAGAATGTGATTGTCTGGCTAAGGATGACCCGCGGGTAGCTCCTGATATCGGGATACTGGCTTCGATTGATCCGGTAAGTATTGATAAGGCCAGCTTTGATCTGGTGAATCAGGCTTGCAGTAGGGATATTTTTAAAGAGCTTCATCCGGAGCGCGACGGCACCCGGCAGCTTAAATACGCTCAAGAATTGGGACTGGGAAATCTGGATTACGAACTGATAGAAGTAAAATAGGAGGATTGAATGAGTTTAGAACAATTCTTATTATTGAAAGTTCCCATGTTGATTCTGGGTATTGTATTCGTAGGCGGGGCTGTGGTTATTGCTGTCGGCGGTTTGCTGATCGTACGCAGGCTTATCCCGCATCATCGCCTGAAAGTGCATAACGATGTTGCCGCGGCGATATTCGGGACAGTTGGTGTCATCTACGCCGTGCTTCTGGCTTTTGTGGTAATCGTGGTCTGGCAGGGGCTTGATCGTTCAAAGATGAATGTTGAGAGAGAGGCGAGTTGTTTAAACGACCTCTACCGGGATTCCGTATCTTTTTCTCCTGATTTTAAAGCCAAAGCGCGGACTTTACTCAAAGAATACCGCGATACGGTAGTCAATGACGAGTGGAAGGCTATGGCAAGAGGAGAAAGAAGTCAGAAGGTAGAAAAGGTCATAAATAATCTGTGGATCGCCTATAGCAGTTATGAGCCCAAAAAGGAGAACGATAAAGTTTTTTTTGAAGAAGGCGTGCGCAAACTTAATCAGTTGGAGGAATACCGGTCGTTTAGGCTGGTCGATGCCAATACGGGTGTGAATTTTCTCCTCTGGTTTGTCTTGATCGTCGGCGGGATCTCTACCATTGCTTTTACGGTTTTTTTCGGCGCGGAGAATTTAAAAGCCCAGGTGGCCATGGCGGTGATCTTATCCATATTGATCTCGCTGATCATTTTTACGATATTCAGTATGGATTATCCGTTTACGGGAGAGATAAGCATAGGCCCCGGCGTCTTTACCCAGCTGCAAATGAATTAGCAGTCTGCCTTGAAGAGATAGCCCGGGCGTGCTATAGTAAGGCAAAATGAGAATAAAAGTAAATCTAAAAGCAGGTGAGATCGATTTAGAAAAAAAACTGGCTGACGCTTTGCACGAAGCAGTGAAGGGCGAGGCGCGGCAGATCGAGATATCCTATGGCTCGCATGTCGGGGAATTAAAAAGGCGCATCCTTAATTTTTTGAATAAAAAAGAGAACCGTAAGCTTTATCACCGGCTGGAGAAGACCGAAGAAGGCTGGGGCAGGATTTTTATCCATTTTCGGCGCTGATAAGGAGAGTAAAATGGAGACCAAAATAGGCCATTTAAAAGTTTATATCTTCAAAATAAAGAACCGCGAAGGTTATGCCGCGGTCTGCTGCGACCATCTTACCGAAGGCCCCACCCAGCAAGTGGCTTTCGACCGCATGGTCAAGGCCATCCGCCGCACCAGCAAAAAAGGAAGTGGGGAGTAAGGAGAAATTATGAATAAAACATTATTGACGGTAGTTTTGGTGATTGTCTTGATTTTTGCCGCCGGTATATTTAAAGATCAAATCATAAGAGGGGTAGTCACGGTTTCGGCAACAGGCATGACCGGAGCGCCGGTGCACATGGACGGCCTTTCTCTGGGGCTCTTCAATCATTCGGTGCGCATCGCGGGTTTAAAAGTCTACAATCCTAAGGGTTTTCCCCGCGGGATACTCATAGATATTCCTAAGATAAAGGTAAGTATCGATCTGGGAGCTTTGTTTAAGAAAAAGATACATGTGACTTCTGCGGAATTCGAACTCAAAGAGATGGTTTTGGTAAAAAATAAAAAAGGTGTGATGAACGTAGACTCCTTAAAGGTCACTAAGGAAAAAGAGAAAACTGATTCTAAGGCCATGCCTATGCAAATCAACGAACTTAAACTAAGTATAGGCAGGATAATCGTTAAGGATTATACCGGGCCAAAGCCCGCAGTCGAAGTCTATGAGATAAACAGCAAGAAGATCTATAAGAATATTACCAGCGCTAATCAGCTTGTCATGATTGTTTTAATGGAGGGTATGAAATCGGCGGGTATAAGAAGCGCGGAGATGTACGGAGTTTCCGCGCTGGCGGGCGTGGCGATCCTTCCGGTTGCCGTGGGATTTACTCTGGCGGGAAAGGACAGCGCTACGCATGATTTCAACGCAAGTGAAGCGGCTCTTTTTGATACCGCGCTTAAGGTCTTGAATTCCTTAGGTAGAGTCACCAAGGAAGACTGGCAGACAGAAGCCATAGAGGCTGAAGTCGATTCTGCGAGTATTGCCTTGAAGATAACCAAAACCAAAACGGGGAAGACCCAGGTAACGGCTTCTGCCAGAAAATACTTGATGCCTAAGCCTGAAATCGCAGCGGGAATAATCTATCAGATAGAAGAAAGAATAAAATGAAAAAAGTATTTAAAGTTTTTATTTGGATAATCAGTATTTTTCTGGTCATTTTTATCTGTGGGAGCGTCTTTATCGCGCTCTACGGCAAGCAGATCGTGGTGGATCAGATCGAAAAGAATCTGAAGATGAAGACAACTCTGGAAAAGATATCTCTAAGCATGCCGTTTAGTGTCCATTTGACCGGACTTAAAATCGGGGATTTGTTTAAAGCGGACAAAATAAGCATTTCTCCGAATATTTTCAGCCTTTTCCCCGGAAAAATTGTCTTAGGCAGCGTTACTCTGGTAAATCCCGAGGTTACGTTAGTTCAAGATCCCGACGGTAAATTAAATCTTCCTAAGCTGGAAGGGGGAGGTGGCGCGCCGCCGGTTTTGGTCACCGGGCTGATAATAGAAAACGGAAAAATTAATTTTACCGATAAGAAAGTAAGCCCCGAAGGCCTTACAACAATCCTTTCCGGGATAAATGCGCGGATTTCCAAAGTGATGATGCCGCTTACTTCGCTTGACGCTGAATTTAATATGGATGCGCAGGTGCAGAGCGCAGAAAACAAAAGGATCGGCGATCTGTCTTTGAAGGGGTGGATCGATTTCAGGCGCAAGGATATGGACGCGGAGTTTAAGGTCAAGGACCTGGATGCGGTTTACTTCGGGCCTTACTACGGAGATTTTATTTCGCAGAAGAAATTGCTCTCGGCGGATCTGAATCTGGCCTCTACATTCAAAGCTAAGGATAATGACTTGAATATTGATACCGATTTTAAACTGTCGGGTTTAGTCTATGCCCCGGTTGAGCCGGGAGCGGAACAGGAGCTGTCGATCTTTAATCTTGAAAAACAGGCGCTTGACCTCTTTACGGATAAAGAGGGGAACCTGAACCTTGAATTTAATATAGAAACTAAATTTGATAAACCGGATATCGGAGGAAAGAAACTTAGGAAGGTTATTCTTACCGCGGCAGCCAAGAATCTCATCAATCAGAACCCCGGTGACGTATATGAAAAGGTAATGGATATCGGCAAACAATTCGAGCAGTTATTCAAGAAAAAGAAGGACTAAAATTATTAAAATTTATTTTGACAAAGACGTAATTCGTGTATAATAAGGTTGATATGGAAAGGCCCAGTTCGATGTTAGAGCCGGGGGAAGTAAAAGCGACCCCCGCGGATATAAAGAAGAAGACACAGATCTTCGGCTACGAACTCCTGCTTGATCTTTATGATTGCAAGCCGGGGGTCTGCGATGATCTTGCCCTCTGCTACAGGTTCCTCGATGAATTCGTGGAATACCTCGGGATGGAGAAGCAGTCTCCGCCGAGCATCTTTTTTACCGACGGCAAGCGTTTCCCGGATAAGGCAGGGCTCTCCGGTTGGGCGCCGCTAGTGGAAAGCTCGATCGTAATACACACGCTCACTGTCACTAATTTTATTTCCATTGATGTTTATTGCTGCAAGGAATTCGATGTCGCAAAAGCCAAATCATTTGTC
>JAPLLM010000008.1 GCA_026387555.1 Candidatus Omnitrophota bacterium | reverse complement strand
GTCATTAATAGCGGTAGTTCCTCTATCAAAGATAAACTTTTCGATATGCCTTATGAGGGTATCATCTCAAAAGGCACGATCGAACATATCGGCGAGCAGGATTCAAAGGTAGCTGACCATCACGCCGGTTTGAAGATCATTTTGGAAAAAGTCGACGGGGTCTCTGCTGTGGGGCACCGCGTAGTGCACGGCGCGGAAAAATTCCGCAGGCCGGTAATCGTGGATAAAGAAGTGATTAGAGGGATCAGACAATGTTTTAGTATTGCCCCTTTGCATAATCCGGCAAACTTAGCCGGGATCCTCTCCTGCAAGAAACTCCTACCCGGGATCAAGCAGGTAGCTGTTTTTGATACGGCCTTTCACCAGACTATTCCCGATTACGCCTTTATTTACGGCCTCCCGTATGATTTCTACAAAAGCATGCGTATCAGAAAATACGGATTTCACGGGACGAGCCATGAATATGTGGCAAAAGAGGCAAGCCGCATTTTGGGCAAGCCGCTTAAGAATTTAAAGATCATTACCTGCCATTTAGGAAACGGTTGCAGTATTGCTGCTATTGACCGGGGCAAGTCTGTGGATACCAGCATGGGTTTTACTCCGCTGGAGGGTCTGATCATGGGTACGCGCTGCGGTGACGTCGATCCGGCGGTGGTTCCTTATATTATGCGTAAAAAGAAATTAGACGCCCACCATATCGAGAGTTTTCTGAATAAGTCCTGCGGGCTAAAAGGAATATCTGGTATAAGCAACGACATGCGTTTGCTGGAGAAGCGGGCGAGAGCGGGAAACAGGCGCGCGCGATTAGCTATCGAAGTATTCGCTTACCGCATAAAAAAATACATCGGCGCCTATGTTGTGGTGATGGGCGGATGCGACGGACTCATTTTTACCGCGGGTATCGGAGAACATCAGAAGGGCATCAGGGAGGAAATCGTGAAGGGGCTTTTCCGCCACTTTAAGAAAGCGCCTAAGGTCTTAGTCATACCGACCAACGAAGAACTGATGATCGCGCGCCAGACATATCAATTAATAAAGAGAGGTTAAAATGATAAGGACGATGTTGAAATCAAAGATACATAGAGCAACTGTTACCGAGGCTAATCTTAATTACGAGGGGAGTATTACCATCGACAGCGACCTGATGAAGGCAACGGATATAATCGAATTCGAAAAGGTAGAGGTTTTGAATCTTAACAACGGCCACCGCCTTGAAACTTACGCTATCCGCGGTAAAGCCGGCTCCGGCGTTGTCTGCCTGAACGGGCCCGCTGCGCGAGGCGCGTGTGTCGGCGATCAGGTTATTATCATTGCTTATACTTCGGTCGAGGATAAGGATGCGGCCGCCTTAAAGCCTAGAGTGGTCAAAGTAAATGAGCGAAACAGCATTAAAAATTAGGTTATTCCCCGATCCCTGCCTGCGTAAGAAATGTTCGCCTGTCGCAAAGGTCACCGCTAAACACCGCGATATCTTAAGCAAGATGGCCCAGGCGATGTATGATGGGATGGGTATCGGTTTAGCGGCGCCCCAGGTAGGCATCAATGAGCAGATGATCGTAGTGGATATCGGTTCGGGTCTGTATAAACTTATCAATCCAAAAGTGGTCAAGAAGCAGGGAACGCAGAAGCTCTCCGAAGGCTGCCTTAGTATTCCCGAGGTCTGCGTTAAGGTAAGGCGCGCCAGAAAAGTCAAAGTTTGCGCTCTGGGGGAGGATGGTAAGGCGCTGGATATAGAAGCCGAAGACCTGCTCGCCTGCGTATTGCAGCATGAAATAGATCATTTAAAAGGGAACCTGATCATTGACTATGCTTCTTTGCTAGAAAAATTAAAGATCAAAACTAAATTAGCAGGGCTTAAGAAATTATCAAAAAAAATGAATGCCGGCCTGGGGGCAAGGGCCTGCCAATTGGAGCTGTAAGGTGCTTTATGAAACAAAGACTGCCTTCTTGGTTTAAGCAGGAGATCCCCGAGAAAGAGACGGTAAGTCTCCAGAGCCTCTTGGGCGAATTTGGACTGCAGACCGTTTGTCAGGAGGCGATGTGCCCGAATATCGTTTATTGTTTTAAGCGTAAGAAAGCGACATTCATGATTCTGGGCCCTGCCTGCACGCGCAGCTGCGCTTTTTGCGCGGTGGCTAAATCCGCAGGAGCCCTGGCGCCTGATCCCGGAGATGAGGATCAGCGTATAAGCGAAGCGGTAAAAGAGATGGGCCTGAAGTACGCGGTTATTACGTCCGTTACCAGGGATGACCTTCCCGACGGAGGGGCAGGGGCATTCGCACGCACGGTAAAAGCGATAAAAGACGCAAATAAAGATGTTAAAGTGGAAGTACTTATTCCTGATTTTGAAGGCCGCGTGGGAAGTTTAAAGATAGTGCTCGATTCCCATCCAAACGTGTTGGCGCATAATATTGAAACTGTGAAGAGGCTTTATCCCGAGGTAAGGCCCGGGGCGGATTATCAGCTTTCTCTGGATATTTTGGCTAAGGCGAAAGAATTAAGCCCTGCAGTATTTACCAAATCTTCTCTGATGCTGGGTTTAGGAGAGACGGAAGCAGAGGTCATAGAAGCGATGCATGATTTAACCGGCTCCGGCTGCGATATTCTTACTCTTGGACAGTATCTCGCACCTTCTGACAGCCATTATCCGGTTAAAGAATTCGTCAGTATTGAAGAGTTTGAAAGATTGCGTAATATCGGGATAGCCGTAGGATTTAAGGTTGTCCTTTCCGGGCCGTTGGTGCGTTCATCTTACAAAGCGGAAGAGGTATTTGAGGAGATTAAAAGTGTTTGATCTGATCATTATCGGCGCCGGGCCTGCCGGATTAACTGCTGCACTTTACGCGGGTAGATCGCGGCTTAATACCCTTATATTGGAAAAGCTGTCTGTCGGCGGAAGAATACTGATGAGCGAGCACATCGAGAATTATCCCGGTTTCTCTACGGTCACTACTCAAGAATTGATCCGGCGCATGGAGGAACAGGTAAGGGCGCTTGACGTAAAAATCGAAGTTGTGCAGGTCGAGGGTATCGATATTGAGAATAAAACCGTTACTGCCGACGGCAAGGTTTATAAAGCGCAGGCATTGATAATCGCGACGGGCGCTAAGCCACGCATGCTTAATTGCCCGGGTGAGACCAGATTTACCGGCAAGGGCGTATCTTATTGCGCTACCTGCGACGCCCCTTTTTTTAAAGAGAAGCATGTGGCGATAGTAGGCGGTGGAAATGCCGTGGCGGAAGAGGCTATATATTTGGCGCGTTTTGCCAGGCAGGTAAGCATAGTTCACCGCAGGGATGAATTGCGCGCCTCGGCTATCTTGCAAGAGAAACTAAAAGAAAATAAAAAAATTAAATTTGTTTTAAGCACTGTTGTGACAGAGATAAAAGGGGCGGCTAAGGTGGAGTCAATAAGCGTCAAGAATGTATTGACCGGGGAAGAAAAAAACCTTACTTGCGACGGAGTATTTATCTATATAGGATATGATCCGGATACGGAATTTCTAAAAGGTAAACTCGATTTGAATGAATCCGGTTTTATCATCAGCACCGAAGATATGACTACGTCGGGGCAAGGTGTATTCGCCTGCGGCGATTGCCGTAAAAAAACTCTTTATCAAGTGGTCACTGCCTGCGCGGACGGAGCAATTGCTGCGGATAGCGCCTATAGATATTTGGCAAGCAAAGGAAAATAATGAAGAAATTTCCCACGACAAATAAAAAATTAGCAGAATGGGTCAATAAAATGGCGAAGCTCTGCCAACCGGATGATATTGTCTGGATAGACGGGACAGTCGAACAGCGCAAACAGCTGGAGAAGGAGGCGCTTAGCACCGGAGAATTGATCGAACTCAATCAGGATAAGTTGCCCGGATGTTTTCTGCATCGCACCGCGCCCGACGATGTTGCCCGCACGGAGCACCTGACTTTTATCTGCACGAAGATTAAACACGACGCCGGGCCGAATAATAACTGGATGTCTCCGGCCGCTGCCTATGCCAAAGCCCGGGTGATATTCAAAGGGTCGATGTCGGGCAGGACCATGTATGTCATCCCTTTCTCTATGGGGCCGGTGGGTTCCTCTTTCAGCAAAATCGGAGTTGAGCTTACGGATTCGCGCTATGTAGTCCTGAACATGAATATAATGACGCGCATAGGCAATGAGGTATTGCGCCAGCTCGAGAAAGATGACCACTTCACCAAATGCCTGCATTCCAAGGCTGATTTGAATATCAGCCGCCGTCTTATCCTGCACTTTCCCGAGGATAATACTATTTGGAGCGTAGGTTCGGGTTACGGCGGCAACGTCCTTCTGGGAAAAAAGTGTTTATCTCTGCGTATCGCCAGTTTTCTAGCCAAGAAAGAAAAATGGTTGGCTGAACATATGTTGATCATGGGCATCGAAGAGCCTAACGGCCATATCGAATATATCGCTGCCGCGTTTCCTTCGGCTTGCGGCAAGACGAATCTCTCCATGCTTCTTCCTCCCGAAGGTTTGAGGGTCAAAGGTTATCGCATCTGGACGGTGGGGGATGATATTGCCTGGATGCGCGTTGATTCCGACGGCTCCCTCTGGGCGGTAAATCCGGAGACCGGATTCTTCGGGGTCGCTCCCGGGACAAACTCCAGCACTAACCCGAACATGGTCGAGACAATCAAGAAGAATACCATATATACCAACGTTCTTCTGAAAAAAGACGGGACAGTCTGGTGGGAGGGCGCGGATGGAGAAGTTCCCAATGAAGGTATTGATTGGTTGGGCCGGCCTTGGAAACCGGGATTAATAGACGGGCAGGGTAATATTATAAAGGGGGCAAACTCCAATAGCCGTTTTACCGCACCTATTGTAAATTGTCCGGGTGCGTCATATAGAATAGACCAGCACCATGGTGTACCGATATCCGCCATTATCTTCGGCGGTAAGCGGGCGCATTTGGCGCCGCTGGTGTATGAGTCATTTAACTGGCAGCACGGAGTTTTTGTGGGCGCGACTATGGCGTCGAAGCGCACTGCCGCTCAAGTCGGTAAATTAGGCGAGGTCCGTCGCGACCCCATGGCGATGTTCCCTTTCTGCGGCTACAATATGGCGTATTATTTTGCGCACTGGCTGGATATGGGTAAGAGGATGCAAAAGGCGCCCAAGATCTTTCATGTAAATTGGTTCAGGAGGGGCAGCGACGGGAAATTTCTCTGGCCGGGATTTTCCGAGAATTTGAGGGTTTTGGAATGGATCCTTCAGCGCTGCAGCAATAAAGTAGGCGCGGTTGAGACGGCGATAGGTTACGTGCCCTACCCGGCTGATATTGATCTGACCGGATTGCAATTAGATCCGGGGATACTGGAGAAACTTTTAGAAGTGCGCAAGCAGGAGTGGCGGGAAGAATTAAAGGGGATAAAGGGCTTCTTCAAACAATTTCACAAAGACCTGCCCAGGGAGCTTTGGGATGAATTCGAGCTGCTCCAGAAGAGATTAAAAGAAAAATGAGCGATAACGTGCTAATGTCAACGGATTTCAAAGACCTAAGATTATTCCGCCGCGGCAAGGTCCGCGATGTTTATGATCTGCAGGATAAGCTATTGATTGTCTCTACGGACAGGATATCTTGTTTTGATGTAGTCCTGCCGTCGGGCATTCCTTATAAAGGGAAAGTTTTGACTGCTTTATCCTGTTTCTGGTTCGATTTGATCAAGAAAATCGCGCCGCATCATTTAATAACCGCAGATATCAGCAGGTATCCGCAGGAACTTCAGAAATATAAGAAAGAGTTGTCCGGCCGTTCCATGTTGGCATTAAAAACTAAACCTCTGCCGGTGGAGTGCGTTGTCAGGGGTTATCTCTCCGGTTCGGGGTGGAAAGAATACCAGAAATTGCAGAGTGTCTGCGGGATAAAACTTCCTCCTGGGCTTAAGGAGTCGGATAAACTACCCGAAATAATCTTTACACCTTCGACCAAAGAAGATAAGGGGCATGATGTTAATGTCGACCGGAAATACGTCCAGATGCAGCTGGGTAAGGAGATCACGGATAAAATCGCAGACTTGAGCATAAAAATATATGCCGAGGCAGCAGATTTCGCCTTAAAACACGGGATAATCATAGCGGATACTAAATTTGAATTCGGGATTTATAATAACGAAGTCATCCTTATCGATGAAGTTCTTACTCCTGATTCATCGCGTTTCTGGCCGGCCGAGCATTATGCTCCGGGTAAGCCGCAGCCAAGTTTCGACAAGCAGTTCGTGCGCGATTATCTGGAGACCCTGGATTGGGATAAGGCTCCTCCGGGTCCAAAGCTGCCCGCGGATATAATAGAGAAGACCAGCGAAAAGTATCTGGAAGCATATAAGAAGATAACCGGGAAGGAATTAAAGAAAACTTGAAAGGCACACTAAAGAAAGCATTTTTGTTCATACTACGGTTCGGGATAAGCATCATTCTGCTCGCCGCTTTATTTATTTTTAAGAATATAAATCTATCCGAGCTACTGCACGATATAAAAAACGCGGATAAATTAATTTTATTTTTAGCTTTTGCGGCATTCTCTTTCATTTATATCTTAGGTCTTTTGCGTTGGTATATGCTTTTAAAAGCAGCTGAGGTGCATATTTCGGTTAAGCGGGCAGTCACTTCTTATTGCGGAGGAGTATTTTTCAGCTGTTTGCTTCCCTCAAGCATCGGAGGCGATTTGGTACGTAGCATCGACCTGGGAAAATATACCCAGAAGCCGAAGGAAGTGGTGGCTACGGTTTTTCTCGACCGTTTAAGCGGTTATGTCGGGCTGGTGGCGGTTTTGTTGGTTGCTTTGGCTTGGGGATGGAATTCCGTGGGCAGGAATATCGCGGCATTAGTGAGTGTCGCGATAATCACGGGGATAATGGCGCTTATTCTGCTGGTATTGTTCAATAAATTTGTCTTTACCCAGTTCAACAAACTGCTCCATTTTCCTAAAGCCGGCAGGATACTTGAAATATTAAAGAATCTTCTTCACGAGATCCATTATTTCCGCAAGCATAAGAAGGTCTTGTTCTACAATTTTATCATTTCAGTGATAGTCCAGGTCGTCGGCCCGTTAGTCTTTTATCTCACCGCTTTATCGCTAGGTTTGAAAGGGATTAATCTGGTATACTTTTTTGTTTTTATTCCTATTATCGGCGCCATAACGCTCTTACCTATCTCTATCGGCGGGCTCGGCCTGCGCGAGAGTACCGCTGCTTTTTTTCTTCCCGCTGCCGGGTTAACGGCAAGTGCATCTGCCGCAATAGCCCTGGTAAATTCGTTTTTCATCCTTATATATGGGGCTATCGGAGGGCTCATTTATGTCCTTACGGTTCATCATAGACGGGTACAACATCACCAACCATCCTGACTTCTGCCGCAAGGCCCGTAAATCCTTAGCCGACCCCAGGCAAGCCTTGGTTTCACTGATTAAAACAAACAGATTGAGCGGCAGCCCTCGCAATCAGGTGGATATAGTTTTTGACGGTTACCCGAGAGAGGGTGGGGCTGCGGAGTCGTCTGGGTTGAATATTATCTATTCGCGCGATATCTCCGCGGATGAGCGGATCAGAAAGATGCTTGAAGCGGCAGTAAACCCCAAAAGTATTGTTGTGGTTTCGGATGATAAAGAGGTCAGGTCTTTTGCCAGTATTTTTGGCGCTCAACACGTTAGCGTGGAAGTTTTCTTAGTAAGTAAAGAGGAAAGCGCTATTTGTAAGCGCCAAAATGCCGAACCGGAGATAGGCTATACCGCAAAACATAAAATCAACGAGGAATTAAGGAAAATCTGGCT
>JAPLLM010000093.1 GCA_026387555.1 Candidatus Omnitrophota bacterium | reverse complement strand
TTATAGATTATGTCCTGCGAGGTGCGCGCGCCGTAACGCAAGAGTACCTTATTGTAATCTTCTATTTTGGCGAACAAACTAAAGAGCAGCGAACGCAAAGGCGCCAGCCCCACCCCGCCACCGACGATAAGGATATCCTTACCTTTGAATTTTTCCAGAGGATAACCTTTCCCGTAAGGACCGCGGATTGCAACTGTGGCGCCCTGTTCAATGCCATGCAGCTTTCCGGTGATCGAGCCGGCCTGCATGATGGTGAAGTCTATTTTATCTTTTGTTTGAGGATCGGATGAAGGAGTAAACGGCGCCTCCCCTACTCCCGGCAGAGTAAGTTCGACAAATTGCCCGGTAGCAAAAGAAAAGGGGGCTTTCGGCCGCAAGACAAAAGTCTTGATATTAGCGGTCTCCTGAATAATGTTTTCTACCTGCGCCTCAAGCGGCTGGTATATATTTTTCTTCATATAATCTCTTTAGAATATAGCGGATATCGATCTTCCCCGGGCAGACATCAATGCAACGGCCGCAACCGCAGCATGCCTGAAACCCCAGATTATCGATAAAGAAGTCAAATTTTTTCATATAACGGTTCCGCAGGCGCATATAGCGCATGCGCAGAGGATTAGCCCCACCGGCAACGCGGCTGAAATTCTTCAAGAGGCAACCATCCCAGCTGCGCACCTTCTTTGCCCCCGTCTCTACCGGTTCATCCGAAAGAAGAAAACAATGGCACGTATCGCAGATAAAAATGCACCCTCCACACTCAACGCAGGTCTTCATCTGCTCCTGCCAGACAGGAGAATTAAAACCGGAGTTCACTATATCTTTAAGCGTTTCTTTTTTCGGTATCTTATGGGGAAGCAGGTGCTCCTCCATGCGCTTGATCACTGTCTCCCGTTTAGCCGAACGGCCGGAAATCTGGCCAAAGGTAGCGGGTGTAAATAATTTTCTAATGCCGTCTATAGCCTTACTCCCTTTAGAGGTGGCTACATCCGCCAGAAAACCATTACCCGTCGGAGAGAGATTAAGGTCAAACCCGGTGGCCGCGTGCGGATTTATATCAAAGGCGCGGCAAAAACAAGATTCTTTATATGAGGTACAGTCACCGGAGATAATAAGCGCGTCTTCTCTTCTCTCTTTATAAAGAGGATCGGCATCAACACCTTGTAGAAATACGTAATCCATCACCTTTAAAGCAAAGATATCGCAATTTTTTATCCCGCAGATAGCCGCAGGCTTTCCCTTAACAGACTTCGGCGGTTCAGAAAAATATCCGCAAAGATCTTCTTTAAAATGGGCGAAAAATGTGCGGGCAGGCTCTATCGCACGGTACTCGCTGAAGACTACGTCTTCTTTCTTTATTTCGGAGTATTTCTTCAGAGTATAATCTTCTGAGGGAAGGTTAAAATCGTGTTCACACTTGATCCTAAAAGGAGAGGCGACTCTTACAGGCAGATAAAGCTCGTAATCCGAGGCAATGCGGTCGTAAAATTTAAAGATATCCTCGTTCTTGAGGAAGAGTGTATCCATTAACGGTAACTCGGCTTAAAGGTTAAAAATATGGGCGAGGGATAAAATATTATCATAATTAATTTCACCTGTCTATAAGTATTTAACCCGCTCCTAACTCATGGCCTTGCGGAATTTCAAAGTACTGAAACCTATAACTATTAACCCCATAAAGAACAAAGGAACCAGTTGAACCCAAAGAATATCGATACCTGACCCTTTCAGGAATATGCTGCGGATGACCACCATAAAATAACGCAAGGGATTAAGGATCGTAAACCACTGAATAACCTGCGGCATATTCGCGATAGGGTAGGCAAACCCCGATAAAAGCACGGTCGGCATATAAAAAAGGAAGACTGACATCATTGCTTCCTGCTGGGTCGATGATACCGTAGAAATAAAGAGTCCTATGCCCAAAGTAGTGAATAAATAAATGCAAGTCGAAAAAAGCAAAAGAAACAGATTGCCCCTTAACGGCAGATGAAACCATAAAACGCCCAACAGGGTGACCAGTGTAATCTGGACAAGCGCTATGACTCCGAAAGGAAGGAGTTTTCCCGCGATAAGCTCGATCGGCATGATGGGACTGACGGTAAGCTGCTCCATTGTCCCGATCTCTTTTTCTTTTACTATGGCCATGGCTGAAAGCAGTAAAGACATCATAGTCACGATGGTGGCGATGACCCCGGGCAAATAGTAATTCCTTGAAATAAGGTTCCCGTTAAACCAAGCGCGATCACGCAGGTCTACGCTCGGCACAGAACCTATCTTACCGGTTGCCAGCGCTTCATTCTTACTAAGTTCCTGCTGGTAATCACCTATAATGGTATTAGCGTAACCCATGACGATCATCGCGGTGTTGGAGTCTGTACCGTCAAAGGCAAGCTGAACAGCGGCGTCTTTCCCCGCCTCGAGATTGCGGCCGAAACCGCGGTCGATATGGATGACAACGGTAGTGACGCCTCTGTCGAGAAGTTTAGTCTGCTCTCTCTCGTTATTAATGAAATGCTCAGGGACAAAATACTTAGAATAAGTGAACCTACGCAAAAGCTCCCTGCTCTCGGAGGTATTATCCCGGTCAAAGATCGCAGTCGGAACATAATTAATATCCTTGTTTGCCGCGTAGCCAAAAAGGATTATCTGAATCAAAGGCGTAATGAAGATGACTGTCTTCATCCGCGGGTCGCGGAAGATCTGCTTAAACTCCTTTATTAGAATCGCTCTGATTCTTTCAAACATCTTTAGGCTACCCTCTTTTTGAATCTTTTTATTGCCAGGCCCAGCATGAGGAAAGCGAAAAGCATCAGAAAAAGCGTCTCATCCCACATAGCATCCATTCCCGCGCCTTTTAAGAAACAATTCCTCAAGATCACGATATAATAGCGCGCTGGAACAAAATAAGTGACAGCCTGGACGAATTTAGGCATATTGAATATCGGATAAATAAACCCGGACAAGAGTATAGTAGGTATCATCGTAGTGAGGCTGGCTAGCTGGCTTGCCATTAATTGCGAACGGGCGACTACGGAAATATATATACCCTGGCCTAATGCCCCGGTCAAAAAAAGCCCGCTTAAAAATAATAACATAGTATAACTTCCTCTAAAAG
>JAPLLM010000047.1 GCA_026387555.1 Candidatus Omnitrophota bacterium | reverse complement strand
TGGAAGTGCATACGGAAAGAGAATTGAAAAAAGTATTAAAATTAAAGAATATCCCTTTGCTTGGATTAAATAACCGCGATCTGCATACTTTGGAGGTTGACCCTAAGACCGTAGAAAAACTTTACACCTTAATCCCCAAAGAAAAGATCGTGGTGGTAGAAAGCGGGATTAAGACTTATCAGGATATATTGTTTTTGAAGATTTTGGGAGTCAGCGCCGTTTTGATCGGTTCTGCCATTATGGAGTCTTCGGATATTAAATTAAAAATCCAGGATTTAATGGGATGGTAAAAGTTAAGATTTGCGGAATTACAAATCTGGAAGATGCTCAAGCCGCGGCAGATGCCGGATGCGATGCTTTGGGATTTGTTTTTTATAAAGAGAGCCGGCGTTTTATTTCTCCCAGCAGGGTCGGCAAGCTCGTTGCCCAGATCCCCGGCAATATTCTTAGGGTCGGGGTATTTGTCGACGGGAAAGAAAAAGATATCCGCTGGGCACAAGACTTGTGCCGTTTAGATATGCTGCAGTTTCACGGGGAGGAAAAACCGGAATTCTGCGATAAATTCAAAGATTGCAAAGTGATCAAGGCCTTTAGGATCAGAAAAATGCGTGACGTGCGCGGCGTATCGCGGTATGATACTTACGCTTATTTATTTGATACGTATATTAGGGGAAAGCTGGGAGGAACAGGGGAGAAGTTTGATTGGGAGCTGGTAAAGGATTTTGACCGCGGTTCACATGAAATATTTCTCTCCGGCGGGCTGAATCCTAAGAATATTCGCCAGGCTATTGAAATTGTTAAGCCTGATTGGGTGGATGCCTCTAGCTCATTGGAAGCAATTCCAGCTAAAAAGGACCACAAGAAAGTAGCGGAATTTATAAAAGTAGCTAAAAGTTAAAGGTGAAATATGTTACCGGATAAAAAAGGACATTTTGAAGAATTTGGGGGAAGATACGTTCCCGAGACGCTGATTTACGCCTTAGACGAATTAGAAAAAGAGTACAACAAGGCTAAGCGCGATAAGAAGTTTGCGCAGGAATTCGATTATTACCTGCGTGAATACGCCGGCAGGCCTACGCCGTTGTATTTGGCTAAGAATTTAAGTCGTTATTTAGGCGTAAATAAAATATATCTTAAGCGCGAGGACTTGCTGCATACGGGTGCGCATAAAATAAATAATACGCTGGGCCAGATTATATTGGCAAAGCGTATGAAAAAGACGCGCGTTATCGCCGAGACCGGCGCCGGCCAGCATGGCGTGGCTACGGCTACAGTTGCGGCAATGTTCGGTTTATCCTGTGACGTTTATATGGGCGAAGAAGATATCGAACGCCAGAAATTAAATGTTTTTCGCATGAAACTGTTGGGCAGCCGCGTTATCCCGGTTAAAAGCGGAACTAAGACTTTAAAAGACGCGATGACCGAGGCTTTGCGCGACTGGGTGACCAATGTGCGTCATACGCATTATATTATAGGTACTGTTGCCGGGCCGCACCCTTATCCGGAGATGGTGCGCGATTTTCAGTCGGTAATCGGCAAAGAAGCGAGAAAACAGATTTTAAAGAGCGAGAAGAGGCTTCCGGATTATTTAGTCGCCTGTGTCGGAGGAGGAAGCAACTCTATGGGGTTATTTTATCCTTTCTTTAATGATAAAAGAGTTAAATTCATTGGTGTGGAAGCTGCGGGGTTGGGTTTATCATCGGGAAAACACTCGGCGAGCTTAGTCGCGGGTTCAACCGGAGTCTTGCACGGCTCAAAATCCAGTTTATTAGAGGATAAGTTCGGCCAGGTCTTGAATGCACACTCCATTGCCGCAGGTTTAGATTATCCCGGAGTCGGGCCAGAACACGCTTATTATAAAAAGATCAAGCGCGCTACTTATGTTGCCATTACGGACAAAGAGGCCTTGGAAGGATTTAAACTTCTTTCTGAAACAGAGGGGATTATCCCGGCATTAGAGCCGGCGCACGCCATCGCCTACTTGACTAAATTAAAAAACAAAATCAGCAAGAATTCGATTATAATACTCTGTCTTTCTGGCAGGGGCGATAAGGATACTTACGCCGTCGCGGAAAGATTAAAGCTATGAACAGAATAGAAAATAAATTCGCACAGCTAAAGAAGAATAAACGCAAGGCTTTTATCGCCTTTATCACCGCCGGATACCCGAATTTGGGGATCACCGAGAAATTGATCCTGGAATTCGACCGTATCGGCTTTGATATCATAGAGCTGGGTGTTCCGTTTTCANGCTGACGGCCCGGTGATACAGGAGGCTTCGCAGTACGCTCTAAATAAAAAAACACACTTAATCGATATTCTAAAGTTAGTGAAGAGGGTGCGTAAGGTAACCGAGCTTCCGATCTGCCTCATGACCTATTACAATCCTATATTTTGTTTTGGTGATGTTGCTTTTGCCAAGGCCGCGCGCGTTTGCGGAGTGGATGGGGTTATCATCCCGGATCTTCCTCCGGAAGAAGGCGTGGATCTTTTAAGAGCTTGCGCTAAAAATAAAGTGGATGTGATTTCTTTTATTGCACCTACAACTTCGCGCGAGCGCATGAAGATGATCGTAAAGAGCGCAAAAGGATTTATTTATTATGTTTCACTCACCGGTACCACGGGTGTGCGCAAAGCATTGCCTAAGGACCTGGTCGCCAACTTAAAAGCTATTAAGAAATTAACTAAGAAGCCTGTTTGCGCAGGATTCGGAATTTCTACGCCGTTACAGGTCAAACAGATCAGCAAAATTGCCGACGGAGTGATCATCGGAAGCGCAATCGTTAAAAAAATCAAGGAGAATATCGGTAAACCCGGTTTAGTGAGTTGTGTCGGCAAATTTACCCATAAATTAAATGTATAAAAAATTAAAACTCGATAACGGTTTAAGGATAATCGCCGCCCCAATGCCCAAAATGCAATCAGCGGCAATAGGCATCTGGATAAAAGTCGGCGGCAGATATGAAAACGCGGCCAATAAAGGCACTTCGCATTTCTTAGAGCACCTTCTTTTTAAAGGAAGCAGGAATTACACCTGCCGCAAGCTCAAAGAAGCCATCGAAGGAGTGGGAGGGGCGTTAAACGGCTTTACTTCCGAAGAGCTCACCTGTTATCTGGTTAAAACCCCGGCAAAACATATTGATTCCGCGTTAGATGTGCTCTCGGACATGGTGATCAACCCGACGCTGCCCGACTATGAAATCGAAAAAGAAAAGACGGTCATCATCGACGAGATAAAGATGTACCGCGACCAGCCGCAAAGTTATGTTTACGAACTTCTTGATGAGTTATTGTGGCCGAATCAACCGTTAGGAACACCCATAATCGGCACGGAAGAATCGGTGAATGCGATAAACCGCGAGAGCCTGGTGGATTTTAAAGAACGTTATTATAATGTTTTTGATATCGTAGTCAGTGTCGCCGGAGTTTTTGACTACGGTAATCTTTCCAAACGGATAAGCCGGATATTTGGCAAAAGAGCCGATTGATTTTGAGCGCGTGCGCGAAAGCCAGAGCAAGCCGCAGTTAAAGCTTATGCATAAAGAAACGGAACAGACGCATCTGGCTTTGGGATTTCACGCCTTAAAGCGCGACGACCCCTTGAGGCATGCCTTAGGTTTATTGCACGTAGTTTTGGGCGGGAATATGTCCAGCCGGCTTTTTAATGAATTGCGCGAGGACCGCGGTCTGGCTTACGAAATCGGCACAGGGGTCAAACGGTTTTATGATACCGGCGCGTTTTTAGTCCACGCCGGCATTGATAATAACAACGTCATTGAAGCGATCAGGCTGATTTTAAAGGAATTGCAGCAGGCCAAAATCGGCTTAGTTTCCGACGACGAATTTAAAAGAGCCAAAGAATTTTACCGCGGCCAGATGACACTCGCCTTAGAGGATACCATGGATACCATGCTTTGGGTAGGAGAGACGACCGCAGCACTCGATAAGACATACACTTTGGAAGAATTGATCAAAGAGATCAACAAGGTAAGAAAAGAAAAGAAGATATCCGCCAGGCAGCGCGTTTTATCTTTGAAAACAATAAGATGAACTTAGCGCTTATCGGCCCGTTGAAGGATAAAGAAGAAGAGATCAAAAAACAGCTCAACCTGGATTAACGTATGCATCCTATTTTTCTACCCTGGCCTATTACTATAATCGTTTTAATTATTTTAGGCGTAGTGTCGTTTATCTTTTCGGCAGCCGAGACTTCCATAATCTCCTTAAGCCGCATCCGCCTGCGCCACATGCTCGCCCGCGGGATGAAGCGCGCCAATAACATCCACAGGCTGGTTGATAGATTAGATAAATTTATTACCGCTATCCTCGTGGGAAATAACTTCGTAAATATCGCTATATCAGCCATCGTTACCGGTATTTGTATCGCTTATTTAGGTTATGAGTGGGGAATTATCTGGGCGACCCTGATTACAGGATTTACAATCGTCATCATCTGTGAGATCACCCCTAAAATCATCGCCATAAAACACACCGAGCGCGACGATCTCGCGCTTGCGCCTCTTATGGAAGCGTTTATCAAGGTATTCGCCCCGGTCATCGCAGTCTTCAGCTGGTCGAGCAATATAATCATCCGGGTTTTAGGGATTAAGCCGACCAAGAAATCTCCTCTGATCACCGAAGAAGAGTTGCGGCTGATGATCGAGATGGGCAAAGAGGAAGGTTTCTTAAGCGACGAGAAGGGCCGGATGCTTCACCGTATCTTCGAATTCGGAAATATCACCGTTGCCGACGTTATGGTTCAGGCGGATAAAATGATTGCCATAAATATCAACAGCACTCCGGAAGACCTTTTAAATGTTTTTGTGGAAGAAGGGCACGCGCGCCTTCCCGTATATAAGGATACGCGCGATAATATTGTAGGTATTATTTATGCCCGCGATTTGCTCTATATATTAAGGGATAAGGGTTTGTTTCTTTTGCAGGATATCGTGCATGAGGCTTATTTCATTCAGCCTAAGATGCGCGTGAATGAGCTCTTAAGGCGCTTTCAGACAGACCATGTCCAGATCGCCGTGGTGCTCGATGAGCATAAAAAGGCCATAGGCCTGGTGACGTTGGAAGATCTGATCGAAGAAATAGTGGGCGAGATCGAAGATAAGCACAGCCGCAAGCGCAAGAATTAGAAATTGATTTGACACCAAAAACAAGGTGTGGTAGTATACTTCAAGTTTCAGCGGAATAATTCCGTTAACCAACAAGGAGGAATGAAATGGCAGAAAAAGGATATTGCGTAAAGTGCAAAGCAAAAAAAGAGATGAAAGACGAGAAAAAAGTCACTATGAAAAACGGGCGCTCGGCAATGAAGGGTAAATGCTCTACCTGTGGCACTGGTATGTATAAGATCTTAGGTAACGCTAAGTAGAAAGTCTAAATAGAAACCAAAAAATTAGCTTTACGTATTGCTTCTA
>JAPLLM010000051.1 GCA_026387555.1 Candidatus Omnitrophota bacterium | reverse complement strand
TTTTTCTTTTTTTTCTTAGAAGAAGCATCCAGGTAGATCTTCGCCAGATGCTCGTAGATATCTTTTTTATCCATCTTGAGAGAATTTATAACACAAAACTGCTTTAATGTCAACAGGTTATTGGCCTACGGGATTAAATCGGGTTGTTTAAGTAATCCGGGGGTTCCTTGCCTATAATAATATAGAAATTTGTCAGATGCATGCGGAACAAGACGTCAAAACTGCCGTCCGGGTCTTCGCCATACCACCAGAACCAGTCGCTCCCTTCGCAGACATACATCTGCTTGCGGGCTAACTCGATTTTTTCTCCGCGGTAATCATTAAGTTCAGTCCTTGCCTTAGCCAGATACTCCCAGGCCTTTCTTTTCTGCGGATTACCGATCCATTTTCCGAATTCGCCGTAGATCCAGGAGCCGGCGGCAAGGCGCTTAATCTTAAACTTTGCCGGGAATTTAAACAGATACTCCGATACGGTAGTTGTCTTGATATTTTGGCCCTCCGACAGCCTTTGATACAATAAGTCGAGAAAATCATGGCCGTCATTGACGTAATACTCCCAGGCATTCTCTCCGTCCATGGCAATGGTCACAAGGATATCCTGGCCCTTAAACGCCGTCTCGATATTGTTCAAATGATTCATAAAATCATCCACCGCCTCTTTTGCCGGCATCTTATAATAAGTAAAACCGATAAGATCAGAGAGGTTGCGGTCGCGAAAGATAATATTGAGCGCCCCCTCCTCTCTTTCAATCAAATGAGGCTGGTATAATAGCGTGGTATCCCTCTTCTTTCTCTTTAACGATTTGAATAATATCGCTTCATCGGTGACGATCCACTTGATCCCGGCCTTGATAATAAACGGCAGGATATGTTCGCTTACCGCTTCTTCCGACGGCCACATTCCGTTTGGCTTTGCTCCGAAACGCCCGGCGAAATAATCCACTGCCTGATCTATTTGAGATTGGGCATCTTCAGGATGCTCAAATCTAACCCTGGGTAAAGTTGTCCGCGGGTTAGCCTCTTTAGCGACATTTGTATTATAAAGTAACGGCAATATCGGGTGATAATAAGGTGCGACACTCAACTCCAGCTGGCCGCTCTCCGATATTCTTTTGTATTCCGGAATGATATCTTTCAGGATCTCGGCATGCTTTTCTAAAACTACCTGTTTATCTTCTTCGCTGAAATACCTGCCTTTAGCCACCAGATCTTTTAATGCCGGGTACTTTACGCGGAAAGACGGGTCGATCCAGGCCAGGTTGAACCAGACCTGAAGGTCGAGAAAATCCTGGGTATCAAAAGGGCTATTACGCTGTTTCTTAAAAAACAGCTCATAATAACGCGGGTGCGTTGCGATGACCCGATCTTTATTGATAGAGAAAAAATTGTTAAGGATGAATGCCTTGTCCTGATAATCAAGAGTGGACGCGGGTTTGTATGATACATCAAGGTAGGTATCTTTTAGGGAGCGGTCAGCGTAACCTTCGACCTGTTCCATGAGCGATGGCACAATATTAAAGGTTTGATGTATCGCGGGGAAATGGCTCAATTTCTGTGCCATATCCAGGTAGTCCTTAACACCATGCAAACGCACCCAAGGAAGCTCGGCAGTGCCGGTGAGCAGGTTCTTGTAGTACGGCTGGTGCATATGAAATATAAAGGCGAGATATAGCATAAGTAGGTATTAAAAAACCCCTGGGGGCTTTGAGGCCCCCAAGGGCTTTTTTATTTCACATAACTGCTATTAGAATGTCACCTTCATGGAGCCGATGACTTCCGTAGCGGTGTTGCGATTTATCGAATCGAAAGAATCGCCGGGCATGAACATTCCGCCCATTAAAGCGAACTGCACATCTTCTGTATAATCATAAGTTGCGGTTAAATCAATTTCCTGTCCAACGAATTTGCCATCGGTCATGGTAAGGGTTTCACCGGTCAGAATCGTTTGTGCTGTTCCACCCTGCTGAAACACCTTATCCCACCAATAAGCATAATACTCGCCCTTTAAAGTAACATCATCAACCGGCTTAGCTGTAAGGATACCACCGGTAAGCATGATGTTGCTCTGGTTTAAGAGCGCGTTGGCTAAATCGCCGCATTTCTGATTTTCATACATCGGATCCCAAGCCTTATTGGTCTTATTACCACTGTTGTCTTTATTACCAGAGAAGAAAGCAAACAACGCGGTGGCAGTGGGTTTATATTTACCGACTTTTTTAACATCCTTTAAATCATAGGTCAAGAATGCTTCTGTTGCCCAAGCGCGACGTCTTTGAGTTATAGTACTAGAAGTGTTTACATTACCAAGCTGCATTGCTGCTTCAACCTGAGCAGTAAGATTCTTGATTGACTGATTAACTATACGGGCACCATAAACATCAGTCCTATCTGATTTGTTGCTAGCAGTACCAGCTGCGGTATTGACCTTACCTCTTGATCTCTCCCACCAATAACCTTCGAGGGTAGTCTTTTTGTTTAATTCGTAATTAACATTAACGCCGTAAAGATTCTCATCGTCTCTATTGCCAAACGTCGTGTTTTTGACTTGAGCAATAACCACATCCACTACCAGCGGATTACTCATAACATCATAATTCAAGGTAGCGCGGATTGCGTCAAATGCTTTGCGCGCGCTTAAATCAGGATCTCTTAATCCGGTTCCAGAACCGTTGAACGGGCTGGCTGTAGTGACGGCATTGTTAGTATCCGGATCGCCGATGATCATGTCATTTCCGAAATGCAGTTCCTGACGACCGATAGTTAAGGTCAAAGGAGAATACAGGAACTCTTTCATCGTGACATAAGCGAGATCGACGTCGATATCGCTATTTTTGTGGCCTGTGCCGACGTTATCTTGCTCTCTACCCCATTATCTTTCATTGAGCAACCTGATAGTGGCAACTACGTTGTCAGTCAG
>JAPLLM010000086.1 GCA_026387555.1 Candidatus Omnitrophota bacterium | reverse complement strand
GGCAGTAACGCCTACAAAGTTGCCCTCTTCGCTAAAAACATGCGTCATCCCGATTTTCTTGCCTAATATCGCTGCCATATAATCCTTATTTTATCTCCACATCCACGCCCGCGGGAAGATTAAGCTTCCTTAGGGAGTCGATAGTCTTGGATGTCGGTTCATAAATATCGATCATTCGTTTATGCGTCGAGAGATCGAATTGTTCACGCGATTTTTTATCGACATGCGGCGAGCGCAAAACAGTATATATCTCGCGTTTAGTAGGCAGTGGCACGGGGCCGGAAATACGGGCGCCTGTGCGCTTTGCCGTCTCAACTATCTCAGCCACTGCTTGATCAAGCAGGCGATGGTCGTATGCCTTTAATCTGATTCTGATCTTTTGCATTTTTTTAATCGATAACCTCTGTAACTACTCCTGCGCCTACGGTATGTCCACCTTCGCGGATTGCAAAACGCGATTCTTTCTCCATAGCGATAGGTATGATCAGCTCGATTTCAAGTGTTACGTTATCACCGGGCATGACCATTTCAACCCCTTCAGGCAGTTTGGAACTACCCGTAACGTCAGTTGTACGGAAATAGAACTGCGGCCTGTATCCGGTAAAGAAAGGTGTGTGCCTTCCGCCTTCTTCTTTGGTCAGGATATATACCTGGGCCTTGAACTTAGTGTGCGGGGTGATTGATTTGGGAGCTGCGATAACCATACCGCGCTCGATGTCATTCTTCTCAACGCCTCTCAATAAGAGGCCTACGTTGTCTCCGGCCTGCCCTTCTTCGAGGAGTTTTCTGAACATTTCAATACCGGTTACGACCGACTTCTTGGTCTCCGGCCTAAGTCCGATAATCTCAACTTCTTCGCCGATCTTTACTTTACCGCGCTCGATTCTTCCGGTAGCTACGGTTCCACGGCCTTCGATACTGAAGACGTCTTCCACGGCCATAAGCAAAGGCTTGTCCAATTCCCTGGTCGGCATGGGGATAAATTCATCAACCGCCTTCATTAACTCAAGGATACACTTAGCATCTTCGCCATTAGCGTCAGCTGCTGCCATCGCCTTAGATGAACTACCGCGGATGATCGGGGTCTTATCTCCGGGATACCCGTATTTAGTCAAAAGATCCCTTACTTCCATTTCAACGAGATCGAGTAATTCTTTGTCCGTAACTAAGTCGACCTTGTTCAAAAAAACGACCATTGACGGAACGTTTACCTGGCGCGCCAAAAGGATGTGCTCGCGAGTTTGAGGCATAGGGCCGTCAGCAGCCGAAACGACTAATATTGCGCCGTCCATCTGCGCGGCACCGGTAATCATGTTCTTGATATAATCCGCATGTCCCGGGCAGTCGATGTGCGCGTAGTGGCGCGCATCGGTCTCGTATTCGACGTGAGCGACTGAAATAGTAACGACCTTTGTTTCGTCTCTTACGGTGCCGCCCTTAGCGATATCAGCATACTGTCTTTCCGTAGCCTTTCCTAATTTTGCCAAAACGTGAGTGATTGCCGCAGTAAGCGTAGTTTTACCATGGTCGATATGGCCGATGGTACCGATATTTACGTGCGGTTTACTTCTTACAAATTTTTCTTTAGCCATTTAATCCTCCTTGTTTTTATAAACCTCTCCTTGAAGCACCAGCAGTAGAAAAACCGGCAATTATCTTTTCAGCTATATGTGAAGGCACTTCCGTGTAAAATGAAGGCTCCATTGTATAGGATGCGCGGCCTTGTGTCAAGGATCTTAATGATGTCGCGTAATTAAAAATCTCCGATAGAGGAACGTTAGCCCTGATGGTCCTAAGGTTAAGCCGCTGCGCTAATGCAACTATCTTCGCCCGACGTGAACTAAGGTCTCCGATGACCTGCCCCATGAATTCTTCGGGGACGACTACTTCCATATCCATGATCGGTTCCAATAATTTCGGCCCGGCCTTTTTTAATCCGTCGGCGAATGCGAACGACCCGGCCATTTGAAAAGCCATTTCCGAAGAATCGACTTCATGAAACGATCCGTCGACTAATGTGACCTTTACGTCAGTAACCGGATAACCGGCGATGACTCCGCTCTTGGCAGCGCCCATCACGCCTTGCTTTACCGCAGGGATAAATTCGCGGGGGATTGCGCCGCTCTTTATTTTGTCTTCAAAAGTAATTCCAGTACCCGGGGTTTCTTGAGGCTCCATTTCTAAAACGCAGTGGCCGTATTGGCCGCGGCCTCCGGACTGGGAAATAAATTTACCCACAGAAGTGACTTTCCTACTCAAGGTCTCTCTGTAAGCGACTTCCGGAGCTCCTACTTGAGCCTCAACGTTAAACTCGCGCAAAATTCTATCGATTATGATTTCAAGGTGCAGCTGGCCCATACCGGCAATCAAGGTTTGCCCCGTTTCCTGATTGTAAATCACGCGGAATGACGGGTCTTCTTCCTCTAATTTATGTAAAGCCATGCCGAGTTTTTCTTGAGCGTCTTTTGATTTAGGTTCGATTGCCTGCTGAATAACCGGCTCGGGAAAACGCATTGCTTCAATAAGAATATGATTTTTCTCGGTACATAAGGTCTCCCCGGTCTTGGTATCTTTTAACCCGACTGCCGCGGCTATTTCTCCGGTAGAAACGCTTTCAGTTATCTCCTGACGGTTAGCGTGCATCTTCACCAGTTTCGTAACTCTCTCGCGCTCCCTTTTAGAAGCGTTATAAATATAGGAGCCCGACGTGAGTATTCCGGAATAAACCCTGATAAAATACAGTTTACCGACAAACGGGTCAGTGGCGACTTTAAAACAGAGCGCGCAAAAAGGCGCTTTATCAGATGCGGTTATTTCTTCAAATTCACCGGTATCCGGATTTGTCCCTTTTATCGGAGGCAGATCAACCGGCGCAGGAAGATAATCGCAGACCGCGTCCAGTACCAGCTGAATACCTTTATTCTTGAATGCCGAACCGCAAAGCACGGGCACGAATTTATTGGCGATAACACTTTTGCGCATAGCGTCATTTATTTCTTTAGGAGTAATATCTTTACTATGAAGATAGTCTTCCATGATCTGGTCATCGACTTCCGCGAGCTTTTCAATCATAATGGTGCGGTATTTCTCGACTTCCGGCAGATCTTCAGCCGGGATATCGATTATCTCAACATCCTTGCCTAGATCATCTTTATAATGAACTAATTTTTTCTCAATCAAATCTATGATGCCGTCAAAGCCCGCTTCTTTTCCGTGAGGCAGCTGAATAGCCGCGGCATTCGCTCCTAACCTCTTGTGTATCTGGTCAATAGCCTCGAAGAAATTCGCCCCGGTACGGTCCATTTTATTCACAAATGCGATTCTTGGAACTTCATAGCGGTCCGCCTGGCGCCATACCGTCTCTGACTGCGGCTCAACCCCGCCTACTCCGCAGAAAACAACTACCGCGCCGTCTAATACCTTTAACGACCTTTCGACTTCGATGGTAAAATCCACGTGGCCGGGAGTATCAATGATGTTAATGTTGCAATCACGCCAGTGGCAAGTAGTGCAGGCAGCAGTAATCGTGATACCGCGCTCCTGCTCTTGCACCATCCAATCCATAGTCGCGGTCCCGTCATGCACTTCACCGAGTTTATAGGTTTTCCCGGTATAGTAAAGGATACGCTCGGTCGTGGTAGTCTTACCCGCGTCTATGTGGGCGATGATCCCGATGTTCCTGATTTTCTCTAAAGGTATCTTTCTCACGAATGAACCCTCTTAATCCTTAAAAAATTTACCACCTGAAGTGCGCAAAGGCCTTATTAGCTTCAGCCATCTTATGCGTATCGTCGCGTTTCTTGATCGCCGAACCTTCGCCTTTGTAAGCGGAGATTATCTCTTCCGCTAATTTCTCCTTCATGGACTTACCTTTTTTAACCTTGGCAAAATCCCTGATCCAGCGTAAAGCGATAGATGTCCCGCGCTCCTGCCTGACTTCGATCGGCACCTGATAAGTGGCACCTCCAACGCGCCGGGGCTTGACTTCAAGCCTGGGCCGGGCGTTATCCAACGCTTTATTAAATACCTTGATCACATCCTCTTCGTTTAAATTCTTTTTTATGACTTCGAAAGCACCGTAAACCATCTTTTCGGCTAAGGATTTTTTGCCGGCGAGCATGACCATGTTCACAAATTTACCGATTATAACGGAATTGTATTTAGGATCCGGTAAAACTACTTTTTCCTGCGCTTTTCGTCGTCTCATATTTTCCTTTTATTTAGGCCTTTTTGCTCCGTATTTTGAACGTGATTTCTTACGTTGATTTACTCCGGCGGAATCAAGCGTGCCTCTTACGATGTGGTATCTCACACCCGGAAGGTCCTTGACGCGCCCACCTCTTACTAAAACTATGGAGTGTTCCTGAAGATTATGCCCTTCGCCAGGAATATACGCGGTAACTTCGATACCCGTGGTAAGCCGCACCCTGGCGATCTTACGAAGTGCCGAGTTAGGTTTCTTAGGGGTCATTGTTTTGACCTGAAGACAGACTCCCCTTCGCTGCGGACAATCCTTTAAGGCCGGCGATTTACTTTTCTTTTTCTTTGAATCCCTTCCATACCTGATTAACTGCGAAATTGTCGGCATATTTATTGCTTTTGCTCTGCGTTAGCGGTTTTTACCACGTCGATATCACGGTGTGAGC
>JAPLLM010000111.1:5676-8684 GCA_026387555.1 Candidatus Omnitrophota bacterium | reverse complement strand
TAACTGGCTCTTGATGTACGCCCTGCCGAAATCCACGTCTATACCCATGACCTCGCCGGTAGATTTCATCTCCGGGCCTAAAATCACATCTACCCCGGGAAAACGGTTAAAAGGAAATACCGACTCTTTGACCGATACATAGTGAGGGATTATTTCTTTGGTAAAACCCAACTCCTTTAAGTTTCTACCCACCATGATTTTTGTGGCGAGTTTTGCCAGCGGCACGCCCATGGCCTTGGAGACAAACGGCACGGTCCGGGATGCGCGCGGATTAACCTCTAATACATAGACTAAGTCATCTTTTATGGCGTATTGCACATTCATCAGGCCCATGACATTTAATTCCTTCGCCATTTTAATGGTGGCCTCGCGGATTTTATCGAGCATCGGGCGTTTTAAACTAAAAGGCGGCAAAGACATCGCCGAGTCTCCGGAATGTATGCCCGCCTCCTCAATATGCTCCATTATCCCGCCGATGACAAATGTTTTTCCATCGCCGATCAAATCCACATCGACTTCGGTCGCGTCTTCCAGGAATTTATCGATTAAAACCGGGTGCTCTCCCGATACCTCGGCTGCCTCTTTAATAAATCTCTCCAGCAGTTCCTGCGCGTAGACGATCTCCATCGCCCGTCCGCCTAAGACATAAGACGGGCGGACCAAAACCGGATAACCAATTTTCTTTGCTACTTCCTCCGCTTCTTTAAAAGTGAATGCGGTTCCGTTAGGCGGTTGCCGCAGCCCAAGCTTATCCAGCATCTGTTTAAAACGTTTTCTATCTTCGGCGATATCGATGCTATCCGCGGATGTGCCTAACAGATTGACTTCGCATTTACGCAAAGGAACGGCTAAGTTTAGCGGGGTCTGGCCGCCGAACTGCACGATGACACCCATCGGCTTTTCCAGTTCGATAATACTTAGAATGTCTTCCAATGTTAATGGCTCAAAATAAAGCCTATCCGAAGTATCGTAATCGGTAGATACGGTCTCCGGATTACAATTTATCATAATGCTTTCGATGCCCTCTTCTCTTAGGGCATATGAGGCATGGCAGCAGCAATAATCAAATTCTATGCCCTGGCCGATACGATTAGGCCCGCCCCCTAAAATTACCACTCTCTTTTTCATTATCCCGGCTCCAAAATTTTCTTCACTTCGCGTATGGCGTCGTCAACAGTCTTAACCTTTATAACGCCTTTTATATCCCAAGATTCCAGGCTGATAACCGGGATCCCGAACTGCAGGCAATATGCGATCTCGGAAAGGGTTCCTGCTTCGCCGGGGAGCGCCACAACTACGTCCGCCGCCTTGACCACAAGCACGTTTCTGGCTAATCCCAGGCCAGTAGGGATGGCTATATCCACATACGCATTGGCATCTTTTTTGTCGTAACCCGGTAGAATACCTATAGTTATGCCTCCGGCAGCCTTAAATCCAGAGCAAACCGCCTCCATTACTCCACCTAAACCGCCACAAGCTAGATAATCCGCCACTTTTGTCAGCTTCATACCCAATTCTTGGGCTTTCCGCTCCACTTCTGGCGCACAAACCCTACCCCCAATAACCCCTACGACTGTCTGGCTCATATTTTACTTGTAAGTTTGCGGGTGGCACGGGGATGCCTCGCAGCGCGTTAGCGCAAGAGGCGCCCCGTGACAGGACCCGCAAACCCCATAAGTGCGCCTGACAGGAGTCGAACCTGTACCACTAGCTTCGGAGGCTAGTGCGCTATCCATTGCGCTACAGGCGCGTATATTACACGTTACCACCTAGTCCCGAGCCATTTGCTATTTCCTGGCTCTGGCGAGGGACAGGCGCATATTTTTTAGAATAAACTCAACTGCTGCTCCGACTTAACCTCTTGCTCGCCTTCGCCGAAGATATTGATAATGCCATACTCACCATCATACCCGGCTTTAATACTCACCCTGCCCTCACGAACCCTGATTACGCCTTCTGCAATGCGTGCGGGGAGCTGCTTTAATAAATCCTCTTTTGAAGCGCGAAGGGTTATCTCGAATTCTGTCCCAAATTTGGCTATCGCGCTCCGGTACTCTCTTTCCACCGCCTGCGAAGCCTTCCCCATTCCCTTAGCTTCGGCGATGATTTCATCCAACGGAATAAGGCTGCGGAATGGAATCGAGTTATCCGGCTTAAAACCTTGCGGCCTGTCCGCTAACTGATCCACGCGGTTCATAACACCTACGGTAACCGGCTTACCGCACTTAGGGCAGCGGCCATTGTTTGCTTTGGTTTCATCCGGGGATAATCTGGTCCCACAGAGGCGATGCCCGTCAAAATGATATTTGCCTTCTTCCGGGAAAAATTCTATGGTGTACAAAAATCTCTTGCGGTCTTTGGTCTTTAATACTTCTCTTATGGTTTTATAATCGAGTTCGCAGTCAAAAACATTTGCTTCTCTGCCGATTTTTTGCGGCGAATGCGAATCCGAGTTGCTGACCAAGGTAAATCTGTCCAGCGCCGAGAGGCGCCAGTTCATCGCCGGGTCGCTGGATAATCCAGTCTCAAGCGCGAATATTTTTGCGGTCTGCTCTTCAAAGCAATGTTCGATTTTATTAAATCCTGACATCGAACCGAATACGGAAAACCAGGGCGTCCAGATGTGGCCGGGAATGATCATACAGTTTTCATCGATATCAAAGACGATGCGCGCTAACTCCGACGCATCCAACCCTAAAATAGGCCTGCCGTCGCTGGCGAGATTGCCCAGCCGGCTTAAGCGCTCATTTATTTTATCCACCACCTTAAAAGAAGGCGCAATGATCATATTGTGGATACGGTAAGTCTTGCCGTTTTTGGAATAAATACTGCTGATCTCCGAGGTGAGGATAAAATTTATCCCCTGGAATTTATATAAACCATTACTGGTGTCTTCTAAGTTATTTTTGAGTTCTTCCAACCAGAGATGATGGGTAAAATCCCCTGTCCCCATGAGCGTAATACCTTTAAGCTTAGCCCATTCAGCGAGATGTTTTACGTCCATATCG
>JAPLLM010000111.1:0-5638 GCA_026387555.1 Candidatus Omnitrophota bacterium | reverse complement strand
GGCGCGGGAGTATTTGGAGTGGATATGAAAATCAGCAATAAATTCCATTTTTAATGGTATATTCTACCACACCCTTGAGTGTTCTTTGTAAAAAAGGAGAGTTTTTAGACTTGGAGACAAACGCGGATTTCTCAACCAACCATTCCTTATCCGCATCGACGATGATTAAATCGGCAGGCGCGCCGATGCTTAACGTGCCCTTATTTATTTTAAGTATTTCTGCCGGATTAAGCGCCATTTTCTCGGCTAACTGGCTCCAATTTAATATTCCGGTTACAATTAACTCCGTGATTGCCACAGCGAATTCAGTTTCCAAGCCGATAACCCCGAATTCCGCGCGCTCAAACTCGATATCTTTTTCGTTTTCCGTACCCCTAGATCCGATTTACTTCTTAGCGGCGGGTTCATCTTCATATTTGTATCATAACTTAACACTGCTTCTTCGGTCAGGCTAAAATAATGCGGGGCGGTTTCGCAGGTGACTTTTGCGCCTCTTTTTTTAGCCTTAGCGATTATCTCCACTGACTCTTTACAGCTTACGTGAGCGATATGAATAGGCGCTTTTAATTTCTCCGCCAGCTCAACATCTCTGGCTACTCTTTTATATTCTGATTCTTTGGAGATCCCTTTTAATCCAAGGCGGGTAGAAGTCAATCCTAGATTTACTACTCCCTTATTCGAAAGCGTTTTATCTTCCGCATGGCTGATAAGCAGGATATTTTCATCCCTCGCCAGCTTCAAAGCCTCTTCCATTAACTTATCCGAGTCAACCGATGCTCCGTCGTCACTGATCGCCACTACCCCTTGCTTTTTTAGGGCTTTGATATCAGAGAGTTCCTGACCAAGGCGGCCTTTAGTGATAGCCCCGCAGATAAATACGTCAGCTTTCGCAGAATCCTTAATAATCTGCTGCAGTAATTTTATATTCTCCGCCGAATCCATCGCTGGATTAGTATTAGGCATGACCAGAACGCTAGTCACTCCGCCTTTCAAAGCAGCCTTTGTGCCGGAAGATATTGTTTCTTTATCCTCTCTCCCCGGCTCGCGCAGATGTACATGCATATCCACTAATCCCGGAAGCACGATTTTCCCGGTAGCGTCGATGGTTTTCTCCGCGCTAGCTTTAATATTTTTGCCTACTTTGGAAATTTTTCCGGACTCGATTAAAATATCACAAACCTCGTCAAGATTATTCGCCGGGTCGACCACTCTTCCGTTTTTAATTAGTATCTTCATTCTTTTTAATAAACTCGTTAGCCTGCGCGACGAGGAATAAAACGCTCATGCGCACGGCAATCCCGTTAGTCACCTGCTCCAAAATAACCGAATTAGCTCCGTCAGCTACTTCGCTGGACATTTCTATTCCGCGGTTGATCGGTCCCGGATGCATAACTACAATATTTTTCTTTGCTTTTTCCAAACGTTCTTCTGTAATTCCATAATTTTTAAAATATTCCAACTGCTGCGGAAAGGCGTTGGACTCGTCGCGCTCAAACTGCATCCTTAAAACATTCACCGCATCGGCATTGTGCAAAGCTTCATCCACGTCGTCGGTAACCTGCGCGCCCATATCTTCAATCCCCGGAGGTATGAGTATTTTCGGGGCGCAGACCGTAACCTTTGCCCCTAATTTAGTCAAGCCCCAGATATTTGAGCGCGCCACCCGCGAGTGCGCGATATCGCCGATGACGCTTACTTTTATCCCTTCGATCTTCCCGAGTTTTTCTTTCAGGGTGAATATATCGAGCAGCGCCTGCGTAGGATGCTCATGCCACCCGTCTCCGGCATTGACCACGCTTAAGTTTACATGACGCGCCAGCATCGCTGCCGCGCCCGAATAATTATGCCGCATAACAATGATATCCGCTTTCAGCGCTTCAATATTGCGGCCGGTATCAATTAGCGTTTCGCCTTTTTTCACGCTTGAGGTTTCGGTAGCGATATTGATTACGTCTGCGGATAATCTTTTCGCCGCGACTTCAAATGATACACGGGTGCGCGTGGAAGGCTCGTAGAATAAATTTACTACGGTCTTGCCGCGCAAGGCAGGAACTTTCTTGATCTCGCGGCTAGAGACTTCTTTAAATGATTCCGCCGTAGATAGGATGAATTCGATTTCCTCGCGGCTCAAATCTTCCAACCCCAGCAGATCTTTTCTCTCCCAGATCAGTTCGCTCATTCGTCTTTGCTCACGATTACCACTTCGTCTTGGCCGTCGGTTTCTTTCAGGCGCACCTCCACGGTCTCATTTTTGGCTGTGGGGATATTTTTACCCACAAAATCAGCGCGCACCGGAAGCTCGCGGTGCCCCCTATCCACTAAGACCGCCAACTGAATTGCTTTAGGCCGGCCAAAATCTATCAACGCATCCAAAGCGGCGCGGATAGTCCTTCCGGTATACAAAACATCGTCTACCAAGACCACGAATTTATCGTCGATTCCGAAGCTAATCTCGGTTTTATGCACTACCGGCTGTTGCGAGATCATAGTCAGGTCATCGCGGTAGAGCGTTATATCTAAAGCACCCACAGGAACATCCTGTCCTTCGATCTTTTTAATGCATCCCGCCAGGCGCTGGGCCAGATAGACCCCGCGGTTCCTGATGCCGATAAGGCAGAGTTCGGCTGTGCCTTTGTTCTTTTCTAAAATCTCGTGGGCAATGCGCATAAGGCTGCGGTTCAGGGTTTCAGCATCAAGTATTTTGGCTTTCTCTTTCATGTTTATCCCTCTTATCCCTCGGCAGGAGCCGACTTATAAGACTACGCCTCGGGATGATTAGCCGACATTTAATAGCAGGCTAATCAAAAAAATACCCCTGGCGTATTTTGCCAAGGGTTCTAATTTTTGCTCTACCTTCGTCTTCATTTTTTCCACCTTACCCGCCTCGCAGGGCAGGGCTTAAAGGTTAATCTTATTTTATCTAAGTATAGCATCGAAACAGCTATTGTCAAGTTAAAATAAAAAGGCCGGCCTGCTACCGGGCCGGGCATTAAATAACTACGCAAAATTCCCCTCTTGGTGGGTTTTTTTGGAACTTAGCGAAGATCTCTGCGGGCTTAGCGCGGGTTATTTCTTCGAATTTCTTGGTCAGTTCCCGGGCAACAATGATCTCCCGGTCACCAAAAATTTTTTCAATATCTTCTAAGGTGCCTAAAATCCGGTGGCAAGACTCATAAAAAACAATGGTTTTCTTGAATTTAGCTAGCTCCTTTAATTTATTCTGCCGCGCGCCGGAGCGGTTCGGCAGGAATCCCGCAAAGACAAATTCATGCGCCGGCCTACCGGATAAAACCAGCGCATTAATAAATGCGCTTGCTCCCGGGATCACGGTCATAGGAATTTTATTTTCGATAGCCAAATTTATCAGGTTGTAACCGGGGTCTAAAATCCCCGGAGTTCCGGCATCAGAAACCAGCGCGATATTCTTCCCTTCTTTTAAAAGGCCTAATAAATATTCACCCTTAGTAAATCTATTGTGCTGAAAAAAGCTGGTGGTAGGAGTTTTAATGCCGTAATGATTAAGCAGTATCTTGGTGTGACGCGTATCTTCGCAGGCGATAACATCAACTGACTTTAAAACCTCGACGGCGCGAAAGGTTATATCCTTGAGATTGCCGATGGGCGTGGCAACAATATAGAGCATTATTCTACGGTAACGGATTTGGCTAAATTACGCGGCTGGTCCACATCGCAACCGCGTTTTACCGCGATATGGTACGCCAAGAGTTGCAGAGGAAGCGCTATAAGCAGAGGAGAAAAAAATTCTTCTATTTGAGGCGTATAAATCACCTCGTCGGTTAAGTCTTTTATTTTCCCGTCTTTGGCGGTGGCGATGGCGATGATCTTGCCTTTGCGGGAACGTATCTCCTGAATGTTGGATATCATCTTATCGTAGACCTTAGACTCGGGCGCTATGCAAACTACTCCCCTATACTCATCGATTAAGGCTATGGGGCCGTGCTTCATTTCTCCGGCGGCGTAACCTTCCGCCGGTATATAAGAGATTTCTTTCAGTTTGAGCGCTCCTTCCAGCGCCGAAGGATAATTAATATTCCTGCCTAAATAAAGGAATGAACCAAAATGCGAATGCCGGCGGGCGAGCTTGGCGATTTCATCCTGATCTTTAAGGATCTTCTCCATCAGGCCGGAGACCTTTCTCAATTCGTCTAATAATTTATTCTTTTTTCCCGTGGTCAATGTATTTTTAATGCCAGAAAAATAAATCGCGAACAGATAAAGCGCAGTCAGTTGGGCAGTATAAGCCTTAGTAGAAGCAACGCCTATCTCCGGCCCTGCGTGGGTATAGATTATCCCGTCGGATTCGCGGGTCAAGGTCGAACCCAGGACATTGCAGACTGCCAACACCGCTGCCCCGCGCTTATGCGCCTCGCGCACGCCTGCCAGGGTATCCGCAGTCTCTCCTGATTGGCTGATAGCGATGACTAAGGTGTCCTGGTCGATCAAAAGGTCGCGGTAACGGAATTCGCTGGATACATCCACAGAGATCGGGATAGCGCATGTAGCTTCTAAAATATATTTACCCACCAAGCCCGCGTGGTACGCCGTGCCGCAGGCAACGATTGAGATATTCTTAATGCTTTTAAGTTTTTCTTCGCTTATGTTTTGCTCGGCAAAGACTATAGAGTTATCTTTAAGGATGTGCAGCTTAAGCAGATTTTCGATTATCCCCGGCTGTTCATTAATCTCCTTAAGCATAAAATGCTTAAATCCCTGCTTCTGCGCCTGGGCAATATCCCAATTGATACGCGTGCTCTTTTTAGCGATGGTCTTACCGTCTAAATCGGTAACGCGAAAGGCGTCTTTAGATAATATAGCTACCTCGTTTTCATCCAGAAAAATCACTTCCTTGGTGTATTCTAAAACGGCGGGGACGTCGGATGCCAGAAAATTTTCGTTCTTACCCAGGCCCGCGATCAAAGGGCTTCCGGAACGCGCGCCCACCAGCTTCGCCGGCTCGCGCGAAGAGATTACCGCGATTGCGTATGAGCCGACTAATAGCTTCAGGGCCTTGCGCACCGCGTCTTCCAACGGGCAATTCTTATAAAATTTTTCGATTAAATGGACGATTACTTCGGTGTCAGTTTGCGAGCGGAATTTATGGCCTTCTTTGATAAGCGTTTGTTTTAAGGATTCGTAGTTTTCGATTATTCCGTTGTGGACTACGGCGAGCTCCCCGTCGCAATCTTCATGGGGATGGGCATTCTCCTGGGTAGGCGCGCGCCCAGCGGGTGTGGGCGATGCCGACAGAGCCGGCCATGGGACGGGCCTTAAGAATTTTCTCCAGAGCGCTGATTTTACCGGGGGATTTTCTTACTGAAATGCTGTTCTTCTTCGGCAGGATCAAAGCCATACCGCTGGAATCATAACCGCGGTACTCCAGGCGCTTTAATCCGTTTAAGAGGATGGGTTGCGCGACCTTCTCGCCTATATAACCGACTATTCCGCACATTGAGCACCTAACGTTTTTGTTTAACGAAATCCCGCAAGTGCCACAAAATTATCGAAGAGAATTTTGTGGTGGTTACGAAGCGGGACAAGTTTAATGTGACCCCAACCGGATTTGAACCGGTGTCGAGAGCTTGAAAAGCTCTTGTCCTAGACCAGGCTAGACGATGGG
>JAPLLM010000124.1 GCA_026387555.1 Candidatus Omnitrophota bacterium | reverse complement strand
TCGTGGATTACGAACTTTATGAGCCGTTTAAAGGCTATTTAGAAGAAACGAAGAAAGGGTGGGATAAGTGCCAACTCGAGGAAATTCAAATAGTTTCGAGAAAAAGAAGCCAGTCCTGTATATCAGAACCTTTGGTTGTCAAATGAACGTCCGCGACACAGAAGTGATTAGTGGGCTTCTTTTGAAAGCAGGTTTTAAGCTGGTCGAGAAGCCGGATAATGCCGATATTGTCATTTTGAATACCTGTTCTGTGCGGCAGCACGCTGAGGATGTAGTGTGGAGCGAGATTGGTGTGCATAAGAATGGTAAAATTATCGGCCTGGTTGGCTGTATGGCCCAGAATTATAAAGAGCAGGCCTTTCAGCGTGCGCCGAATGGGAATTTTGTAGTAGGGCCATCAGATATCGCCAAGATCCCGCATATATTAAAGGATTTACTAAAAGATAAAGGGATCTTAGAGAGGAAAATCTGGGAGACGGATGGCTTAAATCGGCCGGAAGAGATTTATCATACCGGTTATTATAATGATAAGAACCACGCCCATCTTGTTATCTCGGAAGGGTGTTCTAATTTTTGCGCATATTGCGTGGTGCCGTACGTCCGCGGGCCGGAGAGACACCGGAGATTTACGGATATCATCAAAGAAGCAGAGCAGGCCCTGGATAAGGGAATAAACAAAATCACCCTTTTGGGCCAGAACGTCAATTCTTATAAATCGGAAAACGCAGATTTTAAAGAGCTGCTTAAGCGGATGAACGCCATGAAAGATTTGAAGGAATTTAGTTTTCTTACTTCACATCCCAAGGATACTGACGTAAAACTTTTTGATGCGATGGCAAGTTTAGATAAACTTAGTAAATGGCTGCATCTGCCGCTTCAATCTGCCTCGGATAGGATCTTAAAATCAATGAAGCGCAATTATACCAAAGATTATTTCCTGGATTTAACCAAGGAATACCGTAAAATAGTGAAGGGGGGCACGCTTACTACGGATGTTATTGTGGGTTTCCCCGGAGAAGCGGAAAAGGATTTTCAAGAAACTTTCGATTTGCTTAAGAAGATAAGATTTGACGCAGCCTATATTTTTAAATATTCCCCTCGGCCGGGCACAGAAGCCGATAGGACTCCGGATGACGTGCCGCAGAAAGAAAAAGAAAGAAGACATAGGTTAATTTTGGATCAGCAAAGGAGTTTGGCAAAGAAGAATGCGAAATCATAGATTTAAACTATTTTTAACCGCCGTATTTCTAGCTTTTGGAATTACATCCCAAGCGTACGCTTTGAACTTGGATACGATCAAGGTTTATTATATGAAAGGTGATTATAAATCGGCGATCACTGAAGGGGAGAGGACGTTATCCCGCGCGGGAAACTCCGATGGATTGGATGAGCTCTATTATATTTTGGGCTTGAGTTATTTAAGAGACGGGAATTATCTGCGCGCGTCGGATATCTTTGAAATAATCCTAAATGAATTCAAAAGTAGCAAACTTCAAGAAGAAGCGAGGTTGGGTCTGGGAGACGCGGCTTTTTTAAGCGGAGATATGGATAAGGCCCAAGGTATTTATGAGGGTATTCTTAATTCTAACGCGCCTATAAAGTTAAAGGCGAAGATCTATTACCGTTTAAGTTCAATCGCTTTTAAGAAAGGTCTGACGGATAAGGGCAAAGAATACCGTGATAAATTAGCCGCGCAATTTCCCGCAAATAGCGAAGGGGCTGCGCCGGATGAAGCCTTGCCTTCTGCGGATAAGCCAACTGATTTTTATTATACGGTGCAGACGGGTTCTTTCTCTAACAGCCGCAATGCTAATAACCTATCCGACATTCTGGTAAAGAAAGGGTATCCCGCTTTTGTCGAAGAGGGTCTATCGGCAAAGTTTGTTAAGATTTACCGCGTTAAGGTCGGCCGCCTGAAAAGCAGGCAGGAGGCTTTAAATTTAGAGGAGCGGCTTAGCCGCGAAGGTTATCCTACCAAGGTGCTTCCGTAATGAAATGTCGAAAACCAGGCAGGGTTGTATTTATTGTAGGACCTACCGCGATAGGTAAAAGCGCAGTCGCGACTGCTTTGGCCAAGAAGATAGACGCTGAAATAATCTCCTGCGATTCCATGCAGGTGTATAAAGGTATGAGGATAATTTCTTCGTACCCGGATAAAGAGTTATTAAAGAGTGTCAGGCATCATTTGATTGCGGATATTTCGCCTTCTTGCGAATTTAACGCTTCAAAATATCGCAGTCAGGCACTTAGGAAGATTAAGGAAATTATAGCTGACGGTAAAGTCCCTATTCTGGCCGGCGGGACTGGGCTCTATATGTCGGTGCTTATCGACGGTATATTTAAGACCAAGTCTGCCGATACAAAAATAAGAGAGTGTTTATATCGGCAGGCAGAGAAAAATGGGAGCGCGTTTCTACATAAGCGCTTAAAGAAAATTGATCCGCAGGCTGCAGTTAATATCCATCCTAATGACGCTAGGCGTATCATCAGGGCATTAGAAATCTTTGAGAGTACGGGTAAGCCTATTTCTTTGTTGCAAAAAGAAAGAAAAGGCTTAAACGCCGAATATGATATCAAGATATTCTGTTTGAATACTAAAAGAGATGAGCTTTATCGCAGGATTGATTCCCGGGTCGATAAAATGTTTAAATCCGGGTTATTGAATGAAGCAAAAAAGCTGCTGAAATCAAGATTAAGTAAGACTAGCCGTACGGCTTTGGGAATAAGGGAAGTAAAAGGGTATCTTGACGGAGCGTATGATTTGGAGGAGGCTAAGCAGCTCTTAAAGTTAAACACGCGCCACTACGCCAAGCGTCAGCTTACTTGGTTTAGGAAAGATAAGCGTATTGAGTGGATCGAGGTTTCAGCTAAGGATAAACCGGAAGGAATAGCGAGGAAGATTATCCCTCGTATCTAAGGGTAGAATAGGGTTACTCGGGACTCATTCGCTTAACGTTTAAAGGGGGCTCATTCGTGGAAAAAGCATTATTAGTTACGGTAAAATTAAAATACTCTAAGGGTCAATGGGACATCGATGATATTGCCCATGAGCTCGAGGAGCTGGTTATGACCAGCGGGCCGGAGGTGATTGATAACGTCCATTGTTCGATAGAAAAACCGACGCCTAATTTCTTTATCGGTTCCGGAAAAGCGCATGAGTTGGCGGCGCTCGCCCAGGAAGAGGGCGTGGATGTGGTTATTTTTAGCTGCGATCTATCGGGAGTACAACAGAGAAACCTCGAAGAGGTCATCCGCATAAAGACTATTGACCGGACCCAGCTTATATTGGATATCTTTGCCCGTCACGCCAAGAGCCCGGTGGGTAAAACTCAAGTAGAACTGGCCCAGCTGCAGTATCTTATGCCCAGATTAATAGGTAAGGGACTTATTCTCTCGCGTACCGGAGGCGGTATAGGTACGAGCGGCCCCGGAGAACAGCGGTTAGAGATCGACCGGCGCCGGATAAGGAAGAAGCTTGATAGATTAAGAGAAGACCTAAGGGGATATGAACAGCAGAGGGTTACGCAGAAGAAAAAACGGCAGGATAAACCTTTTCCGGCAGTGGCGCTAGTAGGCTATACTAACGCGGGAAAGTCTACTTTGCTTAACGCGCTTACCCAAGCAGGCCAGGTCGTGGCAAACAGTTTATTTACGACACTTGATCCTTTATCCCGCGTCCTGCAGTTGCCCGGAGGCGAGCAGGTTGTCTTATCGGATACGGTCGGTTTCTTAAATGATCTTCCGCACCACCTTATCGATGCATTTAAAGCGACGTTGGAAGAAGTAAGCGATGCCCAGCTTTTGATCCATGTCTTAGACGTAAATCACCCCCGGGTCTATGAGCACAGCAAAGCCGTATACGATGTTTTGAAGCAGTTGGGCGCGCATGAAAAGCCCATAATCACCGCGTTAAATAAAATAGACCTGCTTGAGGATAAAATGCGCCTGGATAGGTTAATCCGGGATTTTCCTAATCCTATACCTATTTCGGCTAAGTTTAAGCAGAACTTCGAGCTTTTATTTAAGGAGATCGAGAAAAACTTTGTCGGAAGCATGGTCAAGCTTGATATAGTCATCCCGCACAATAGGATGGACCTCGTGGATCTATTTTACCGCGAAGGCAAGGTAATCAGCATCGAATACCTGCAAAAAGGTATAAGCATCAAACTAAACCTTCCTAAGATCCTGGCCGAAAAATTGACCCAAAAAGGCATAATCAAGGGTTGACAAAGTAGCTTTTTGTGTTAAAATCTGTTTTTAGCATTCTATGTTCGAGAGTGCTAATTACGAGGTAATTATGGGTAAATCAGTCGATTACGAATCCAGAAGAAGGTCAGTTTTAAATGCCGCGATAAACCGCTATATCCGCGAGGCGGTTCCTGTGGCATCGGAAGAATTGGCGCACGAGTTTGAATTGAGCTCCGCGACCATTAGGAGCATCTTTTCTGACTTGGAAGAGTCGGGGTTTTTGACGCATCCGTATACTTCCGGCGGTAGAATACCTACGGATAAGGGGTACCGTTATTACGTGGATTTCCTTATTTCCCAGATGAGTCTGCTGGAAAACGAAAAAGAAAAGATCGTCCGTCAATTTAAGAAAGAAATCCGCAAGCTGGACGACGCGCTCGAAAAGACCTCCGAGATCATCTCTCAAATAACACATTATACAGGCATTGTATCGTTTCTTGAATGGCAGGATCGCGTGTTTTACAGAGGGATTAGCCGCATCTTGGAGCAGCCGGAATTCCGCGACGCGGAGAAGATGCGCCTCTTGATCAAGATGTTCGAGGAAAAAGGAAACCTGCTGGATGTAATAAACCGCGATTTTAAAGATAAGGTGAAGGTCTACATAGGACATGAGATGGGTAGACCCGAGATGAAGAATTATTCTTTGGTGGTCTCAAGCTACCGCGTAAAAAACAAGCCCTCGGGCAGGCTTGCGGTATTAGGGCCGGTACGTATGGAGTATAAGCATATCATCCCGACTATGGAATATATTTCTGATGTATTAAGCGAGGTGCTTGACAGCATATAATCATGGAAGAAAATAAACCTAAAAATAATCTGCCAAACCACAAAGCGGAAGAAAAAGGAATAACTATTCCTGAAGCCGAATATTTAAAATTAAAAGAAGAAGCGCAGAGCGCTAAGGAGCATTGGGATAATTTTCTGCGCCTTAAGGCTGATTTTGAAAATAACCGCAAGCGTCAGGAACGCGAAAGGCAGGATTTCGTAAAATTCGCCAATGAAGGCATTATTCTGGAGTTTTTGAATGTTTTGGATGATCTGGAGCGTGTGGTGGATCTGGCGGAGTCAAAGCATACGGACTTGCAATCATTTTTAAAAGGCGTGGAGATGATCCTGGCGCATTTATATGAGATGCTTAAGGAGTACGGGGTCAAGCCAATTGAGGCGGAGGGTAAAATCTTCGATCCGAATTATCACGAGGCATTGATGCAGGTAGAAAATAAAGAATTACCGGAACATACGGTAGTCGAAGAAATGCAAAAGGGTTATTTATTAAACGATAAAGTGATCAGGACGGCAAAAGTAAAAGTATCTAAAAATTAGGAGATTGCTTCGACTCGTAACCGCCTCAAAATTTTCACAAGCAAAATTTTGAGGCACTCGTCGAAGTTTCGCTAAATAAAAACTTAAGGTGCTCAAGGAGGTGTGAAATGGCAAAGGTAATCGGGATTGACTTAGGAACATCAAATTCAGCAGCAGCGGTAATGGAAGGCGGCCGGCCGGTGATCATACCATCGGCAGAAGGCGCGGGTGTTGCTTCCGGAAAGGCATTCCCTTCTTACGTTGCTTTTACTAAGGACGGAACACGTTTAGTCGGTGAGCCGGCAAGGCGCCAGGCAGCGATCAATGCTGAAGGAACCATTCAAGCGGCAAAACGCAAGATGGGCACGGATTTTAAGTTCAACGTCTACGGTAAAGAATATACCCCGCAGCAAATCTCGGCGTTTATCCTGCAGAAAATCAAGCAGGACGCGGAGGCGTATCTGGGAGATAAGGTCGAAGAGGTGGTAATAACATGTCCTGCGTATTTCGACGATAACCAGAGAACAGCGACTAAGGATGCCGGAGAAATAGCGGGTTTAAAGGTATTAAGGATAATTAATGAGCCTACGGCTGCTTGCCTTGCTTACGGACTGGAGAAATCCCAAAAAGAACAGAAGATCATGGTTTTTGACTTAGGCGGCGGAACTCTGGATGTTACTGTCATGGAGATGGCTCAAGGCGTCTTTGAAGTAAAGTCTACCCATGGCGATACGCAGCTGGGCGGAACGGATATGGATAGGGTAATGGTGGAATATATTGCCGGACAGTTTAAGCGCGAGACCGGGATAGACTTGGCTAATGATAAGATGGCGATGCAGAGGCTGCGCGAGGGCGCGGAAAAGGCTAAGATTGAGTTATCTTCGACGGTCTCCACAGATATAAACCTGCCGTTTATTACTGCTGATGCCACCGGACCAAAGCATTTGACTAGGACGATTACCCGCGCAAAAGTTGAAGACCTGGTTGGTCCGATAATCGACCGTTGCCGCAAACCGATGGAAGAAGCAATCAAGGACGCAAAATTAACCGCTCATGATGTTGATCGCATCATCATGGTGGGTGGGCCTACCCGCATGCCTATCGTGCAGAAATTTGTGGAAGATTTCGTAGGCAAGAAGATCGAGCGCGGGGTTGACCCCATGGAGTGCGTGGCCTTAGGTGCAGCGATTCAGGCAGCAATAATTAAAGGAGATGTCAAAGATGTACTGCTTCTCGACGTCACCCCTCTATCATTAGGCATCGAAACTTTGGGTGGAGTCGATACAAAATTGATCGAAAGAAATACCACTATTCCGACCAAGAAATCGCAAATATTTTCTACCGCAGCGGATAATCAGACCGCGGTTACTATACGCGTTCTACAGGGCGAGCGGCCTATGGCTGAAGATAACGTAGAGCTTGGCCGTTTTGACTTAGTCGGGATTCCTCCCGCGCCGCGCGGAGTGCCGCAGATAGAAGTTTCTTTTGATATTGACGCCAACGGTATTGTGCATGTCACGGCAAAGGACCTGGGCACGGGCAAAGAGCAGAAGATCCAGATCAGCGCTCCCAAGAAACTCTCCAAAGAAGAGATCGAAAAAATGGTAAGGGACGCGGAGAAATTCGCGGCTGATGATTCCAAGAAAAAAGAAGAGGTTGAGATCGTCAATCAGGCGGATAATCTGGTGTATGCTACTGAAAAGTCATTGAAGGATTACGGAGATAAGGTTCCTCAATCCGACCGCGCTGCTATTGAAACTGCGGCTAATGATTTAAAAACGGCGATTAAAGACAAGAACGTCGACAGGATCAAGAAGGGGATGGATGCCCTTACTAAGGCTTCGCATAAATTAGCCGAAGAAGTATATAAACAGGCGCAGGCTAAGCAGGGTCCTGGCGCAGGCCCTCAAGCACAGGGGCCTCAAGATAATGGGCCGCAGCAAGAGGAGCCGAAAAAAGGCGAAGATATTATCGACGCCGACTTTAAAGAAGAGGACGATAAAAAATAATTGATGGCGACTAAGCGCGATTATTATGAAATCCTGGGTGTCAAGAAGAGCGCAAACCTCGATGAAATAAAGAAGACTTACCGGGAATTGGCTCTGCGATTCCATCCTGACCGTGTTCCTCATGAACAGAAGAAGGAAGCCGAGGAAAAATTCAAAGACATATCCGAGGCCTACGCTGTTTTGTCGGATGCCAATAAACGCGCGCTTTATGATCAATACGGCCACGCCGGCATAGACCAGCGTTACGCCCAGGAAGATATTTTTAAAGGCGCGGATTTCTCCAGTGTATTCCAGGATTTAGGTGATTATGGGATCGGGGGAGGATTATTTGAAGAAATATTCAGTGACCTGGGTTTTGATATTTTCGGTTCAGGCGGCAGGAAAGGCGCCTCGGCCAGGCGCAAAGGCAGGGATCTGCAGATCGCCGTAGATATTACGCTTGAGGAAGCCGCTACGGGAACGGAAAAAACTATAAATGTCCCGCGCTATGAAACTTGTTCTACCTGCGGCGGAAGTGGGGCAAAACCGGGGACAAAAAAAATCACTTGTTCTCAATGCCGGGGAGCGGGGCGCACGGTGGTATCCAACGGATTTTTCCAGATGGCCCAGACTTGTCCGCGTTGCCGGGGAGAAGGCTCTGTAATTCAGTCGCCCTGCCCGGATTGTCGCGGAGAAGGCAGGACTAAAGTAAGCCGCAAGATAAAGGTAAAGATCCCACCCGGAGTGGATACAGGTGCTAACTTAAGGGTCAGGGGTGAGGGTGAGGCGGGAAGTGCCGGTAAGGGTGATCTCTACGTTATTATCGAAGTTGTTCCTCACCGGGTTTTTCAGCGCCACGGAAACGATATAGCCGTTGAAGTAGGTATAAGCCTATCTAAAGCCATACTGGGTTCCGAGGTCGATGTCCCTACTCTTGTCCGCCATGCCAAAATGA
>JAPLLM010000088.1 GCA_026387555.1 Candidatus Omnitrophota bacterium | reverse complement strand
TTTCGCATGAGAACCAAGCAGGCTGTCAAGGCCGCTAAACCCGAAATACCCAAGTCCACGGATGAACTCCTGGAGTTGGAAGCCAAATATTGTTCCTGGGGGGATACTGTCCATTATGTGTCTAAGCCGAATATCTTTAAGGCATCCGATGGGAGTTTTCTTTACGACCGTGACGGTGTGGAGTTCTTGGACCTGCAGATGTGGTATTCCGCGGTCAATTTTGGGTACAGGAACAAACGCTTGAACGCTATCCTAAAGAAACAGATAGATGTCCTTCCGCAGCTCGCTTGTCAGTATCTTCACGAAGAAAAGATCCGCTTAGCCGCGAAAATCGCCCAAAGAAACGAATTGTCTTTTGAAGAGAAGGGAAGAGTGCATTTTAATGTCGGAGGCTCGTCTGCCCTTGAGGATTCAATGAAGTTGGTCCGTAACCACACAGGACGTAGCCTTGTGTTTTCATTTATGGGCGGATACCATGGCCGGACCCTCGCGGCAAGCGCAATAACTTCCAGCTTCCGTTACCGTGAAAAGTTCGGGCATTTCGGAGACCGGGCGATGTTCATCCCGTTTCCTTATTGTTTCCGCTGCCCCTACGAAAAGAAAAAGGATTTCTGCGATTTTTACTGTCTCAAGCAGTTTGAGAGATTATTCGAGACCGAGTACCATTCGGTGGTCAATAAAAAGAACAATAAATGCGAGTTCTCCGCGTTTTACGTAGAAGCCCTGCAGGGAACGGGCGGGTATATTATCCCTCCGCAGGAATATTACGCCGGCCTTAAGGAAGTGCTGGACAGGTACGGTATACTATTTGTCGATGACGAAATACAAATGGGATTTTTCAGGACCGGAAAGCTTTGGGCGATAGAGCATTTTAACGTGACCCCCGATATTATCGTCTTCGGCAAGGCGCTTACTAACGGATTAAACCCGATTTCGGGCATCTGGGCGAAAGAAAAATTTATTTCACCGGAGGTCTTTCCTCCGGGGTCTACGCACTCCACATTCTCGTCTAATCCGCTGGGTACCGCGGTCGGCCTGGAGGTTATGAAATTGATCGAAGAGTCTGACTTCGCCGCGATGGTGCCTAAAAAGGGCCAGTATTTTATATCCCGGCTTAAGAAATTACAGAAAAAATATCCTCAAATCGGCGATGTCGACGGCCTGGGCTTGGCGCTGCGTATGGAGATGTGCGAAAAAGACGGATACACCCCGAGCAAGGAGTTAACCGATAAAATAGTCGAGATAGGCCTAAGCGGAAAGCTAACCGCAGGAGGCAAGACTCGCGGCCTGATTCTTGACGTCGGCGGGTATTATAAAAACGTCTTTACGCTCGCTCCCTCGTTTTACATAACCGAGGAAGAAATCGACTTAGGAGTCGATTTATTCGAAGAGGCGCTGGTTAAGGCCCTGAAGAAATAGTTTTTCTTGGACTGTCCTGCCTTAAATCTTCATGTTGAATAATTCTATCCGTATTCTGGACTTCGACGACAGTCTGCTGAATCAGAAAAATCTCCTTATAAAATATCCGCACCAAATAGTTGATTTAAAAGACCTCGGCCCTCTGGCGCGCCTTTGGGCGAACCGGAAAATATTTAACCAAGTTAAGGAACGGATAGGCCGAAGCAACAAGAATAGCGTAACTTTTCTCGGTTCCGGAGATTTCCACCACGTAACAAATGCTCTGCTTTCAGAGCTTACCCGCCCGTTTTCATTAATTGTTTTCGATTTTCATCCTGATTGGGATACTCTGCCTCCGCGTTTCGGATGCGGTTCCTGGGTTACAGAGGCGCTGAAAAATAAGTTATTAAAGAAGTGTATTTTAGTCGGAACCGGTTCGGACGATATTTCGACAGGGTCAATGCAGACCGCGAATCTGGATGCGCTTTGCGACGGCCGCTTGGAGATCTATCCCTACAGCCATGGGCCTTCTAGAGTTTTTCTGCGCCATGTTCCGAATAATCTTTCGCTAAGGCTTAAGCGCACTTTCTTAAGCTGTCAGATCGAGTGGAATGAGCTTAAAGGTAAAAATCCGGCGGACTTCATGCAATCGATAGTAAAGAGGCTTCCTACGCAAGATGTTCATGTTTCCGTAGATAAAGATTGTTTGAAAGAAGCGCACAGCCTGACTAATTGGGAAGAAGGCCCGATGTCTTTATCCGAGCTTTTATCTATGATCAGAGTGATCAAGGACAATCTTAATCTTGCGGGAATGGATATTACCGGAGATTACTCGCCGATTAATATTTCCGGCAGGTTTAAAGCGCTGCTTTCCCGGCTGGACCATCCTAAGGAAGTATCCGCACAGAATCTTGACCCTGCATCGATTGCGCAGATTAATGAGTCTACGAATCTTTCTATCCTCGAGTCTATCGGATTATAATTCTCTTATTTTGGCTACAACCTTCTCGAGTTCGCAAACCTTCAGTTGCGAATTCGTGCTTAGGGTTATATGCCGTGCGGCGAGAGAGCGGGCGTTGGCTGCGGTTTGCCCGGGTAGGATATTCTTAAGGTAATCGTAATCGGGGAGCGCGTATTCGTAGATCTGGGAGATACCCCATCCGGTTTTTATCAGGATTTTAAGAGCGGCATTCCGTTTTTCTGCTTCGTCGAAGAGTATAGTTAGAAAAGGATATGTGCTTTTTGTCGTGGGCATCTCGGTGATCAACTTAATACCTTTAATGCCCGTCAATCCTTGGATATAGGTCTCGGCTTTGGCGCGTTGTTGAGCAATTTCTTTATCCAGCCTGTTAAACTGAAAATGCCCGACGCGTTTTCGTAACTCCGAAACGCGCTGCAATGGAAAATCTTCGGTAAAATAATCACCCGCTGCTTTAATTTTGTTGCCGAGGGCAAACCAAAACAGCTGCGGGAGCCGGAAAGCCCACCAGAAGAAGAAGGGATGGTACATAAAAGAGTATCCGTAGAGCTCGATTATTTTTAAGGCTTCCGAGAATGGAGCGCTACTCTCGGTTTCTTTAAGCTGCGCGTCGATTATCGAGAAGTATTCCGGATTTTTAGCGGCGATCGCTCCTCCTTCATAAATAGTCAGCCCTTTGCCGCGGCAAAGGCTGAAGAATGCGAAATCCCCTA
>JAPLLM010000121.1 GCA_026387555.1 Candidatus Omnitrophota bacterium | reverse complement strand
TATTGATAAATATCGCATCCGCAGCCCCTTTCTCTACCACTTTCAGGTCTCCGGTTACGACGTCAACCCCGCATGACTTAGCCGCTGCCGCTATAGAATCAATGATTTTGTTTAGGACCTTTATTTCCAAACCTTCTTCGATGATCAAGCCTAAAGAGAGATATTCGGGGGCAGCGCCCATCATCGCCAGATCGTTGACTGTTCCGAATACGGATAACTTTCCGATATCGCCGCCGGGGAAAAATATTGGGCTTACCACAAACGAGTCGGTAGTAAAAGCGAGCTTCTCTTTATAATCTATAAAGGCGCCGTCCCCGAGCTCTTTAAGTATAGGGTTATTTAATTTTTTAAGAAGGGTGCCTCTAATAAGGCTATGCATCAGCCTTCCCCCGCTCCCGTGGCCTAAGATCACTTTTTCCATATTAATTTATATTGCAACCGGCTAAATCCGCCTTTAGCGCATCGACAGAACTAAACACGTATCCGTTGATGCCTAATTTTCTGGCGCCTTCGATTAAGTCAGGCCTGTCGTCGGTGTAAAAGGTCTCTGCGGCCTGCGTCCCCAGGACTTCCAGCGCTTTCAAATAAATACGCGCGTCCGGTTTTCTTAATTTTAACTCGCATGAAGCCAGGATATCGTGAAATGCGTCCAGTATCGGAAACGTCTTCTTAATATATTCCAAATGAAGAAAATTTATATTAGAGAGGAGCGCCACCCGGTAATTATTCTTAAGCAGCCGCGCGATATTATAGGCCGCGAGGTTCTTTTCGCTAAAAAAGAAAATCTCGTTCCAAATCGGGACAAATTCTTCGAAATTAAGTTTTAGACCCAGCTTTTCTTTGACGATCTTAAAGAAATCTTCGGGAGAAATTTTCCCTTCTTCAAAAAGCCCTGTGGCCGGAGAGTCGAAAAAGAGGTTGTAGATATCCTCTCCCGACATATCGGTAAATTTAGCTATTTTTGCGGCGGCGATGCGGTGATCAAAATCAAGGATGACGTTTCCCAGGTCAAAGATCACCCCTTTGATCTTATGATTACCTGTCATCAGTTACCCTTTTCTTTGGATTTACGGAAGAGGTCCAAAAACCTGTCTTCATATTCCTTATAGGCATTCCATTTGTCCAGTTCGACTTTAAGTTCGCCGGCGCGTGTAAGATCGTCTTGTGCTGCGAAAAACAACTGTTCGATCTTTTCTTTTACCGAGGCGGGCAACTTAGTCAACTGGGATAACGCTTTTTTTATCTTTTCCACTTCATCTTCGCCTATCGGGCCTTGCCCGGGACCGGTACCCGGCCTCATATAATCCAGAAGTTTATTTATTTCGTTCTCCATATTTTGGGCTTGCTGAATAAGGCTGGCAGGATCGATTTTTATATCCAGGATTTTTCCCAAGGCGCTGACTACCGCGGCCGAGGCCTTGGGATTTTCTATCTGTATGGTGTAAAGCGGGATCTCGCCTAACGTTTCGCAACCCCCAAGAATAATCCATTCATCCCGCTTATAGCGCCATCATTTAACTTACGCAGGCCTAATTTCTCTAAAGCCGCGCAGAGATCCAGGGAAGTTGCGGCAAACCATGCTCCGGAATCCTGGGTATGATCGATAGGCTGGGGCATGGAAGCAAAACTGATGATCATCTCGGCGTGGAAATTCTTAGCCATCTGGATTATTCTCTGGGAATAACTTTCGGCCTTAGAGAGATCGGGCTGGGCGTTGCTTATAAAGATTATCAGGTCGTTCTTGCCCGACTTATTCTTCCAGAAATAAAATTTGCTCTCCGGAAGTTTTGGAATATCCATGATCCCTTGCTTAATAACGCTGCCGGTGAGATAAAAGAAATCCTCCGCGGCAATGCTGGCAAATTCGTGGGCGCCTAATTTCTCCACCAAAAAACTGGCTGCCTTAAAAGCCACCTCCCCCATCCCGGGCCAGGCGACGACAAAAAACGGCTTTTTAAGCCGCGGCCTTTTTAAGAATTTAATCCCTTCCATAAAAATTCCTCCAATACCCGTGCCCCTTTATAAAGATTGCTGATCAAAACATATTCATCGCTTGCGTGCGCGCACCCGGCGGAGCCGAAACCGGCAGATACCGCGGGAATATTTTTATGCTGGAAAAATGTTATTACCGTCGCCCCTTCCGAGCCTTTCATCCGGCTTTTGATATTGCACGAGAGCATGGCCTTTTTCAAAGCCCTGACCAAAACATGCGACTCTGGAATATAATACGGCTCTTGAATATCGTTTACTTCGATTACAAATTTATTTGTATATTTCTTAATGACTTTTTTCAGGTTCTGCAGTATCTTTTCCGCCTTCTGCCCGGGGAGGAATCTGAAATCCAGTTCGAATTCGCACCAGTCCGCCACAATATTTACTTTATCGCCTCCCCGGATTGTGCCGACATTAATCGTAGGAGGACGAAGATATTTATTTCTCGGATACGCGCCCTTCTGGCCTTTCAATTCCTTAATGATGTTTACCGCGCACTCAATTGCGTTTTCCCCGCGCCACGGATAAGCCCCGTGTGAGCGTTTTCCCTGGATCTTCACCTTGAGATGAATCATGCCCTTCTGGGTGACGATAATATCAAATTCGTCGGAATCTAGAACCAGGGCGTAATCCGGCTTTATGACTCCTTTATCCAGAAGCGGGATTAAACCTAAATTCGAACCGCATTCTTCGTCGGCAGTTGCGGCAAAGATCAAATCCTGTTGCGGAGTTTTTTTGTCTTCTACGAGACTGCTTAGCGCCTCCATCGCGCAGGCGAGATTTCCTTTGCAGTCGGTTGCGCCCAACCCGTAAATTTTGTCCCCTATGACTTCCCCCGCGAAAGAATCGTGTTTCCAACTTTTACCCGCACAGACCGTATCTAAATGCGGGGTGAATAAGAGCGAGCCCCGGCCGCCTCTGCCTTTTAGAAAAGCCAATACATTGCTGCGGCCTTTTTTAAATTCCACCATCCTCGTCTTAAGGCCAAGATCAGAGAGGTACCCGCGGACAAAATTTCCGATTTTCTTTTCATCTCCCGGAGGATTTTCGGAATTAATGCGGATAAGTTTTTGCGTAAGTCCGATCAACCTTTTTTTATTTATCATGGAAACTTTCCGCGGGTTTGTTTAGAAAGCGTAATTCAGGCCGAAGGCGAGAGCGGAACTATCAAAAAACGAACCCTCGAGATTAAGCCAGATCTTTTTATTCAGGGGGACATCTATGCCGACGATAAGCCCTACGCTCTTATCTAGGTCCGACATGACCCTTTTGCGGTCGCCGTCTACTTTGTGTATATAATCCACCCTTGACCAGCGCGTACCGATATAGGGGGTAGCAAAATTAAATTCGTATGAAGCAAGCAACGAAGCCTGCCAGTCATCAAGAATGGCCTGATTCTTTACCCCTGCGACATCCCTGCTTGAAGGATGCACGCTGATATGCTGAAAACCAAATACCGTCTTTATCCTTTTTTTGTCCATCAGCCTTACGCGAAAACCATCCCCTCCCGCGAAACCAGTATTATAGCGCACCTCGCCGGAGTTTTCGGGATGTTGGTTTATATAACCGGCGCCTCCCTTTAAATCTACGGAGAGCCAGTCAAAAACTCCGTAGGACGCCGTGACAAAATCCTGCAGGCTTCTTAATTTTCCGTTATTGTTTTCCAGGTCGCGCTTATAGATAGTGTAATTCTGAAGCCCTGCGAAGAACTTATTTTTCTCGGGCATCCTGGTGCCGTAGCAGGGGGCGGCGTAGGAAAAATTCAAAGCGCAAAGATCAAATATCAAAAATAAAATCCAGAATTTTAGGTTTTTCATTTTAACGGACAAACCTGACATTTCGGATTGTTCTTCCGGCAATAATCCTTACCCAGCTTGACCAGGAGGGCGTGATACTCGTTGAATAATTTTACACTATTTTTAAGGTTTTTTCTAAACAAATTTTGTATTTCTGCGTATTCCATATCGGGCCTGACAAGCCCATGGCGCGAGAGTATTCTCCTGGTATAAGCATCGACCACAAAAACCGGTTTGTTTAAAGCATACAAAAGGATGGAATCCGCGGTTTCCTGCCCCACCCCGTGCACCTTGAGAAGCTGGAGGCGCAAGTCTTGAGTTTTTTTAGCTGACATCCTTGCGATATTCCCGCGATATTCTTGGCAGAAGAATTTGAGAAACTCTTTTAGCCTTTTGGTCTTGATATTGTAATAACCCGCAGGGCGTAAAAACCCCGCCAGACGCTTATTATTCATATTCAAAAGCCTGCGCGGGTTTAGGGCTTTATCCTTTTTCAAATTGGCTACGGCCTTTTCAACATTAACCCAGCTGGTATTCTGGGTAAGTATTGCGCCCACTATTACTTCAAAGGCCGAGGATGCCGGCCACCAACCTTGAGGGCCGAAATGAGCGTAAAGTTTATCGTATATTGCGGCGAGCCTCTTCTTCAATCTTTTAATTCCAGAGGATTATAACCGAAGAAGGCAAAAATAGTGTAGGTCGTCCCGGCAAGCGAACCGGTGGATTTACCCTTAGGGGTCATCCAGCCGTGCCCGGTATCGACATACTCTTCAGTGGCATACGGCAGGCAATTACCCCCTTGCCCCGACGGAGAAGGACTGGAAATAATCATATGTTCAAGCCCAGACAGGTATTCGTCGGCTTTACGCAAATACATCTCAGACTTCTCTTTCTCTCCTCTGCCGGCATGATAATCAGACATGAGTTTAAAACTCATCACCATCTGCGCGGTCCACTCCGAAGAGACTACCCCTCCCCGCGCCAGATTGCGCTGCGCTGCAAAGTCAAAGCCTTTTATATTCACGGGTTTCATCCCCGGCCGGTCATAGACGACGTTAATAGCGCAGTTCTGCTCGGCAAACTCGATTATTTTATCCGGATCCATCCCGATTTCTTTAAGCTTCGCGGCACCCAAGGCAGCTATCGACCAGGCGTAAGTGTCGGTAGCTATCGTAGAATCACCCTTTCCTCTTTTAATGGGCAGGCCTGTTTTGTCATATGTATGCTGCGTGAGCCAACCTAATATTCTGTCGCGCGCCTTGGCATAAACCTCTTTACCGGTGACTTGATACAGCATATTAAAATAAGCGTAAGCATCTAAATTGTGTTCCGTAGAATACCACTCAACGTCATAACCTCCGCGCAGGCCTCCGTCTTTATCCTGCAGGGCAATGATATTCTGCGCGATATCCTCTGCCAGGCTAAGATATTCGTTGCTACCGGCCTTATTCATATACTGCATCAGCGCAATCCCGATCCAGATATTCGGACCGATATGCGAAGTATATTCCGCGGGTTCTCCGTCCGTAACATAATAGGCGTTTAAGAAGAACCTTCGCTGTCGGGTAGCGCGGCCTGCGTAGAAATCCAATATAATCTTAGCGCGCTCCAAATCTCCGAAATAAGTATACGCTTGGGCGACCAGCGATTGGTCGTAAGTAAAGGCCCAACCCGAAACATTCCCGTCCCCCTCAAAACTCATCACCAGCCCGGTGCGCGGGTTCTGGTGGACCTTAAGCCAATCGTATAATTTTTGGAAATTAGCTTTTTCTAGAGTGGTTTTTTCTTTTGTCAAGGCCGTCGCCTCCTCACTGATCGTTTTTTCCCTGCTCTTTAATGATTCTAATTTACCCGACAACTCCATCTTTTCGTTATTTAGCTGCGTAACTAGGGTATCCAGCTCCGCGATCTTTTTAGATTCCTTACTCTTACGCATCTTTTCTGTTTCTTTGTTCTCTAATCTTTCTTTCTCGGATAAAGCAGCCTTCTCTTCTTGAGTCAGGCGGATACGCTCGCCCAAAGTATTTATTTTTAAAGAGAGCCCCTCCTTCTCGACGTTGATCTGGGTAAGCTTTTCACGGGAGATATCCAGATCCCGGGATACGTGCACCAGATTTTCCACCAAAGCCCGGTTGCCTTCGTCCAATTTCATATTAAAGTACAAGCCTAGTGCCAGAGATATACCGAGAAGCATTATAGCGCCTATAGCAACGGGGACGAAAAGTTTCCTCGCCCAGGCGTAACGCATGATCTGCCTGCTCTGATTAATATCGATCTGTTCATATTTAAGCCCGATACGGTATTTGTTGGATTCGCCCGTTACTTCGTGCACCCAGGCTACCGCTCCCCGCGCTCTCACCGGCCTTTTGGCAAAAGGCATTTCTATTTCAAGCGCGATCCGGGCCTTTGCGCCCTTAAGCATCCCGGCTTGTTCCGGAGAAAAATTATTTACCGATAGGCAGATCCCGCCCTTACCTACGTCGCAGGTAAAACCCTGCAGCCAGTTGGTAAAAAAGGTTTTGCCGTCATGGCTCTCTAGCCTGAACTGCACGGGAAAGACCGTATCCAGACGGAGATATTCCCTGCGCTCTTGGCCGGCTTTTTCCTGCATAAACTCTATTCCTTCTCCAAGACTATTCTTTGTTTGGCGCCCTTTGCTATGCGCTCAAAGAATCGCTTAAATTCCGCGTATTCCGACTTGCGGATTATGTGGTTTTTTGTTTCGCTGCGCTGCTTGAATTCTATTTTATTACCATGATACCCGTAATCCAAGGAAAATTTAATCCATGGGCTATCTTCGTCAAGGCTCGGAGGAAGATATTTAACTTTCAGGCCCGGGGGTAAATCAATATATAAATCCGTATCCTTGCTCTCCAGGACATTCAGGTCAATATCATAGATACGTTTGTCTGTGGCCACTAATGAGGTATCCACGGAAGCCAGCTGGGGCAAAATGCTCAAGTCCCCGGCGATAGTTGCGTACTCCGGGCCGATAAAATCATAACTTAATACCACCGACTTGTTCAGGTCATCAAGGTTTTCGATATTGTATTTTATAAGCCTCCCTCCGATAGAGACATCCTGGACTTTTTCCTTTATTGTCTGGGCGATCAACTCCGGCTGCGTATAAGTAAGCCAGTAGCGCTGCGCCTGGTCGTACATTCCCGAAGAATAGATATCTTTGTGCGCCGATATTGTCCCGTCCTCATTCATTTTAAGCCCTAAGACCTGCCGGATAAGATTGTGCCGGGGCGGATACATCGGGGTCTCCATGATCTTGTATCCTTCATCCTGAAACACCAGGACCATCCTTTCCTGGTCATCGGCAGGCAGGTCATCAAAAGAGCAGGTTGACGCTGTAGGATCCATAAATATGACCTGGCCGTTTAAAGATAGGGCGGCTATGCAGTGATTAAATTGGACCGTAGGAAAATCCGCGCTTAAATTGTAATCCGCCTTTGTCGGAATCAATACCGGCCAGGCATCCAAACCGGCTTCTTTTAACATCGTCACTAAAAGCACTGCCTGGTCCTTGCAGTCTCCGTATTTATTTTTGAAGATGTCGGAGGCCGCGTGCGGCTCATACCCTGCATCTCCATACTCTACCGCTACATAGCGGATATTTTTCGCGCAGTAATTATAAATTGCCGCTGCCTTTGCCTTTTCATCAGGCGTTTCCGCGGTCAATTCTCTTACTTTCGCCTTAATGGCAGGATCGGCTTTTATTTTGTCACGGCTTAAAGCCCGCCACCAACGGTAAATTGCCTGCCAATCATTAAAAGTAGACATGAGGATTGTAGGATTTACAAGCACCCCCGGAGGCATATTCGATTCGGGGATTATCTGCGGAATATTCTTAAATGCCCAAGAGTAAACGCAGGACTCGGCGCCATCTTGGATCTTAGGCTTAAGTTCGGCTCCAAAGGTATTGTAATCATCATTGATTATTTTTAAATTGGGCGGGGTATTTTTAGGAAAACGCACGCTAAATTTGGCTGAAATCACCGGTTCGGTGGTCTGCAGCGGATAATTTACCACAAAATCTTTTTTATTGATGAGCTGGTTGTTTGTTACTTTGACTTTATACTCGATGATCGCCCCTTCCGCTACTTCCGGGAACGAGATAATAAATGCGCGCGCGTTGCTATAGAGAGGAAAATCCGTATAGCGGGATACGTCCCGGATATGCCTGCCCCCCACTTGGGTGACCCTGCCGTCCGAGCTTATGGTGCGCGCCCCTTCCAGCTCGACCTTTTCATAAGTAGAATCATACCCAACCTGCGTTTCGGCAAACTCGTTCTTGCCCCGCTCGTTTAAGATCTTGATCAAGTAGTGCATATAGGAAGTCTGAATGCCTTCCTTGCTTACTTCGATCTCTTCATCCGCCGATAAGATAATCGCCCCGGCCTCGGGGAAATCCTCTTGCATAGGCGCGGAAGATAATAAGCGCTCGACCTCAACCTCGATCTCCTTGGCCTGCCCTGACCCGGCCTGTTTTTCGATCTGATTAATGCGCTCTGCCGCCAGTTTTTTAAATTCAGGATCAGAGCGCACCTGCGCATAAAACTTAAGCGCCTGATCAAAAAGGTTAAGCTTTTCGCTCGTCAATGCCCGGTAATAGCGGCATTCGTCATCCCCGCACTCCTGATTACTAAAGGCCATGAGGGCGTCGGTAAAATTACCTAGATGATAATAGGATATGGCCAGAAGCTTTTTAGCCTCTTTTAAATTGGTTTTATTAAGACACTCGAGCGCCTCGGCGAATTTTCCGCGGCTGTAATAAAGGCTGCCTAATTCAAAATTGAGCCTATCTAAATCCTTCTGGCTACCAAGCAGATTTTTGTATTCGGCCACCGCGCGCTCAAAATACTCCGCGGATTGCCGGGTATATTCTTTGGCCTTGCCTGAATCAACACTCTGGGCGCAGCCGACGGTCAAAATAAGAAATAAAAATACGGCGGGAAAAAATATAAAACGGATAGCATTATTCTTAACCGCGGTATCTATAGTACGCATTACATGCTCCCTCCATTGAAACCATGCACGGGCCTAAAGGCTTATCCGGCACGCAGGCCCTGGCAAAAAGCGGACACTCTTTAGGAATGATCAACCCTTTTAAAACATCGGCGCATTTGCATTTGGTTTCCGGCTCCTTACCGCTTGCCGGTTTGATGGAAAATACTTTTTCGCTGTCAAATTCACTGAATGCATCCCTTATCTTAAGCCCGCTTCCGGGAATTTTGCCCATCCCCCGCCAATACGCAGCTGCCGGAGTAAATACGCGTGAGATAATCTTGCGCGCTTCAAGGTTACCTTTTGCTCTGACTACGCGTGAATACTGATTATCCACCATAGGCTTATTTTGTCTGATCTGTTTTAAAAGCATAAGTATCCCTTCCAAAATATCCAGAGGCTCAAACCCAGCGACGCAGCAGGGGACAGCGAAATCCCGGGGGATAAATTCGTACGGTTTTGTTCCTATGATGCTGGATACATGGCCCGGGCAGAGAAATCCGGAGAGCCTTAACCTTTCGTCATTCAAGAGATGCTTCATTACCGGAGGCATTAATTTCAAAGAGACAAAGAATGAGACATTTTTTATCTTCTCCTTCTTCGCCTGAATAATGCTTAGGGCTATGGTAGGAGCAGTGGTTTCGAAACCAACCCCGAGAAAAACTGCCTTTTTGCCGGGATTAAGGCGCGCAATTTTTAATGTATCCAGGGGAGAATAAGCGATGCGGATATGCCCGCCTCTGGCCCTTTCTTTCTCCAGGCTGGAATTAGTACCCGGAACGCGCAGCATATCCCCGAAAGTAACGATTATGACATCATCCCTGCGGGCAAGCCTGATCGCGGCGTCGATATAATTCTGGTGGCTGACGCAGACCGGGCAACCCGGCCCGGGGATAAAATGCAGGTTTTCCGGCAAAAGGTCTTTAAGCCCGAACCGACAGAAATTCATGGTGTGCGTTCCGCAGACCTCCATAATGGTCAATTGCTTGCGCGGCATAAGTTGGCGTATCCGCTGGGCTGCGCTAGCGATCAGTTTTTTGTTCCGGAATTCGTCAATGTATTTCATTGATGATCCTTAAGGTCTCTTTTGCCTTTTTAGGGTCAAGCACTTCAATAGCAAAGCCCGCGTGCACCAAAACAAAATCATTTATTTTGATATGCGGGAGCATCTGGATATTGATGGTACGTATCAGCCGGCCGCTTTCGACTTCGGCAAAATTTTCCTTGATCTTCTTTACCCTCATCGGGATAGCTAAACACATAATTTTTTCCTAAGACCCCGCGATTATTGCTTGGCCCAATGAAAGGCCGGAATCATTAGCGTTTAAGTTTTTGTGCAAAAGCACCGCGAATCCTTCTTCATATAATAGCCCTAAGCTCAAACGAAGTAAAAGGCTATTTTGAAATACCCCGCCGGACAAGGCTACTTTACTGATCCCCGTATCGCGGCGTAAAGCTAAACTCATCCTCGAGATCATTTCGGCAACACTTAAATGAAAACGAAAGGAAATTTCTCCCTTAGGCCTCCCGGATTTTAAATCCCTGGTTATGCCCTTAAAAACTTCGACAGGGTCAATGATATATCCTGCATTGTCTTTTAATATTTTGAATTTGTAGCCCTGAACTTTGGTTTTGGGATGAACGGCTATTTTTTCTAACGCTATCGCCAGCTCTGCCTCAAACCTCGCCCTTTTTTTGCCAAGTATTAAGCTTGCGGCCGCATCAAAGAACCTGCCCATACTGCTGGCCAAAGGCGAATTTATACCTTTATCCCGAATCTTCTTTAGAAGAACCCACTTTTTCTTATCTATACCCTGAAGTTTACCGTCGAGCCAGAATGCGGACAAGCGCCACGGCTCTAAGATCGCCCGCTCCCCTCCCAAAAGAGGGATTTCTTTAAGATGCCCCGCTCTTTTGAAGGACCTATAGTCACAGATCAAAAATTCCGCGCCCCAAATATGATTATCCGCGCCCAGGCCAGTCCCATCAAAAGCAACTCCGATTACTTTCTGATTCTTTAATCCGTTTTCCGCCATACAGCTGGCGATATGCGCGTGGTGATGTTGAACCGGAATGAAGCGATAGGTGTTAGGCGTCAGGCGCAAAGCGGATTTGGTAGACTGATATTCCGGGTGAAGGTCGTAGGCGATAACATTTGGCTTTTTCTTTAAAAAGAAACGAATATCTTTTTCAAAAGAAGCTAAATCATTAGGATCTGTTAAATCCAGATGCACATGGCTAACATAAGCTGCCTTACCGCTGGCAAAACAAACCGTATTTTTGGTTTGCGAGCCAAATGCCAACACTGATTTCTTTATTTTAAAAGAGAGCTGTATTTTTTTATAAACCATTTGGTCAATTTTCCCGCCTTGCCGTTTCCGATTTTTATATTGTTTATTGAAACCAAGGGCATTACACCCATTAAAGAATTAGTTAAGAACGCCTCGTCGCCATCCTCTATGTCTTTTAAGGTTAATTTGGTCTCAAAAAATTTGATCCTCGCTTTTTTAGCTAAATCCAAGACCAGCCTCCTGGTTATCCCGTCAAGACAGGCGCATTCAACGCTTGGTGTAAACAATTCTCCGTCTTTAACCATGAATATATTGCTGCGCGACCCTTCCCCAACGTAACCGCGGGAATTTAAGATTATGGCTTCGTCGAAACCCTTGGCCTTCGCCCTTAGAAAACTCTGCTCATACAAGGAACGCTCAATAGCCTTAACCTGCGCCAAAAACGAGTTCTCATTCTGGCGACAGGAAGCGGCTTGAGCCCAAAACCCTTTACGGTGTTTTGATAAAGGATACGGCGTATATTTTTTAATTAAAACCGCGTATCCGCTTTTACCGCCCTCCAGCCAAACAGAGAGACGGATATACTTATCGCCAAGCCCGGAATTTGCTGCCCCTGTTTCAATCTCATTTTTTAATTTATTTACGGATACGGGAAGCTTGATCTTTAATGCCGCGCACCCCTTTTTAAGCCTCTCTAAATGCGCATTAAGACGTATTATCTTGCCGTTAAGGCTACGCATACTCTCAAACACTCCAAAGGTCAACGGGTAGTTTTTCATTTAGCCGAAAGCGCGCGCATTATTCCTTCTGCCTTGACCAGGGTCTCATTATATTCTTCTTCGGGGTTAGAATCGGCGACTATCCCGCCTCCGACTCCAAAATAGATCTTATCTTTGTTTTTTAAAATGGTGCGGATGAGAACATTAAAATCCATATCTCCGGAAAAACTAAGATAACCCAGCGCTCCGGTATAGATCCCCCGGCGGGACGGCTCTAATTCTTCGATTATCTCCATAGCCCTTATTTTGGGGCAACCGGTGATGGAGCCCCCCGGAGAACAGGCGCGCAGCAGGTCAATGCGGTCCTTCCCTTTATAAAGCTTCCCGTAAATATTCGCCGTAGTCTGAAAAACAGTATTATATTCTTCCAATTCCCTAAGCGTCTCAACCTTGACCGAATCGTAATTGCAAACCCGGCCCAGGTCATTACGTTCCAAGTCCACGATCATCATCAGCTCTGCTTTATCCTTAGGGCTGGCCAAGAGGTCATTTTTTAGCCTGCTGTCTTCTGTCTCGTCGGACGAACGGGGGCGCGTTCCTTTCATCGGCCGGGTGATTACAATATCCTTGCGTAAGGATAGAAATCTTTCCGGAGAAGAGCTGATTATCTGAAAGGGCCCGGGATCAAAATACGCCCCGAAATAAGCCGGAGAATGCATGCGCAGCCGCTCGTAAATTTCGGTTGCGCCTAGGTTCGTCCGGCTGGAAAAACGCTGCGAAAGATTTACCTGATATATATCCCCGTCTTTGATGTACTCCTTGGCGGTCTTCACTGCGGCGATATATTTGGCTTTGCTGAAGTTAGATTGAGGCTGTGCAGTTTTTATTGTCTTTCCCATATTATCATCTGGGGTATTCTCAAAAATAAGTTTCTCAAGCTTTGCGATATTCTCCCTGGCTAGCGCTTCCTGCAGGCTTGATCGTTTTTCGGGAAAACCCAGTGCGAATATTCCGAATATTTTTTTGAAATGGTCGACGATGATCACGGTATTATAAAAGGCAAAAAACAGGTCCGGGATCTTTAAATCGTCCTTGATATGCCGCTTAAGCCTTTTTTCAAGCAGGAATCCCGCGTCATAAGCCAGATATCCGACTGCCCCGCCCAAAAAAGGAGGAGAATTTCTGGGCCCTTCGATTTTATATTTCTCAAGTTCCTCCCGCAACGCGCCCAATCTATCCCGGTTCTTGGCAGAGAAGGTTTTAAAAGGATTTATCCCTAGAAAAGAATATCTGCCCAATGAATAATTGGCCGCAAGGCTTGAGTCTAAGAAAAAACAATTCCTCCCGCCTTTTAAGGCCCGGAAAATTTCCAAAGGGCTCTTGTCTGACTTATATGACTTCCAGGTGTAGTATGCCATCGACTCTAAATGTACGCTCTTCCTTTTTCAAGCAGCAATATCCCACCAAATAACTGCGGCCGTTTTCCTGCTTTATTTCTTTAGGCATTACTTCTCTTTCGGTTACCGCTGCTCCCGAGACCGAAAGGTATTTTATTTGTATATGCACCCCCAGACCTATCGCTTCCTGGATCTCGGAGATCCTCTGGCTATTAAGATTATCCAGAAAATACGGCTCGATGCCAAAGAGCCGGGAGAAACTGGCAAAATCAAGAATGCCTTTGCGCTCCATGATCTCTTTAAGACGCTCAAATACTTCCACGGTCATCTCCACGTCGGAAAAGGCACGGTGCTCCTGCTTCAAGCGTATGCCCAGCTTATCCGCCACGAACCAGAGCGCGTAGCGCTCCTGGCCGGGGAGCATGCGCCGGGCCATTTTGAGGATATCAACGACCACGATATCTTTAAGCCCGTCTTTACCCATGACCTTCAGTTCATTATTTAAAAACTCCAGGTCAAAACCGGCGTTGTACGAACACAAACAGCTGCCTTTGATGAATTCCAGAAACTTTGGCATAACCTCGGGTATACGAGGAGCGCCTTTTAACATTTCATCCGAGATCTTATTTACCGCGAATGCCGCCTCGGAAATCTTTCTGTCGGGATTGATCAAAGACTGGAAGGTAGCAAGTTTATCCTTACCCTTGAAACGGATAGCGGCGATCTCGACTATCCGGTCCCCTCCTGCCGGGTCCAACCCCGTAGTCTCGGTATCGAATATAGTGATCTCTACTTCGTTAAGGTCTCTATTCATTTTTTGGCGATGTACGCCGGAACAAGCTTTACCGGTTTATATGCTAACTTTACCTTTTTCAGATTTTCGAGTCCCGAGTCATCCATTACATTTATATATTTGTATCCTTTAAGCTCCGCGCAATTGCGGGAAAATATAAATTGCGCCAAACCCTTAACTGATAGATCGGTGACTTCATACAAAATACAGAAAGTATCTTTATTCAACTCATAACCGAAGGTAAAGCCGCGGATTTTTTTATTGATCCTGACCGCAGTACCTTTTAAATTCAAAACGCTGTAATTTGCCAGGGCTACTTGCAGCGCAATTCTACTATCCTCCATCATCCCCTGATAGACGTGCCCGGAATTTCCCGCTTTACGCATACCCATCCATGAATCATACAAGCTCAAACACCCTTGTTTATCTTTGGGCAAAAGCGGAGAAAACTCAAATTTATAGTGGTTGAGAAAATAATTCCTGGCCCAGCGCTGCGACTTCAATTTATTCCCGCTTAAGCTCACCAAATCTTTGCGCAGACACAGGTAATCTTGCGACTTAAGCGAACATTTAAACCCGAGCCCTCGATAAGACGCGATCTCCTCTTCTTCTATGTTTTCGATGCGCGTAACTTCCGGATTTTTGTTAAGGCTGGCTGCGATATTGTAAGAACTCAAAACAGCTTCCGGGCTAAACTTTTTACCCAGCGGCGGCAGATATAAAAAGGTCCCGAAGTTGTCCTTAAAAAATATGCAGGGATTCCCGTCGATAACAACCCAGGAAATATCGAACAGGCCTTTCCAGATAAATATGTCGGCAAAGGAATAAACCGCCAGTTCATGGCGGGAGTATTTCAGATGTTGTGTGAATATGGCTTTGTCTTTAAGCGAGATGCTTTTAAGCTTCATCGGGCGGATTAAGTTCGATCACATCCAGAACGTCTTCATACGCAGCAAGCAGATGGGGATTCTCCTTAAGTAACTCCACCTGGGCAGGGGCATTAAGAAAATCGCTCAAATATTCTACGTAATCCTTAAATTCTTGAGAATTAAGTTTTTCTTTGGCGTAAGGACAATTCAAATCTACGGTCAGATAGACCTTCTTCTGGCGCAAAGATAATAAGAACGGATAGAGTTGGCACTCAAAGGGGCGAAAGCCATAAACCAGGCACTTATTGGTTGCGGCATCGAGGAAGGCGCAAAGGTAATCTCCTCCTTGCGGATTAGGCACGGGGACAATTTTTTTATCCAGAGAGAGGGTTGCCGGAGGAATTTTATGGTCTAAGAGAACTTGGATGTCTTCATCCAAAAGACAGGGACTCCAAACGGAATCCTGCTCCCTGAACCTGCAGCAACCCTGGCACTTAAGACAAGTTTCTTGCGGGACAAATTGCCGGATCATCCTTCGACTCGCTTTGCTCGCTCAGGATGACCCTGAGCGTATTTTGGCGAATGGGTCATTTCACAACGCTTCCTAATTTCTTGGGCTTCTCGGGCGAAACAATCGTAATACCCTCTTCATCAGACGCGGCCAGGATCATCCCCTGGCTCTCCACGCCGCGTAAAACTGCCGAGTCCAAATTATCCACAAGGACTACAAGCTTACCCACCAAGTCCTCCTTAAGATAATTAGCCTTTATTCCCGCGACTACCTGCTTGGTCTTATCTCCCACATCTAATGTGATAACATAAAGCCGGTCGGCATTGGGATGGTCGTTAACCTCTTTAATTTGAGCGACTTTTAACTCTAATTTCCTGAAATCTTCTATGGTGGCCATTATAAACCTCCTCGATTAATTTATCTTATGATAGCACGCCGCAGCCCCAAAAACAAGGCGAAAAGAAGAGCCGCAAAAGTTAATTTGCGGCTCTTGTAAAAACGGGGTCGACGAGATTTGAACTCGCGATCTTCGCCGTGACAGGGCGACGTGTTAGACCAGGCTACACCACGACCCCAAAGCTAAGGGTGTTTAATTCTAAACTAAAAAGGCCCTATTTGCAACTAAATTCTATGGTGGGCGGTAGAGGATTCGGACCCCTGACCTTCTCTGTGTAAGAGAGACGTTCTAACCAGCTGAACTAACCGCCCGATAGATTCATTATAGCATTATTCAACCGGAGCTTAAAGCCCTAGTTCACTGCCCCGCATTTACAATCTCCGCCTTCAATGCAATCTTTCAGTCTCTGGCGGACTTCTTTCAACTCTTCTTCCAGTTTATATTTTTGCAAGGCCAGCTTATACATCTCGGGATCTTTACTCTTTAAGGGCTTTAACCTCTCTTCTTCCGGTAGCCATGGTTTTCTGTGAAACTCCGGAACCTGAAGTTCTTTTCCCTTCTCTGCCTCCCATTCCTTTTCCCGCTGTTCAGGCGTTCGCGCAGCTCCCCTGACGCAAGCCTCCTGCGCCCTCTTTTCCAGTAAGGCATTAATTTGTTTTGTTACCGAACGCGCCTCTTTCTTTATTTTATCTATCGCTGTTATGAATTCAATGAATTTGGGACAACTCTCCAGTATTTCCGCCTCTCCGTTTTTCAGCGCCTGGAAACCGTAGTACCGCTTTACTGAAGCGATATTATCTATCGTAAACCCTAAGGGCTGCCGGCGGTTTATTTTCTGACGCGCAAAACGGATAGATTCTTCTGCCCCTGAAGGAATATCCTCCCTCCACCAATCCATTCTTTCGCTATAACACCAGACATATTCATCCGCAGTCTTTATTGCGTAATAGACATTATGTTTAAACCAAAGGAGCCTATCCTGGGGGCTGAGAAAATAGCTTACATAATTTCCTTCGGGCTGACGCAGGTTAAGCGCGTTATCCGTATAAATTGCCATACCCGCCTGAACGCAAGAACGATATTTATCCCGATTCTCAGGGGTAATAAAAACTAACGCGCCCTCATGCATAAATTGGTATGCCTCATCAAAAGACTCGAAATCGGTGTAATAATAAGCGGACTCATTCCCGTCAATAATCCGCACGCCGGGGCCAACCGCATCCAGCATACCATTAAGAAACGCCGGAAGTAGAGCGTAGTCATCTTCTGAAAGCCGTTTCCGCCGCTTGGCGGGATCACTTTCTCTAGCTATACTTTTAAGCTGACTGAGTTGAAAAAAGGTCAAGAGGCGCAATTCCGGCAACTCCTGTTGCAGCGCTAAGATAAATTCTGCGCCGCGCTTACGCACCTGCGCTTCTACCTCAGAAAACGATTTATCGCTCCACTGCTGAGAATATACCCATGGGTTTGAGCCGTAAGGTTCGGGGTCTAAACAAATTCCGACACAATGCCCGATTCTAGCCGCCTTTCCCGCGAGGCGTAGATTAGCAGTGATAGTATGCCAACCCACATCATCAAACCAGTTCATCCCCCATTTGTTGGTAGACTGAAGGCAAAGAAAATTATGCGTGAATTTATTCCATTTGATCGCGGCCAACGTATCCATTTGCGGCTTTAATTCCGATTCATCCCAACGGAGCAATTCAAAAGCGTAATTAAGCCCGCGTAACCGGAATACGATCCCGTCAAAGGGCTTCTCCTCCATGCGCCTAATGTTCTTTTCGATAAAGTCGGGGTACGGAACATCCCAGCCATACTCGATAAGCTTTTTAGGATGCTCCTCCTGCGCTTTAACGTAAGCGGGGACAGCAATAAACCAGATAGCTAAAAGTAGCGGGATAAGGCGCATTTTCAGGAGAGTTGCCGGATGAGTTCAAGGCTAGCTTTAAGAGGGTCAGCCGCTTCCAATATCGGCCTGCCGATGACCAGATAATTGCTTCCTGCTTCAACAGCCTCTTGGACCGTAGCCGTGCGTTTCTGATCGTCTATGGAGACCTTTCCCGGCCTGATACCGGGAGTAACAATGACAAAGTCTTTTTTGATTTCTTTTCTTAAAAGGGCCGCCTCTCTTGCCGAGCAGACTACTCCGTCGAGCCCGGCCTCGATGCCGATCTTAGCCAGAGTAAGGACATCGCTTGAATTTGTTTCTTTGCTGGTAAGCACAGTAACTCCTATTAATAGCGGAGGTTGAATCTTTAATTTTGCTGCCTCTTCGCGGGATGCCTTGACTGCGGCCTTGATCATATCCTCATCCCCTAAAATATGCAAGGTGAGCATTTTAGTTTCTAATTTTACCGCGGAGCGCACCGCCCCGGCAACGGTATTGGGGATATCGAAGAATTTCAAATCCAGAAATACCTCGGCTCTCTTATTGCGGATAAGCTCGACGATCTTTGGGCCGTAGGCGGTAAAAAGATGTATGCCGACTTTAAATATCTTGACCGCCGGATACAGCTTATCTACGACCTGCTCCGCCTTTTTTATATCGTCTACATCCAGGGCAAGTATTATTTGAGCGCTATTCTTCATGTTTTTAGGGAACCGACAATCTTCTTTATATCATTTATTTTAAATTTTACCATATAATTTTTAAGCCCCGCGATAATTTCGACGCTGGCTTTAGGGTTAATAAAATTCCCTGTCCCTATACTTACCGCGGAGGCGCCGGCCATTAGAAATTCCAAGGCATCTTCCGTATTCATTATCCCGCCCATGCCGATAATCGGCAAATCGACCGCTCTATAAACCTCCCAGCACATTCTCACCGCCACAGGTTTGATCGCTGGACCACTTAGGCCTGCTACGATACTTGCGATCTTTGGCCTGCGCTTATCCACATCAATACTCATCCCGGTCAAAGTGTTTATCAGCGAGAGCGCGTCACTCCCCGCATCCTGCGCTGCCTTGGCAATTTCGACGACAGATGTGACGTTCGGAGAAAGTTTAGTTATCAGCGTCTTTTGAGTAACCTTACGTACTGACTTTACTAAATCATAAGTTGCTCTTGCATCCTGAGAAATTAAGCGCGATTTTTCCCGGATGTTCGGGCAGGATATATTCAATTCTATTGCCGATACTTCCTTTATTTTATCCAGCCTGCGCGTAAGTTCGACAAATTCTTCAGGAGGCCCTTCTGACGCAATGCTGATAATCGCCGGGACGCCGGTCTTTTTTAAAATCGGCAGCTTCTCGACGATAAATCTCTCTATCCCGGGATTCTCTAAACCGATAGAATTAAGCATTCCTGCGGGGGTCTCGCAGGTGCGCGGCCCGGAATTACCTTTGCGCGGTTTTAAGGTGATAGTTTTAGTGACAATCGCGCCGAGTTTCTTTAAATCTATGAAGTCTTTGAATTCTTCGGCGTATCCGAATGTGCCGGATGCGACCATCACCGGGTTTTTCAGTTTTAGTTTGCCGATATTTACGGATAGATTAGCCATATTATTTACCTATGATCATTTTTACGGCGACAAAAGCCAAATATACGCCGAAAAGCCTCTTTAAGAGCAGCTCATTCATACCCTGGGCAAAGTTAGCGCCTATCAGCCCGCCGAAAAAGAAACCCAGACAGACCAGCCAGGCGATCGAAATTTTGACATTTCCTCCCTGCCAATAACGCCAGGCAGCAAGCAGGCCTATAGGAGGAATCATAATCGCAAGGGTCGTCCCCTGCGCCTGATGCTGGGTAAGTCCGAAAACAAAGACCAGCGCGGGGATCAATATGATCCCGCCGCCTATGCCGAATAGCCCGCTTAGCACTCCTGCAACAGCGCCTAACAAAAGATAAAGAAAGTAATTCATCCCACCTCCCGAACAGGCTACCAGATAATTTCTCCGGAATCAAAGACCGGGCCTTCTTTACAGACGCGCTTCATCCCTTTCGTTGTATTTACCACGCACCCTAAACACGCGCCTATGCCACAGGCCATATGCTCTTCTAAAGAAATCTGCGCGGGCATATTTTTTGCTTTAGCGATAACGCAGACCGCTTTCAACATAGGCTTAGGCCCACAGGCGTAAATGGTCACCCGCACTAAAATCTTTTTCAATAAATCAGTGGCTCTTCCCTTAAATCCGCATGAGCCGTCATCAGTAGCGATTTTTACTACGCAACCGATTTTCTCAAATTCTTTAACGCAGAGTATTTGTTTTCTTGTTTTTGCGCCGATTAGAACCAGCGGCTTTTGCTTTTTTAATTTCTCCGCTAGGAAAAGAAGCGGAGCAACCCCCATGCCCCCTGCCACGAGTATCGCGCGCCGCGCGCCGCGCGCCGAGAATCCATTCCCCAACGGGCCGATCAAATCCAGCTCCTCTCCAGCCTTTTTCCGGGATAATAATTCCGTGCCCTTGCCTACTACCTCATAAAGCAGATCTACGTTTGAGCCCCGGACATTATGTATGCTTATCGGCCTTCTTAATAACGGGATGAACCCGTGGCTAATCTTCAAGTTGACAAACTGTCCGGGGAGAGCAGCCTTGGAAATCTTCGGGCAAAATATACTTAGCTTAAAGTAACTGCCGCCAACGCAAGAATTCTTTAGAATCTTACCTTTTGCCTGATATGCCATATTTTTTATTTTGCCAAACTGCTAGGCCCGTAAATATCAACAGGAGGCCGAAGAATATGCCTAAAGTCGAAAACCTCTCCTGGAGCCTGACCAAGCCGAAGAGTTTAAAGTCCGCCCAGGACTGAATGACCGCGATAAGAAATATCACCGGAGCTAAAGAAGAAAGAAGCTCTTTCTTTATCCAGGCGGGCTTAACCGGAAGATCGAAGATTATATTCTTGGGAAAGAATTTATTCGTATTGCGGCAATAATCTTTAAAGGTATTTTGGAAGCGCTCGGACAGGGCTTTTTCTTCCCCTTTGATAAGCGGCAGATAAATTGCCAGATAAACCGCAAAGAAAACCGGAGCAACCCACCAACGAAAGAGCATAAAAGAAACCCCCAGCCCGATAACAAAGGTACCGAAATACATCGGGTTGCGGGTCACCTTGTAAGGGCCGATAGTCACCAGCGTATGCCCGTCGGGATTTAGTTCGGACTTAAGGCCGCGGCTGCAGATCCTGATAAAATATCCCCAGATTATCGCTAATGCGCAAAGACTATCCAGCCAAACCCCCCGCGGGACAATTAATAAGTATCCCGGAAAAATTACCAGGGCAAGTATTGCTAAAAATATCAGGGATCCGTGTAACTTAATACGTTTTTTCATCCTTCGACTCGCTCCTCCGTCGCTCGCTCAGGATGACCCTAAGCGTATTTTAGCGAACGGGTCATTTAATGCTGGCACCTCGGGCAAAAATATGTCCCCCTTCCTCCTAACGCGATCCTTTTAATAAGAGTTTTACAGACAAAACAAGGTTTCCCATCCCTACCGTAAACTTTATGGTGCCGGGCATAATTCCCGCGCTCACCGGAAACCCTGACATAGTCATCTATAGAAGACCCGCCGTAATGTATGGCCTCTTGCAGGACTTTGTTTATGGCCTGAAATAATTTTTCTTTTTCTGCATCGCTTAATCCTTGGGCAGAGCGCTTCGGATCAATCTTAGCCCTGAACAAAGCTTCTGCGGCGTACAAATTCCCTATGCCGGAAACAAACGCCTGATCCATCAAGAGCGGTTTTATTTTGGTTTTCTTTTTTACAAGCATCTCTTTAAATTGCCCCGGGGTTATATCGAATGGCTCGGGGCCTAATCCTTGAATAAATTTCAGGGTTCGCCAGTCATCCATCAACCTTAACTCTCCGAAAAGGCGCTGGTCATTAAAATCTAATATTTTCCCGTTAGAAAGATGGAAACTTACCCGGCTCTTTAATTCGTCTCCCGGATAAACCAATTGTCCGGTCATCCTTAGGTGGATCACCAGCGATTTTCCGTTGGATAATTCCAGGATCAAGACTTTCGCCCGACGCAATACTCGTTTTACGCTAACACCGGTAAGGATTTTCTTAAATTTTTCTACTCCTGGCTCGCGCACTACCGCCGGATTATGCACGCAAACCTTGGTGATTTTCTTTCCGATGATTATTTTCTCTAAATCCCGCTTGATAGTCTCTACTTCCGGCAGCTCCGGCATTTTTTGATTTCTCTCTTGCTGCTTTTATGATATTCTTGCAGCGACTTTACGCTTAAATCTTTTTTAATCAAGGCCTTGATCCCATTTAAAGTTGCCTGCGCTCCGGAGATGGTCGTTGTGTAGGGAATATTGTACATAATCACGTGCGAGCGGATTTTGACTTCATCCTGGCGCGGTATTCTTCCTGAAGGGGTATTGATGACCATCTGAAGCTTCCCATCTTTCATCAGATCCAGCACATTAGGGCTTCCGTCAGCGATCTTGTTCAAAGGATTGACTTTGATTTTATTAACTTTTAGCACCGCGGCAGTGCCGGAGGTGGCATAGATATGAAAACCCGTGTCCTCTAATCCTTTAGCGATTGGGATAACCGCTGCCTTATCCGAATCGCGTACCGAGATAAAAACATTTCCGCTTTTAGGAACTTTTTGTCCCGCGGCAATCTGACTTTTAATATACGCGCTGGCAAAATCCATATCTATGCCCATAACTTCACCGGTAGATTTCATCTCCGGGCCTAACATTACATCTACCCCCGGGAAACGATTG
>JAPLLM010000109.1:21916-27070 GCA_026387555.1 Candidatus Omnitrophota bacterium | reverse complement strand
TTACTTACTACCTCCTTTCCTACTATATTTGCAATAGTAAATAACGGCGAAAAAAAACCGCAAGGCGGACAACTTATTACCTTACGGCTAAAGCCCTTCCACTCCTTATTTACTACTTCTGAAAAAGTATACAACAATTATCATATTAGTCAAGCGATTATTTGACTTTTAAGCCCTGGCCTGGTCGACTTTTTTAAGGTTATAATACCCCAGAACCTTGACCCTGGCCTTAGACTTACCCACCAGCCAGTCGTGGTATTTTTTCATAAAGCGGTCGTGTTGGGCCTTAGTCTTCCATTCGTATACAGAAGCGTACTGATCCTTAAAACCAAAGCGCTTCATAGTATAATAGGCGATAAATCCCTTCGCCTTTTTGGTGTAAGACGCCCACATCAAGCTATCCTTACGGTATTTCCTGACCTCCTTAGATTCGATCTGAAAAAGTACGCAGTGAATAAACATCGACTCTCCTTATCTTAAGAAAAACTCTTCAGCGTCCGATAAAACCTGGATAGAATATCTTTGAGTTCATTTTCTTTTACCGCAAGCGGCAAAAACAGATAGATTATATCACCTAGAGGCCTTAAAACAAGCCCTTCTTTAAGGCCTTTCTTATAAATTTCAAATCCTAGGCGCTTTTTTGACGAGAATCTTTCCTTGGTCTGCTTATTTTTTACTAATTCCAGCGCGCCGATTGCGCCGATAAGCCGCACATCACCCACTATATCCAAATCCTTAAACCTGGCCAGGCCATTTTTGAGTAAAAGCGAGATTTTCTTAACATTAGCCAGCGTATTTTCGCGATCAAAGACCTCTAAACTGGCTACCCCCGCGGCGCAGGCAAGCGGATTTGCGGTATAGGTGTGGCCGTGAAAAAAAGTCTTCCTTTTTGAATAATCTGCGTAAAATGCCCGGTAAATTTTCCCGGTTGTCAAAGTCGCTGCCAGAGGCAGGTATCCTGCACTGATACCCTTGGATAAACATAAGAAATCCGGATTTATGTTCGAGGCATGCTCATAAGCAAACATCTTTCCTGTGCGGCCAAAACCGGTAGCTACTTCATCGAGAATAAGATGCACCTTGTACTTTTTAGCCAATGCCGCGGCTTTCTCCAGGTATTCCTTGGGATAAACTATCATCCCTCCTGCGCATAACACCATTGGCTCCAAAATTAACCCGCTTATCTCGCGGCTGTGTTCTTTAAGGATCTTTTCTAAGGGCTTGACGCATTCCAATCCGCATTCGAGACGAACCTTCCCCATAGGGCAACGATAACAGTACGGCGAGGGAACCCGGAAAGACGGGAAAAATAGCGGCTTAAACGCATCATTAAACATATCGATGCCGCTTACGCTCATCGTACCGATGGTATCGCCGTGGTAACCGTAATCCAAGCAGACAAATTTACGCTTAGAAGTAATCCCTAAGTTACGCCAGTATTGAAAAGATATTTTAAGCGCAACCTCCACCGCAGTCGAGCCATCATCGGAATAAAAGACTTTGGCGAATTTGTTTTTGGTCAATTTAATCAGCCTTTCCGCCAAGGCAATAGCAGGTTCATGGGTAAAACCGGCAAATAAAACATGCTCCAGCGATTCCAGCTGCCTGTTTATTGCCTGCTTTATCTTAGGATGATTGTGTCCGTGCACATTACACCACCAGCTGGAGATTGAATCATAATAAAACTTGCCCGCTTCATCGTAAAGTTTTGCTCCGGCTGCCTTTTTGATTAAAATTGGCGGAGACTTCCGGTTATCTTTCATCTGGGTATAAGGATGCCAGACATATTCGAGGTCTTTTTCAATCCACTTGTTCATCGCAGGGCCTTTTTTATTTTATAAGCGGCAGGAATAAACTTCTTATAGAGATAATTATAATCTTTGTTCCAAGGCAATATCCCTAATATATTTACCCCGCTGAACCTCTTTATTATTTTGGGGTTATCCTTAAGGATCAATTTATTCTGCCGGGGATTATCAATTAAAATTAAACCTAATATCTTAAACCCTCTGCCTTTTATCGCTTCTATTGTTAGGAACGCCTGATTTATAGCACCCAATTTATTCGGACAGACCAAAAGGACCGGAATATTTAGTTTTTTAGCTATATCGATTAAAAGAGTTTTCTTATCTACCGGGACCAGCGCGCCACCTACCCCCTCGACCAGGACAATATCGAATTTCTGCGTAAGCGCTTTAAAACTTTTGATTATTTTATTGCTACTTATCTTCTTATGCTCGAATTTAGCCGCCAAGTGCGGAGAAGCCGGTAATTTAAATACATAAGGAGAAATCAACCCCGATAACTTTGAAACTTCGCTTAAGCCTCGGCCCATTATTTTAAGGTGAGTTTTGATGTCCGCTCCGGAAAAGGAACTTCCGGTCTGCACCCATTTCTGGGTTATCACATTTAGCCCCTGTTCTTGAAAATATTTTGCCAGCAAACCGGTTACGACGGTCTTGCCTATTCCGGTATCCGTACCGCTTATAAATACGGCTCTCTTCATAACCCTGCCTCACAAAAAAAGACCTGATAAGTAGTGCGGATCTCTTTGTATTTATCCATGTAGGCAGCTTCCGCCTTTTGCAAGAAACTCTTGCTTAAATACGCCTGACCGGCTAAACCACTCCCTCTTGTCCCGGAATATTTCAATTTCTTAAGCAAGAATTTAAGGTCCGGGAAGATTTCTACATAGACTATTTCGCTGACCTTCACGGATTTGAAATTATCTTTAAGGAATTGCTCTAATTTATTCCGCTCCGGGAATTTCCGCGCATCTATACTAAAACCATCCAAAACAGCGCTGAACGAATCATTCAATTCAAAAAGTGTTTTTGGTCCGAATATGGAGAATATCAGCTTGCCATCCGGATTGAGCATCTTTTTATAATTCAAGAGTCCTTTTTCCAGATTAGCAAACCATTGAAAACAGGCATTAGAGGTAACCAACCCGAATTTTTCTTCTAAGTTAAGCTCTTCGGCATCCGCCTGCAAAAGCTCGACTTGTCTGCCTTTTAGCTTTTCCCATGCCACTTCAATCATTTCTTCAGAGATATCCAAAGCTGTCAGCCTCGCATCCTTAAACTTATCTCTAAGGAGAAGCGTATAATTACCCGTACCGCAGCCAAGCTCCAGAATGCTTTCGATTTCATTTTGGGTGATCCTGTCGGTCAAGTCCTGCGCGGCGCGCATCTGGATGTCAGAGAATAAATCATAAGACCGGGCGCAGCGTGAGAAGTTCCTGGCCACAACCTGCTTAACCATTGCGGAAAGCCTCCTTAAAATCCGGATGCAAGAACGGCATATGCCCAACCCCCTCCATCACCGTAAGCCTCGCTTTAGGCTGCTGCGACAATAACTCCCTAACCTCAACAAGCGGGGCAGTGGAGTCTTGTGAACCGTGGAAGACTTTAAAGTCTCCAAGTTTCACCAGATCCGGAGGCCTGATAAAAGCCGAACCAAGATAATCCAGGCCGGCTAGCAATTCGTCCAACTTAAACTCTGAACAGAAATCCCTTAACAGGTTTTTCTTAAACCATGCGCGCGCGAGGTCATCCCGGCTTCCAAAGCCTTCAAGGTAGGCCTTATAAAGGAAAGCCTTTTTATTAGATTTCAGTTTTTCTTCAGCGGTGCGCAGCGTCAGAGCATCGTAATGCGGGCGCATACTTATAAAAAATATCTCATCGATCTTGTCGAGATTATCTAAAGCAAATTCCTTAGCTAAAAACGCTCCCATTGACCAGCCGAACAATGAAATCTTCTCAATCCTGGTTTCCCACAAAGCATCAACCAGGCTCTGGTTAAAATTACGGGGAGAAAAATCCAGCGCATATAAATAGTTGTAATCCAAATCAAGATTCCTAAAAATGCGAAAGTCCGCCCCCCAACCCGGTATAAGGCAGAGCGTTTTGTCAAAACCCCGCGGCACATATTTAAATCTTGGTTTCATAAATATCCTTAATAAGCCTCGTCAAAGTCTCTTCGGAATGAGCATAGCTTAAAGAAAAACGCAGCCGGGGCGCGTTTTTAGGCACGGTCGGCGGCCGTATAGGCAGAACCCAGTAGCCTTTCTCGCGGAGTTTTTCGGAAAATATTACTGCCTTCGTTACATCCTTAGTGATTAAAGGCACGATTTGAGACTCTCCCCTTGTATCAAAACCCAGATCCCTCAAGGCGTTGCGGAAATGCCCGGAAAGCTTGAGTAATCCGCGCCTGCGCTCCGGCTCTTCCTTAATCAAATCCAAAGCGGCAATATTTCCCGCGATGACCGCCGGTGGTAAGGCCGTAGAATAAATAAAACCGCGGCAGGAATTTATCAAATATTCCTTTAGCCTTTGGGAAGTTGCGATGTAAGCCCCGAATCCTGCCAACGCCTTGCCGAATGTACCCATGATCAAATCAATATCTTGCGATAAACCCGATTCTTCTGCCACACCGCTGCCGTTTTTCCCGAAAATTCCCGTGGCATGCGCTTCATCCACGAATATTTTACAATCGTATTGCTTTTTTAAAGCCACGAGTTCTTTTAAAGAAGCCTTATCGCCGTCCATACTGAAGACTGACTCGGTAATAATCAGCGCATCTTTAAACCTGGCTCTTTCTTTTTTAAGCAGTTCCTCCAGATGAGCTGTGTCATTGTGCCGGAAACGGAACAACGCGCTCTGCGAAAGCATTATTCCGTCGATAATACTGGCGTGATTCAACCGGTCAGAGAATACGGCGCTACCTTTGCCGGCTAATGCCGGTATAATGCTGACATTGGCCTGATAACCGGAATTTAACACCAACCCTGCTTCTTTATTCTTGAATGAAGCGATTTTCTCTTCGAGAACATGGTGTAGATTGGAATCGCCGCTTAAAATCCGGGAGGCAACACCTGAAGTACCAAATTCATCCAAAGCCTGTTTTTGGGCTTGAATAATCTTAGGGTGATTTGATAATCCGAGATAATCGTTAGAGGAAAGGTCAATATATTCTCTGCCATCGATGGCGATTTTTCCGCTAACCCTGGAAGTTGCCGGATGCAGGATCCTAAAAAGCCCTGATTCTTTTCTATCTTTTAGAAAGCTTTCTACATCTGCCATAAGTTTTCGATCTCCGCAACTAACTTCCTGTCTTCCTCGACGCTTCGCCCGCGGATAGTAAGATAGCCTC
>JAPLLM010000109.1:0-21857 GCA_026387555.1 Candidatus Omnitrophota bacterium | reverse complement strand
GTTTGCGCCGGCCATAAAAGCCAACCCTTGAAAATCTTTTAATACCGACTCTCTTCCCGCGGCTAATTTTATGATTTTATCTCTTAATATGATCCTGAATATGGCGATAGTCCTGATCGCCTCTTCGCAAGATTGCGGTTGAAGATTCTCAAGCGGGGTACCGGCCCTAGCTACCAATATGTTGATGGGAACAGAATCCACTCCCAGCTCCTTTAAGGTAAGCGCCATATCAATGCGGTCGTCCATAGTCTCGCCCATCCCGATTATCCCACCGCTGCAGACCTCAAGGCCTACTTTCTTTGCTGCCCGGATAGTCTTTACCCTATCCTGAAAAGTATGGGTGCTTACTATTTTAGGGAAATAGCGTTCAGAGGTTTCGATATTATGATGATAACGGGTAAGCCCTGATTTCTTTAATAAAAGCAGCTCCTCCTCTCCCATTGAGCCTAAAGATGCGCACATTTTAATCTTGATCTTGGAAGTTATTTCGCGGATGCAATCGGCGATCAGGCTCAACTCTTCTTTCAATAGCCTGTCCCCGCTGATCACAATATCAAACCTCTCTGCACCCATTTCTTTTGCTTTTAAGGCTGCAGCTATTATCTCGTCTTTATTCTTAAGCGGGTAGTTGTCTATTCCGGTGGAGTGCCGGCCTGACTGGGCGCAGAATTTACAGTCTTCTGCGCAGCGGCCGGATTTGGCGTTTAAGATATTGCAAAGTTCGACTTTGGGTTTGACGAACTCCTTGCGCACCTTGTTAGCCTGCGCAATAAGCTCGGGAAGATTGAGCGCTAAAAGCGCGTTGATTTCAGACCTCTCCATAAAACCTCCTATAAAACAACCGCGGCTACCTAGTCCGCTACGGTTGATACTGAGCGGCGTTCATCACATCTGAATATTCTGATCTTGTAGCCGCGAATGTATAAAAATACCGGCTTCATTATACTTAAAGCCGGCTTAACTGTCAACCAGATTAGTTTTATTAGTTTACAATCAATGCTTTAGCGGCAATGAACCACATCCCCGGCCATCACCTTTTTGATCACCCCCGAGTCTTTTCGAATCAGGAGCCCGCCGTCAATATCAATATTGACTGCCTCTCCCTCAATATGCTCTTTCTGGCAATAGACCTTGACTCGCTTACCCAAAGTCAGGCTGTATTCGCGCCATTTTTCCAGGATACCTTTGACTCCTTTCTGCTGCCAGGCCAGATAATTGTGCTCCATGCGACGGAGGATCTCCTGTAAGAGTCCTACGCGGCTTACCTCCTCTTTCTTCTGTTCTTTCAATGAAGTAGCGCCGCTGATCAATGCTAATTTAGCGTTGTTTACGTTCAGTGAGTATCCCGCCTAATTTTTTATGATGGATGAATATATCATTAGGCCATTTGATTTCACAGGAGACGCCCGTAAATTCTTTAATAGCTTCGACTATGCTTACCCCAGCAAGAAGAGTGAGGATCGAAGCCGAGTTAGGCAGGACCTTGGGCCTTAAGATGAGAGATAGGTATATTCCTTTATATTTAGGAGAAAACCAACCCCTCCCCATCCTCCCTCTGCCTTTGGTCTGCGATTCCGTCAAAACCAGGGTCCCGTCGGCTGCGCCCTTTAAGCCGAGCTGCCCCGCGGCATCCATGGTCGAAGAGATGCTGTCAAAATATACTATTTTCTTCCCCAGTATCTGCGTATTCAAGCCGCGCAGGACTTCAAATTCAAATAATCTGTCCGGCGCTGACTCCAGGCGGTAACCTAAATGCGGGACGGCCACGATATCGTAGCCGTTATCGCGTAATTCCTGAATATGTTTCCAGAGGGCCTGGCGGCTTACACCTAACCGTGAGCTTATCTGATCGCCGGAAACATAATCCTGTTTCTTTCTAAGCGCTTCTAAGATTTTTTCTTGCATTATTATTTTTTATCGTAAAGCGGGGACATAGCGCGCAACTTGCTTACGATCTTAGGCAGGTTATCCATAAAATAATTTATATCGTCAACCGTGGTCCAGCGGCCCATACTTATTCTTAACGAACCATGGGCGACTTCATGGGTCAGGCCGATAGCCAGTAACACATGCGAAGGCTCCAAAGACGATGAAGTGCAGGCCGAGCCCGTGGAACAGGCAATACCCAGCATATCCAGATTTAAAAGAATGGATTCTCCTTCGATATATTTTATGGAGAAGTTTACGTTGTTAGGAAGCCTCTTGGCAGGATGCCCGTTAAGGATTACATCCGGAATCTTCTCGGGGATTTCTTTGATCATCCTGTCGCGCAAAGCACTCTGAAATCTTGCTTCTTTTTCCAGGTTCTGGCGGCATAATTCCACTGCTTTACCCAAGCCGACTATACCTGTGGTATTATAAGTAGAGGCGCGCCTCCCTTTTTCCTGATCCCCGCCGTGCAGGAATCTTTCGATGCGCGTGCCTTTCCTGATATACAAAGCGCCCACGCCTTTGGGCCCGTAAAATTTATGCCCTGAAAGCGATAAAAGATCGACATTCAGATCATCCACATCCACGGGAATATGGCCGACGGTCTGCACCGCGTCGGTATGAAAATATACGCCCTTTTCGTGAGCAATCTTTCCGATTTCGGCGATAGGTTGAATGGTACCGATTTCATTATTAGCATGCATTACAGAAATAAGGATTGTCTTATCGGTGATGGCCTTCTTGATATCCGCCGGATCAACTAGGCCGGATTTATCCACAGCGACAAATGTAATTTTAAAACCATTTTTCTCCAGGAATTTACAGGGTTCGCTCACCGCGTGATGTTCGATGGCGGAGGTAATAATATGATTGCCCTTTTTCCCCAAAGCCCTCGCTACACCTTCGATAGCAAAGTTATCCGATTCCGTACCGCCGGAAGTAAAAACGATTTCTTCGGGTTTAGCCCCTAAAAATGAAGCGAGACTTTCGCGCGCATCCTCTACCCCCCTCTTGGCATCCTGTCCGAACGAATGCAGGCTGGAGGCATTCCCGTAAAGCTCTAAGAAATACGGCTCCATTGCCTTAAGCACCTGCGGATCACAGGGGGTTGTAGCGGCATAATCTAAATATACTTTCTTCATCTTATTACCTCATTCAAGCTTCCCGTGCGATAACCTTCCAAATCCACGGTTATATAATTATAACCCAATTTCTTTAATTTGTCGACCAGAGCCTTACGTTTGGCAATTAAAAGAGGGACGTCGTTTTTATCGACTTCTATGCGGCATAATCCGTTGTAGTGGCGTAAACGCACCTGATTAAAACCCAATTTTCTTAAAAATACTTCGCCTTTATTAATGCGTTCCAGTATCCGGCTGGAGATTTCTGTCCCGTAAGGGATGCGCGAAGCAAGGCAGGCGAGGCTGGGTTTATCCGCGGTAGGAAGCCACAAACGCTTACTCATTTTACGGATATCGTCTTTGGTAAACCCCACTTCGACTAACGGAGAGCGCACCCCCATTTCTTTTTTTGCCCGGTTCCCGGGACGGAAGTCCGCTTTATCACTGCAATTGCTGGCATCTAAGACGTATTTTAATTTATTGCGGCGAGCAATCGTCTTAAGTTTACTAAAAAGCTCTTTTTTGCAATAGTAGCAACGCTGGGTAGGATTGGATATGAATTTCTTGTCTTTTACTTCATCGGTGCGGATTATTTTATGGCGCGCGCCTACAAGCTTGGCGATCTTTTTAGCATAGATCAATTCTTCTTCCGGGTAAGTCGGTGAGGTCGCAGTGACGGCGAGCAGGCTTTCTTTGGGCAAGAGTGTCGCAGCTACTTTAAGCAGGAACGCGCTGTCTACTCCTCCAGAGAAAGCGATAAGGCAAGATCTATATTTTAAGATAAGCTTTTTAAGCTTATCCTGCTTACTATAAAGCGACAACCTCTTTAACCTCGGGGACTTCCTGTTTTAAGATCCTCTCAACGCCGTTCTTTAAAGTCATCTGGGACATCGGGCAACAACCACAGGTGCCGGTGAGTCTTAATTTTACTACCCCTTCTTTACTTACGTCGACTAATTCCACATTGCCGCCGTCAGCCATAAGCATGGGACGTATCTTATCTAATGCCTTCTCGACCTTATCTCTCATAATAATCTCCTTTATTTTATTATACCATTATTAAGTACATATTCCAGTATTACATCCGCCTGCTTAGCCGCGGCAATGCTTACCCGCGGTGCCAAAGGAGGTTTTTTTGAAACATCTGATTTAAGGTCGCCGATTAAGATCAGATTCTTCTTAATTTTGTGTACCATGATTTCGTCGCTTGAACCCACCCCGCCTAAACCCGATACCCCAACGATAAGCTTACCCGCACCCAAGAGTTCTTGAACTAACATACTTTTATATTCTGCTTTGTCAAAGCACTCGGCTATGATGTCGCAATCCTTGAATAAATCCCTGATATTCGCCGGCTCAATACGCTCTTGCAAGGCTTCAATCTCCAGATCTGGATTAATTTTGCGCAGATTATCTCTAAGGGCCGTCACCTTAGCCATCCCCGCCTGATTGACAAAGTAAAACTGCCTGTCCAGATTAGCCAGGGAAATCACATCAAAATCAATTATGGTCAAACGCTTAAAGCCCACCCTTACCAGATTAAGCGCACAGTTTGAGCCCAATCCGCCTGCCCCGGCCAACCCAACGCGCGTATTTTGGATCTTCCTGAAATAATCTTGCCCGAATTTCTTAATTAGATTTTCTATCAATGATTCCATTTTAAATCGGCATCCAATCCTTTAGAACCGGTTGGTAACCTTTCTTATAAAGCATGGTTTTTATTTCTTCGACCGACCTCTGATCTTGAATTTTAAATTGCGCCGACTCCTGGCTTCCTTCCAGGGTATGCCCTCCCACCAGCGTGCTTGAACCTGCTGAAATACGCGTAATCCCCAGAGGGATAAGATTCTCGCGTAAACCGGCGCCCTCCCTCGTCGATAAACTTATGCTTAAGCGCGGCAACTTCAGCCGCAAATATATGATAATCTGAGCTAAGTCCCTGTCACTTACCACGTACGCCGGCTTAAATCCGGACACCTGCGGCCGGATGCGCGGGAGAGAAACCCCTATTTCAACATCGGGGAATTTATCCTGTAAATATTGCGCGTGCAAGCCGAGCATGAAAGCCTCAACTCTCCAGTCATTTAAACCGAGAAGTACACCGATGTTGATTGACCTCATCCCTGCCCTTGCCCCCCGTTCCGGTGCATCTAACCGGAAGAGATAATCTTTTTTCGGTCCGGTCGGATGCATCCTGGAATAGATCTCTTCATCGTAAACTTCCTGATAAATAGTCAGACCATCCACCCCTTCCTTAACAAACGAGGTATACTCGGCTTCGCTTAAAGGATAGATCTCAACGGATATAGAAGAAAAATAAGTCTTTAGGATCTTAATACAATCCTTTATATATTCAAGCGGGCTCTCTAATCTGTCCTCTCCGGTTAAAATAAGTATATGCTTTAACCCGGTTGAACTGATAAAGCGCGCCTCCGCTTCAACTTCATCAAAAGATAACTTTCTTCTTTCGATCTTATTGTTTTTATTAAATCCGCAATAAAGACAGGAGTTATCGCAATAATTAGCCAGATACATCGGGGTGTAAAGCTGGATGGCGCGGCCAAAAAATCTCAAGGTCAGGTCTTTGGCCAGAACCGCTTTTGTTTCAAGGGCATTTTCATCGCCAGGCTGAAGCCTCTTACCTTTATTTTGGGAATAAAGCGGATAAAAACTCATTTTAATTCTCATTCCTCAAAAAACCCGTAAGCGGAGAAGAAGGAGACGGATTATCGCTGTTTAAAGGTATTCCTGTGACGTAAGCCAATCTACCTGCTTCGACGGCTTTACTGAAAGCAACCGCATATCCGACGGGATTCCGGGCAACGGCAATAGCAGTATTTACCAAAACCGCGGCGCACCCTAATTCCATACAGATACAGGCATCCGAGGGCCGGCCAAGCCCGGCGTCAACTATAACCGGGATACTAAGCTCTTTAACTAAAATCTCGACCAGCTCTTTAGTCTTTAAACCGCGATTGGTCCCGATAGGCGAGCCTAAAGGCATTACGGCAGCTGCACCTGCCTCTAACATCCTTCGGGCAACCGATAAATCCGGGCTCATGTAAGGAAAGACCACAAAACCTTCTTTTGCCAAGATCTCCGTTGCCTTCAAGGTTTCGATGTTATCCGGAAGTAAATATTTATTGTCCCTTACCACTTCTATTTTTATCCAGTTCCCGCTCCCTACTGCTTTTGCTAAACGCGCGATACGCACCGCTTCCTCGGCATTGCGCGCTCCGCTTGTATTAATCATCACATTGCAACCCTTAGGAATATAATCCAGGATATTTTCCTGCTTAGAATCAACATCAACCCGGCGCAATGCGACTGTTGCTACTTCAACCGAAGACTCTGCCAGCGCCTTTTTCATTAACTCATAGCTGGAAAATTTTCCTGTTCCGATAAACAGCCTGTTAGCGATAACCTTCCCGCCTATTTTCAGCGTATCCTGCATGTTTACCCCCCTCCGACAAAACTGACTATTTCAATATTATCAAGTTCATGTAAAATTACCCTTTTCCACTCTTCCTTAGGAACAATACGCAAATTATGCTCGACCACGATCCGCTCGGCGCAAAGCCCCTTTTCCAGAATAAGCTGATCGAGATTTAATCTCTTTTCGATATCTTCATTTTTTCCGTTAATTTTTATTTTCATAATACTCCTTTAAAATAAAAAACCCTTATGCCGAAACATAAGGGTCAAAATTTCATCCCTACGCTGGCATTATCCAGATCAGGTTTAAAGGGTAATCCGCTTGAAACGCAGAACTCTCAGGCTGCTAAACAGCCTCCCCTTATTTTTGAATAACAAAAATCGCGTTCAAGGCAAAAAGATTAGGCCAAAAATTAACCTCTTTCCTTTTGCCCAAATAACGCACATGCAAGATCTTAAAGCCCTTGACCACGCAGTAATTCTTAAAGTCGCTAATGCTTAAGAACCGCACGTTAGGCGTATCAAACCAGTGGTAAGGTAACGATTTGGTAATCGGGGCCTTACCCCGGAAGAACATCATAAAACGCGCCTTTATATGTGCGAAGTTTGAAAAACCGATTATAGCTTTATTGCCCACGCGCAAGGCCTCCTCCATTACAAAGTCAGCCCTCTTTACCTCTTGCAAACTCTGATTAAGTATCACGTAGTCGAAAGACTTATCCGGGTATTCGCTAAGGCTGGAGTCGATATCGCTGTGGAATACGCTTAGGCCTTTCTCCACGCATTGATAGATAGCCTCATCGTTGAGCTCGATCCCCTGGACTACCGCGTTTTTTTCTTTAGCCAAAAGGTACAAAAGATCCCCGTTACCGCACCCTAAATCCAGAACCTTAGAGTCCGGCTCGACGATATCGGTGATGATCCTATAATCCAAGCTTGTCTCTGCGCTCAAGTCCTACCTCGCTATATTATATCCGTGAAAAGTCTTTTTCAGGAAATGCTTGATCAGGCGCGTCTCTTCTTCGACCTCAAGAAGAAATGCGTCATGCCCGTAAGTAGAGTTTATCTCGCAATAAGTAGCGTCTACCCCGCGGATCTTTAACTGGCGCACGATATCCTGCGACTGGTACGACGGATAGAGCCAGTCAGACTTAAAAGAAATCACCAGGAAACGCACATCGATAGCCTTGGGGATTAATTTAGCTCCCGACAGATCAAAATAATCCATAGCTTTAGTTACATACAGATAAGAGTTAGCGTCAAAGCGCTTGACGAAGCTATCCCCGCGATAGCGCAGATAACCTTCTACCTCGAAATCTGTTATAAACTTAAAACTATAATCTTTGTCTTTCAGCCTACGGGAGAACTTATCCTCCATTGACTTGTCGCTCATGTAAGTGATATGACCGATCATGCGCGCCACCGCCAGGCCCCTTTCGGGCTTTTCCGCATCATAATAGTTGCCTTCATTCCAGGCAGGGTCAGCCATTACCGCTTGTCTTCCCACCTCATCAAAAGCGATCTGCTGGGGAGAATGCTTCAACGCGCAGGCAATGGGTATGGCGCTCTGAACACTCTTAGGAAAACTCGCCACCCATTGCAAAACCTGCATCCCGCCCATTGAACCGCCGATGACACAAAGCAACTTTTTTATACCAAGATGGTCAATCAGATATTTCTGCGCCCGGACCATATCCGCTATAGTAATCACAGGAAAACTTAACCCGTAAGGCTTATTGGTTTGGGGATTTATCGACGACGGCCCGGTCGAGCCGCGGCACCCGCCCAGACAATTAGAACAGATAACAAAATATTTATTGGTATCCAGCGCCTTGTTCGGACCGATCATATCATTCCACCAGCCCGGTTCCTTATCGCCTTCGTGGAATCCTGCCGCATGCGCATCTCCGGATAAAGCGTGCACCACGAGAATGGCGTTGGATTTATCCGCGTTTAACTCTCCGTAAGTTTCGAAAGCGAGCACAATAGGGCCTAAGGCCTTCCCTGAATCGAGCTTCAATTCATCGGGAGGCTCGCCAAAAGTAAAATACTGCGTTTTGACCAGCCCTATGTTCTCTACTTTCAAAGTCATGCTAAATACTCCTGAAATAGCCAGGTCGAAAGATATCTTTCGCCTGTATCCGGAAAAACTACTATTATGTTTTTACCTTTTGATTCTTTTCTTTTTGCTACTTCCAGTGCCGCCCACATGGCAGCCCCGCTGGAAATACCTACAAACAAACCTTCCTTACGCGCTAAAGCCCGAGCAATAGCTCCGGCGTCTTCGTGTTTAACCTGAATGATCTCATCAACTACTTTTAAATCCAATATCTTGGGGACGAATCCCGCGCCTATTCCTTGTATCTTATGCGGCCCGGGTTTTCCGCCGGACAAGACCGGAGAATCAACCGGCTCGACAGCGATGATCTTTACCGCCGGATTATGCTTCTTCAAGGCCTCTCCTACTCCGGTTATTGTACCACCGGTCCCGATTCCGGCAATAAAAATATCAGTTTTACCGTCCGTATCGCTCCAAATCTCCTCGGCTGTAGTCTTACGGTGTATCTCGGGGTTAGCCGGGTTATTAAATTGCTGCGGAACAAAACTATGCGGGGTGTTTTTTGCTAATTCATCGGCCTTATCGATAGCGCCTTTCATTCCTTTTGCCCCTTCGGTTAAAACTAATTCCGCGCCGAGGATCTTTAAAAGCTGCCTGCGCTCAAGGCTCATGGTATCAGGCATAGTCAATATCAACTTATAACCCTTTGCTGCAGCCACAAAAGCCAAGGCAATACCGGTATTTCCCGATGTAGGCTCGATTATCACCGAATCCTTATTTAATAAACCCTTAGCTTCGGCATCCTCGATCATCGCAACACCAATGCGATCCTTAACGCTTGAGAGCGGATTAAACGACTCTACTTTGGCTAATATTGTAGCTTCAAGCCCCTGCGTAAGGCGGTTAATCCTTACCAACGGGGTATTCCCTACTGTTTTAGTCAGATCAGAATATATCTTTGACATATCATCATCTCCTATTAATTGTTAAGCTTTCTCCAGTGCCTGCTTGATATCCGCGATAATGTCGTCGATGTGTTCGATACCGATAGAGAGGCGGATAAAATCCGGAGTGACTCCGGTAGCCAGCTGCTCTTCGGCCGACAACTGCTGATGCGTAGTCGTCGCGGGGTGGATTGCCAAGCTTTTAGCATCCCCGACATTTGCCAGATGCGAGATAAGCTCAAGAGAATTAATGAATTTCTTCCCCGCTTCCAACCCTCCTTTGATGCCAAACCCTAAAATCGCTCCGGCGCCTTTGGACAGATATTTTTTAACTTTCACCTTTTCCGGACTGGAATCTAAACCAGGATAATTCACCCAGCTTACCTTTGGGTGAATTTCTAGAAACTTCGCTACTGCCAGGGCGTTCTCCGAATGCCGCGGCATACGAAGATGCAAAGTCTCCAGGCCCTGCAAAAAGAGAAACGAATTAAACGGCGAAACAGCCGCTCCGAAGACGACCCGCGCCTTGATTATGTAAGCGATGTTTCCCAGTGGTTTTAATGCCTCGACAAAGTTTATCCCGTGATAACTCGGATCGGGCGCTGCAATCAAGGGGAACTTTCCGTTAGTCCAGTCGAATTTACCGGAATCAACGATTAATCCGCCAAGCGAAGTGCCATGCCCGCCGATGAATTTAGTCGCGGAATAGACTACGATATCTACGCCAAAATCAATGGGCCGTAAAAGATACGGAGAAACCGTATTATCCAGAACTAACGGGAGGCCATTTTTGTGCGCTACCTTCGATAAACCCTCTAAATCCGTTACGTTTAATTTTGGGTTTCCGATTGACTCCGCGTAGATCGCTTTTGTTTTAGGGGTTATTGCTTTTTGGAAAGCGTCCAAATCTCCGGATGGGACAAACTTAACCTTTATTCCGAGACGATTAAAGGTGTAATGGAATAAATTGTAGGTCCCACCGTAAAGATTATCCGCGGAGACTATTTCATCCCCTGCCTGCGCGATATTCAAAAGCGCAATAGTTATTGCGGATTGTCCACTTGCAACAGCAAGCGCTCCTACTCCGCCGACAAGAAGAGCAATCCTCTTTTCTAGTACGTCAGTAGTGGGATTCATCAATCGGGTATAAATGTTCCCGAATTCCTTCAGCCCGAAAAGATTAGCCGCATGCTCCGTACTCTTAAACTGGTAGGACGTAGTCTGATAGACTATCGATCTTAGTCATCTTTCAGCTCCTTGTAGTAAGGTTGCCGGGTAGGGATATTATCCCTACCCGTTACTCCGTTAGTATTTTAGAACGCGTACTGGGCGCTTAACACCACGCCATCGCCCAACCCTGTCCTCGTACCTTTGCCGTATCCACCGGTAGCGGTGTAGGCTGCTATTAGCGTAAGGTTCTTATTGGGGATCCAGGCAATATGCGCATCCCAATAATTATTATTCTTATACGAGGAAAACTGTTCGCCCTGCTTAAATTCATAACCGACCACGAACCCGTGAGGCAAGACCAGATCGATGTTGGCAAAGCCGGTTATCTTCCTTTTATTGTGAAATCCTAAAACACCGGTAACGTATTCCTGCGACGAGAGAGCGCCACCCGAGATGATCACCGGGACCGGAAGAAGCTGGGGTATCGTCTTTGTAGCAACGGCATACCAGTCTTGTCCGGTCGAGCGTAAAGGAAACCCAAGTTTAGAAATACCTTTAGCGCTTGTAGTCTTATATATAGTCCCGATGGAAAAGGCAGGGACTAATTTTGAACCGAACGAATTCTCCTCCAGCACTAAGAACTTTGCGCCGATGTTATTCTTATGGAACGTGGGATGGTCGACCCAGCTGACCGTCTCATATCCGTAAGAAACTTCTAGTCTTTTAAAGAGCGTATCTGCGACACCGAATGATGTCCAGTCAATCTTAGCGTCCGGCAGATTCACATACCAGGCCCCGAAGCGCGGCTTACCTATAATAGGCTGGTCGCCGATCTTCAGGTCGCTATCCCCCTCGGCAAGGTACGCCAGAGGGTTAAATGCCACACCGCCCACGCCTTCCAGATTATTAAACGGTGGGCCAGCAAATGCTATTCTATCAAACAACACAACCGTCAGCAATAAAGCTGCAAATATCAAGAGTGTCTTCTTCATTTTCTTTTTCCTATCTGAATTTGCGCTTTTTACTCCGGCTGACCGGTTGTATCAAGCATATTTTATTTTTAAAAAGAACGGTTAGGGTTAGCCCCGTTAACCAAATACTGCGAATAAACTAAATACCACCCCCTTCCTCGATGCTCCACACATCGTCAAAGCGGTTCTTCTTCGAAACCTCTACCTGGACGATCCGGGAATCATGTACCTTTATGGTGATCGAGCCGAATTTTAAATCAGTTACGGTATCAGCTAGATCCTTGATAATAGCGTCATTTACGATATTCTTATTCTCTGGCATCGCTAAACACTCTCCGATCATATTTGGTAAACAAATATGCCGCTGGTCGACTCTACTTGTTTAGCTAGTTCTTCAAAATTAATATTATCTACGATATCGGATGTTGCTTGGGCAACTTCCTTAAAGATCTTTCTGAATGCGCACTTATAAATATCGCTGCAACCTGAATAATCTTTCTCGGTACAGGCGATCGGCTCAAGCGGGCCGTCAATAAACCTGATAATATCCCCTACCCTTATCTGCGAAGGGTGTTTTGCCAAAAGATAGCCGCCCACATTTCCGCGCCGGCTCTCCACAAATCCGCCCCTCTTTAATTCCAACAAAACCTGCTCCAGAAATTTTATGGGTATCTGCGCGCGTTTTGCTAAATCATGTATGGTAACAACGTTATTGTGATTTAACGTCAAATCCAATATGGCTTTTAGCGCGTAATCCCCTCGATAAGTGATCTTCATCTTGCTCCCTCTATTCTATATAATGTCTATCAACTTAGTAGACTATAACATAATTTCTTATCTTGTCAAGTATTTTTTTGAGATTTTTCTGATGGGTTAACTAGAAAGGGATAGACCAGATGCTTCTTTAGGTACTATGCTTCCGTCTTTAATGTAGAATATCCGGTCAGCAAGCGCGCCCAACTGGGGATTATGAGTAGTCACCACCAGAGTGAGGCCGTCTTCTTTATTAAGCTTCCTGAATAACTCAAATATCTCCTGCGAACTCTTAGTATCGAGATTACCCGTAGGCTCATCCGCAAAAAGAACCTTGGGAGAAATGGCCAATGCCCGGGCTATAGCCACTCTCTGCTTTTCTCCGCCTGATAATTCTTTCGGCAGGTGATTGATACGATCTTGCAGCCCCACCTTCTGCAACAGCTCAACAGCCCTGCCCCTGTCTTGCTTATCTCTGGCAAAATACAAAGGAAGCTCTACGTTTTCAAGCGCGCTAAGGCTAGGTATCAGCAGAAAATCCTGAAATATAAAACTAATGAACTTGCGCCGCATAAACACCAGGGTATTCTCTTTGGCCTGCGATACATCCCGGCCTAACACGCTTAACCGTCCGCTAGAAATCCTTCCCAAACAACCAAGACTGTCTAAAAGCGTAGTCTTTCCCGATCCCGAAGGCCCCATGATAGCAATAAAATCTCCGGAGCGGATCTCTAAATCAACATCCCTCACCGCGTGGATCTCCTCCGCAGGTAACTTATAGGTCCTGGTCAGTTTTTCCGCTTTAATGATGATCTCTTTCATATCTATTCTCCTGAACGGATCGCTTCAATGGGTTTCATGAGCGAGGCGCGTAATGCCGGATAAGTCCCGGCGATAAGCCCCATGAACAGGGCTCCTGCCAGGGAGAAAACCACCAAAGATGGATCAATAAATACGAGCTGGCCGGCTGGCGCATAAGGCAGGCCTTTGCGTATTGCCTGCTCGATCAAACCGCTTCCTATCACAGCCAAGAAAGTACCAAGGCCGCCTCCGAATAAACGACATAAGAACGGTATTGGTAACGCCAATAATTGCGATAAATATGGCGATCATTGCCACTGAATTCACCATCGCCCGCGAGGAAGAGACAAGATTGAGTATGGTACCGCGGACCTGGGCCAGACTGACTACTTGGATACCTGGTTCATTATAAAGGCTCTCCTCAAAAGCCGGGATCTGGCGGACATCCTTAAGTTTTATCCCGATACCGGTAAGTTTTCCCGAAAGATTGAAGATTTTTTGAGCAGTAGAAAGCGGCAAGAAGACCATGCCATCGTCTTGAGTGCCTGTGCGCTCGATGATTCCCTTGACCTTTAGCACCTGCTCGACACCAGGCACAAAAATCTCATCTCCTACAGAGCGCTGCTCAAGCTCTGCCGCCTCGTATCCCATAATAGCCTCATTGGCATCTGTAGAAGAAAACCATCCGCCGGATTTAAATTTGACCCAGGGTTTTAATTCTAGAAACGACGGGCCGATACCCATATAAAGCGCAAACGCTCCCCGCTGCTGGCCGCCCTCCTGATTATAAACACTTGCTACCAACTGGGGGGAGACCTTGTCGATGCGCGTATCGCTTGATATGCGCTTGAATACATCTTCTTCCATATATCGCAGCCCGCCTCCGCCCTTAAGCATAAGCGTCGCCGCTTCATAAGGACATCCTTTAGCCGTCACCAGTAGATGATAGCCGAGTTTATCAATATCCCGATTAAGGCTGCGTTGATACCCGGCATCAAATCCCATTAGACTTACCAAGACTGCCACTGCGATAGCCACACCGCCAACAGTAAGGGAAGTACGGATCTTTTTTCTAAACAGATTTTTATAAGCTATACCTAAGGCCTTCATTTTATCTTTACCCCCTTACCTATAATAGACGGTTGAGGTCCTTCAGTTATTACAACCCCCTCTACTGCTGCTTTACTTCCTGAAGCCTGTGGTATGGCGAATTCCGAAGGATGCAGATTAACAAAAATAACTCCGGTATCATCCTTAAACATAAACCACCCTCCCGTAGGACACTCTTCTTTAACCGTTCCCTCCAACCGCACTGCCTTACCCTTGAAACTTAATGGACTCTTAAATATATCGGAAACGCGCGTTACGGAACTTAAACTAAGTTGTTCTCCGTATGAGCCTGATTTCGGGACGCAACCGGAAAGAATAAATATTGCTCCGCCGATTATAATCGATATAGCAACAATGAAAATAGACTTCATAATAACCTCCTACTGCGGCTTTACAGGCGCAATCTTATTTAGTTTAAGCTCCTTAAGCAAAATAAGATTCTTTTTTAATCCGCGCATGGTAGCGCGGAAATCATATTCGCTGGACTTGCTGGGATCTGAAATCTTCGGATACCCCCTAAGAAAGTCCTCAAGGGTCAGGCCGACAAACTTAGAGGTAAACTGTTTATTCATGAATACTCCCGCTTCAGGCGAAGACATCTTCTGATAAAAGAAAGCGGTGATTTTGCCGTTAAGGTCAGTGGCGATAATAAGTTGCATCCCGCCGTATTTTCCTTTCTGGTTTACGCCGTGAATATGGGCAATAACCTCTTTTCCTTTGAGCACATCATAGAACGAATATGGCACATCACTACTTTCATAAATAGGATCGAGCGTATCCCCCAGTTCGGCAGAAATCTTTTCGTAGAGCGCGTTTCCCCCGACCTCCTTAATGCTTAAAAAATCCGTGCGGTATCCGGTTGACTCCGGGAATAGCCGTTTAACATCCCTATCCGGGTCATTCAGCGTGCAGCCGACAGCGGCATAGGCAACCCCGATGGAGGCGATAAATAATAAAAGCCCGCACAATGCGCTTTTATTAACCATAGAAATAGAATTGCAGCAAGAATACCCTGTCTTCATCTTTTCCCATCCTGTTCAGGTCATCAGCAAAAGAACCCCTTAGGGTGACCTTTGAATTAAGTTTATAGCTTAAGCCCAACGTAACGGCAGAATCATCCATGGACCTATCATGCATATTATTCTGCCAGTTTTTATATTGAAGCTCCAACTCCAGATTCTGAAGCTTTGGGATGGTGTAATCCATTTCAATAAAATACCCGCGCACATCCGTTCGGGAATTCTTACCGAAATCTATCTCTGCCTTAGTTAACAGCGGGCCAAAAAGATACTGACCATCCAGCCCGATCCGCTTTTTCCTCGTGGCTGTATTTGAAATAAGTTCGTTTCTGGGTATGGTATTCATCCCCGTGGTCTCCAAAGTCTTTCCGTACATAAAAGACAGCCCAGCTTGGGCATTACCTCCCTGCGGCGTGCCCAGCCGCCCGGACAAGAGAAAGCTTCCGTCGCGCCGGTAAATACTCATCCCTGAACCAAGCTGCAGGGCGATGCTTGTATCAAACTTGGAAAATGAACTTTCCAGGGCAGTGCCCCAGTCTTTTACAAACCCGATATCATTAGGCGCCAGGGTCTGCAAAAGGGTAGAATGCACATCTACCACCGGATTTAATCCAAAAGGGACATCCAGGTGGCCGACTTTTATCTTATTAATGGAATCAAGTTTATACCTAAGCCAGGCATTATGAATCTGGACTCCCCAGGCATCCTTAGAATTCTCTTTACTGTCATAGGCAAAGCGCACTTGAAGATCCGTAGTCAAAAAATCACCGTAATCATTGGCGAATTTTGAGAGATGCTCAAAGCCTACGGAGCTAGTCTGTTCTCCCCATGCGTCCACCCATTTGTTCAGATTGGAGTATCCTCCTACAAGATTAACCTCTTTATAAAAGAGCGATGTTCCGGCAAATGCCGGCCTGAACCATAAAGCCAAAAAGATAAACGCACCCGCCAAAACAAACCTATAAATCATAATCTTATGCCTTACGGTACCTACTTAACAACTCCAATATCTCGGCAAGCTTTTTTTTCTTATCCGCCGCCGAGCTTCCCTGCACCGCCGCGGTAACGCAATGCTGGAAATGTTTTTCCAGTATCTTGTCTTCCACCCTGGCAAGCGCGGATATTATGGAATGCACCTGGTTTAGAATATCCACGCAATAGCGCTTCTCTTCGATCATCTTCTGGATGCCACGCACCTGGCCTTCTATCTTACGCAGGTATTCAAGCTGTTCCTCATGAGTCGTCACTTGTTTCATTGTTATCGCCTCCGAATTGAGTATACCATACCCCCCTATCCTATGTCAAGGGGTAAAAATTTATATCAGGCGATGATCCTTAAGGCGTCTTTTACTGGCTGGCCGGGCTTAATACCAATCTTCTTAGCTTGAGGCGTGCAGGAATGAATTTGAGCCTTGAGGGCGTCTTCAATGCTGGCTACCCCCACTATCTTGGCTGCGGCGTCTTGGAATTTTTGCGCCACCTTTAAATTCAGGTAACCGCACATAATATACCCCTTGCTCCCTCTTAGCAATACGAAGGTCTTAGTCAAAAGCTTTATAGCTATGGCTTCAATTCCTTTATTGCCTATCTTTATGATCTTCTTCTTTAGCATTTTAGAATTTGTGCCGGGAATGTTAGTTTCATTTTGAGGATTAATCCTTATCTCGCCTAATTTATTCTTATCAAGGTCTTTGGCGAATTCGCTGTTCGGAATCAGCCCGACTTCCACAAAGACCCCTTGCACTGCCAACTCTTTCTCTCCTTGAGCAGTATTTATACGGAGAGCCTTCACCATTTTATCTCCCAGAATAGCTTTCACCCGAGAGTCGTTAAAGATGGTTACCTTAAGGTTTACTTCCAGTTTCTCCCGCATTATCGCGTCTCCCCCTAATACGGAGACATTATTAACCATATAAACCTTGCTTGCGATATTTACCAGCTGCAAAGCGGCGTCCAACGCGGAATTGCCGCCGCCGATAACCGCCACATCCTTATCGGCAAAGAGCGGGCCGTCACAGGTAGCGCAATAAGTCAGGCCTTTGTTTTTGTATTCCTTTTCTCCCGGAACGTTTAGCTCGCGCGTCCTTTTGCCGGAGGCAATGATCAAACTACGGCATTCATAACTGCCCTTTTCGGTTGTAACCGTAATCACATTCTGCGTTTTTCTAATCCCATTAACTGACTCGTTTTCTTTAAGCGCGATATTATACTGGCGCATATGCTCTTCGAACTTTGCCGCTAACTCCGGACCGCTGATAAACTGATAACCGGTATAATTTTCGATATCTCCGCTCCAGGCAGCCTGCCCGCCGATATCTTTGCTGATCACTAAGAGCTGCATTCTTTTTCTAGCGGCATAAACCGCGGCGGTTATCCCTGCAGGGCCGGCTCCGACTATGATTAAATCATACATTTTATAATCCTAAGGTTGCTTTGATCTTTTCCTTATCAAACCCGACGATAATAGTGCCGTCAATATCCACAACCGGCACGCCCATCTGCCCGGACTTCTGGATCATCTCTTCGGCTTTTGCCTGATCAGTCCCGACATCATAATCCTCAAAACTGATATTGTTCTCCGTGAGAAACTGTTTGACCCTTATGCACCAGGGGCAGGTCGGGGTGCTGTATACCTTTACTTGAGCCATCTCTTCTCCTATTTTATTACCCTCAAAAGCTCGGTTAATTTCAAAAGATGCAGCTTCTCTTGTTCGATGAGTCCGTCTACCGGTTTCTGGTCGTAAGCAGGAATCGCTTTCTTCATCCCTTCATAAAATATTATCGAATCTTTCTCAAAACCTATCCCCTTCTCCACCGCCTCTTTATCGCTCTTGATAGCCTTAGCGATCTCTCCCCCTTTGTCCTTCCGGGTAAAGATATGCTCGCTCGCCAGCTCTTTCATATAAGCTGCATATTCTTCAGGGTAGCTTTCCGCCGGTACGCTCTTCCCTATAGAAGCAAGCATCCCCTCGAAGACCTTGATGTGCCTCTGCTCCTCTCCGGCTAAAAAGACAAATATTTCTTTCGCCGCCCTGCTCTTTGTCTTTGCGGCGATGGTCTCATAGAAATCCTTACCATTAATCTCGATCTGTACGCCGATCTCTAATATTTCGCTTGCGGAAAATATATTTCCCATAATCTCCTCGCTTATTTCAAATGGCCCGGGGTAAGATCGACTATTTCATCCACATCCATGACAATGAGGTATTTCGGTTGAGGGAGCATCGCCTCGGGGTGGAGCGGATGGCCCTTTTCTTCCTTCAGGTTTTTTATCAGCCTTTGGGTAAGCCGTCCGGTAATCCTGTCTTCCCAGGCTTTATGGATATCCGCATCCATCTCTTCCGAACTCACAATCTGCGCCCTTCCTTTAAGGCAAAACCCGCTGAATTTATGCTCGTTTACCGCGGTAACGCTGATCAAGGGATTGGCCTTGAGGTTTTCATAAGTCTTTCCGTGGTAGACATCCAAAAGGTAAATCTTCCCTTCAGGCTTAATATCAACTATGCCTTTGCAGGAACTATGGGGGTAGCCGTTAATATCGACGGTGGAAACGATCAAAAACCCCTGGCTCTGGAAAAAATGGATTATATCCGCGCTTAAATTCATTTTATCTTCTTGGCAAAATTCCTGCCGAACTCATAGCAAAGCTTAACCTCATTTTCATCGGGGACATATTTAACGCCTAACCCCGGCTGCGCCAACTCAATTCCGGATTCCCCGATAACCCCTTCGATTTCCTTGACCGCACCGCCTGCCCAGCCGTAAGAGCCGAATGCCGCGGCCAAACGGCTCTTGGCTTTTAATCCTTTTACAAATTCCAGGAACCCGGCGATGTTCGGAAGCATATCATTATCGTGCGTGGACGAACCGAAAAGAAATCCCTTGGCCGAAAACATCTCTTTAATGACCTCGGTCCTATCGGCAGTACCCACATCAAAAAGCTTTACTTCAACGCCCCCTGCGATCAAGCCTTCGACTATTTTATTCGCCATTTTTTCCGTCGCCTGCCACATAGTTTCGTATATTACCACTACCTTAGGCCGGGTTTCGTTTTTCGCCCAGGATATATAACTGCTGATGATTTTGCCGGGATCGCGCCTCCAGATAACACCATGGCTGGGAGCGATCATTTTTATAGGCAAGTTCATCTTTTGGACTTCTTCGATCTTACGTAAAATAACCGAGCCCAACGGCCAGAGAATATTGGCATAATATTTCTCCGCCTCATCCATGAGCGCGCAAGAGTCTACCTCATCGTCAAAACGCTCGGCAGTGGCATAATGCTGCCCGAAAGCATCGTTAGGCATCAAGAGCTGTTCTTCTGGACAGTAGGTAAACATACTATCCGGCCAATGGATCATCGGCGCTTCCAGAAAAGTCAAACTCCTTTTACCCAGTTTTAAAACATCCCCGGACTTAACCACTTGAAAATCCCAATTTCCGTAATAATTGCGGTATAAACCCTCCTTGCAATTCTTCGTCCCGAATATTTTAGCCTTAGGACAGAGTTTCATAATCTCTGGTAGCGCGCCTGAATGGTCAGTCTCCACGTGATTGGCGATGATATAGTCGATTTTCTCGATTGGCACGATCTCTCTGATATTATTGATCAGATCTTGCGAAAACGAACCGAGGACAGTATCAATAAGGGCTATCTTCTCGTCTATTATGAGATAGGAATTGTAAGTGCTCCCCCTATTAGTGCTATAGGTGTGGCCGTGAAAAGAACGGATCTTCCAATCAACCGCTCCCACGGAATAAATATCGGGTAATATTCTTAAAGCCGCCATAACAACCTCCTGGTTCTAATATCCGATAAAATTCTCGGTGATTATTCCTTCTTTTTCCACAGCCAGCTCTTCAGTAAGCATTTTTCTCATTGCCTCGACCATAAGAGGCGGGCCGCAGAGGAAGAATTTTCTTTCTTTGTAATCCTGTATTTCGTTTTTTATGATTTGCGCGTTGATCAGCCCCACCGTACACTTAAAATCAGGTGCTGCCTCGCAGAGGACATGCGCCACTTTTAATTTAGGATACGCCTTTTGCATGGCGTCAAAGTCTTCCTTAAAAACAATGTCTTTAACCGAACGGTTGGCGTAAAGCAGGATCATATCTGTCCCCAGATTCTTATCGACCACATACTTAGCGATGCTGCGTATAGGCGTGATCCCAATCCCTCCGGATATAAAAGCGATTTTATCCGACGGGTTGTCATCCAATGTGAATTTACCGAGCGGGTATTGTATGTTTAAGGCCTCTCCCGGTTTTAATCTATCCAAAGCGCAGGAGAAATCGCTCTGGGTGAGCTTTTTAGTGAATTCAATGTACCCTTTCTCGGTTGGAGAGCTTGATATAGAAAGGTACCTTTTACAAACTGGCTCTGACTTTAAAGTAACGCACATAAATTGGCCGGCCCTGTAATCTACTCCGGGCGTAAGTTCTAACCGTACGCTCTTGGTGTTATAAGTGCGCTGTATTACCTCTTTTATTTTTAACTCGAATTCCTGCGCCATGTTTAAATCTTCTCGAACTGATCTTTAGGGACCCCGCATTCGGGACAAACCCATGTATCCGGCAAGCTCTCAAAGGAAGTGCCCGCGGGTATTCCTTGAGTAGAATCACCGACCGCAGGGTTATAGATATAACCACACACCAAACATTTGTATTTACTCATTTTAGAAACTCCTTTCTAAAAACATTATCTTTTTACTAATCCGATGATCTCTGCGCTGCCTATAATGTGCCCCTGCATCGCAGCCTCGAGATCCCGCTTATCAGGTGAACTATCAAAATTCAGTTCTTTATCCAGGGCATAGACTTTAAAAAAATACCGGTGAGTGCCGCTTGGAGGACAAGGAGGAACATAAGCGGTCGAGCCCGTAGTATTAATCCCTTCTGTCCCAGGAATACTATCTTTATTGATCATAGAGACCGAAGGGATATTATAAACTATCCAATGGACAAAAATAGCACGCGGCGCATCCGGATCATCCATGATTATGGCTAATGTCTTAGTGTTTCCCGGAATCCCCTCAATAACCAGCGCAGGATTAACCCCTAAGCCCATACAAGTAAACTTGCCGGGAAGAAGTGCGTTGTGCATAAAATCCGGAGAGCTTATCTTCATGGCAGGCTCCTCTGAAAAAACGGGGCTTGCAGCTAAAATTAGGCAAGCCCCGATTAAAGTCAATCTTTTCATTGCGAAAACAACAATCGCTTATCTGTACATCTTAGGCTTATCCGGCATGGGCATCGGGGCCTTATCCATCATCGACATCGGTCCTTTATCCATCATCATGCAAGGCATCTTAGGCCTTCCGGTCGATATTTTATATACGCCTCCGGAGAAAACGACCAAAGTCGCCAACCAGAGCAGGGCCACTACCACATAACCAAAGGCCTTGACACCTTTTTCGTCGACTTTACGCAACGCAACCAAAACAAAGAAGCTTATCGTCAGTAACACCGATACAGGTACGGCCGCCAATAAACCCGCTGCTCTCATCATACACATATTCCCCTCCTTTTTATTCCACCTTTAATTC
>JAPLLM010000101.1 GCA_026387555.1 Candidatus Omnitrophota bacterium | reverse complement strand
TAAAAAACAAGGAAAAACAGTCACTGTCCCGGTCTGCTGCAGGGATAGCTTTACTTTAAGGCCGTGCATATTGGATGACCACGCAAGGCTAAAACTCGGACCTTATGGCGTACACGAACCCGTAGAGGAGAAGTGCGTCCGCCTGTCCGACCTGGACCTGATTATCGTTCCGGGGCTGGCTTTTGATAAAAAAGGCAACCGTTTAGGCCGCGGTAAGGGTTACTATGACCGTTTTCTTGCCAAGCTTCCAACGGATACCACGTCCGTCGGATTAGCGTTTGATTTTCAAATCTTACCTTCTGTCCCCACCGCAGAGCACGACGTCAGCGTCACCAAAGTAGTTTCTAATTAATCAATAAGTAAAAAATCAGAGTCTAGGTCCAATAAGGAGGCAGTCTATCATGTTGACTATTATCGTCGCATTAGGGGTTGCTGTTGTGGCGACCGGCGCAGGGTATTTTATGCGCAAATATTTAGCTGAGAAAAAAATACAGGATGCGGAATCGCAAGCAGAGCATATTTTAGAACAGGCGAGAAAAGAGGTCCAGGATAAGCGCCGTGAGGGGGAGTTGGAGGCTAAGGACCTCTTGTACAGGATGCGTCAGGATTTCGAGCGCGAGACCAAAGATAGGCGCGCGGAGATTTCCAATATGGAGAAGAGGCTGGCCCAGAAAGAGGAGAATATCGACCGGCGCCTGAATCTTCTGGAGCAGAAAGAGAAAGAGATTGAAGGAAAGCACGAAAACGTAAGAAAACAGGAAGAGCTGATTAAGGCAAAAGACGTTCAGCTGCACACTTTGATCGCCGAGGAAAAAGAAAGGCTACAAAAAATATCATCACTCTCCGCGGAAGAGGCCAAGCAGATATTATTGAGCCGTCTTAACGAAGAGTTGACTAACGAGAAGGCGTTGGCGATCAAGAGGAACGAAGAAGACCTGCGCAGCGCCTCGGATAAGAAGGCAAGAGAGATTATAAGCCTTGCCATACAGCGTTGCGCTGCGGAACATACTGTTGAGACAACAGTAAGCGTGGTCACTCTGCCTAATGATGAGATGAAGGGCCGGGTCATCGGTCGCGAAGGAAGGAATATCCGCGCGCTTGAAATGGCTACGGGAGTAGATGTTATCATTGACGATACCCCGGAAGCGGTGACCCTCTCCGCTTTTGATACTGTGCGCAGGGAGATCGCGCGTTTAAGTTTGGAGAAATTGATTTCCGACGGAAGAATACATCCGGGAAGAATAGAAGAGATCGTGGAAAAGACCAAAAAAGAGATGGACGAGAAGATCCGCGAAGAGGGCGAGCGCGTGGCTTTCGAGGCCGGAGTAAACGGCTTGCATCCGGAGCTGATCAAGCTGCTCGGCCGCCTGAAATACCGCACCAGTTTCGGCCAGAACGCGATGCAGCATTCCAAGGAGGTGTCTTTTCTCTTGGGTGTTATGGCTTCCGAAATGGGGCTGGATTTTAAACTCGGCCGGCGCATAGGGCTATTGCACGATATCGGCAAAGCCGTAGACCATCAGGTCGAAGGGACGCACGCTAAGTTAGGAGCGGACCTGGCTAGAAAATATAATGAGAGCCCGGAAGTAGTCCATGCGATAGAGGCCCATCACGAAGAAGCCGAGCCGCAGAGCGTATACGCAGTTATGGCTGTGGCAGCGGACGCAATAAGCGCCGCCCGGCCGGGAGCAAGGCGTGAGACATTAGAGACGTACATCAAGCGTCTGGAAAAACTCGAATCTATCGCCAACGCCTTTAAAGGAATAGAGAAATCTTTCGCAATTCAGGCGGGCCGCGAAATACGCGTCATCGTGCAGCCGGAGAAGATCACCGATGCCGAGGCGGTCAATCTTTCGCGCGAAATCCGCAAGAAGATAGAAGAGGGGATGGAGTATCCGGGCCAGATCAAGGTCACGGTCATCCGCGAAACAAGGGCTATCGAGTACGCAAAATAAATGAAAATATTATTTGTCGGAGACATAGTCGGTAAACCGGGGCGGGACGCTATAAAGGCACTCCTTCCCGGCCTAAAAAAAGAATACGCGCTGGATTTTGTCATCGCCAACGCCGAAAACTCCGCCGGAGGCTCGGGTATTACGCAAAAGACGGCGGACGAGCTCTTTGTCTCCGGGGTCAATGTCATTACCTCCGGAGACCATATCTGGAAGAAGGCGGAAATAATCGAGCTTATCAATAGGGAAGAGCGGATCATCCGGCCGGTGAATTTTCCCGCCGGGGTCCCCGGCAGCGGCGCGGGAATTTTTAAGGTAAATAATAAAAAAGTCGGCGTGATCAATGTCAACGGCCGGGTTTTTATGGAGCCGCTGGAGTCTCCCTTTACGACAACTCTGGCCGCGGCGGAAAAGCTATCCAAGGAGACTAATATTATCATCGTGGATATCCATGCGGAAGCGACCTCCGAAAAGGTGGCTTTAGGCTGGTATCTCGACGGTAAAGTCTCCGCCGTAATGGGGACGCATACGCATATCCAGACCGCGGATGAAAGAGTTTTACCGCAGGGGACAGCTTATATCACCGACGTGGGAATGGTCGGGCCGTATGATTCTGTGATCGGGCGCAGGGTCAAGGATGTGCTGGACAGGTTTATTTTCCAACTCCCGGTTAAATTTGAGGTGGCTGACTCTAATATTAAGCTCTGCGGGGCAGTTGTGGATATTGACGATAAGACGGGCAAGGCTAAGTCGATAGTAAGGGTGCAGAAAAGTTTAGATGAATAAATCACAAACTAAAATATTTTGGTCATTGTTTATCGTTTGTAATTTGGTGCTTGGGATTTGGGATTTCAGCTATTCCCAGGGCGATGACCTTGAATTGACCATCGACGTCAACTCCGCGACCACCCCCCTGCCGGATATCTATAAACCGAATATCGATTTAAGCGGCCGCGGGTTTAACCGCGACGCTACCTGGCCGCAAACATTGGCCGCGGAAGAAGTCATAAACACCTGGGAGAAGGGCGTGGGGTTAAATAATACATACCGCATGCAATATAATCTCTGGGAGATAAGCCAGACCAGGGATGCCGAGACTCGCGATAAGCTGCGTGCCAATTATGAAGGGGTGATCAAGAAGATCAGCGACGCTAAAGGGAGGGTCATCCTGAACTTATTCGGGATGCCCGCCGGTTTAGGCAAGGCGCTGGATAAAAAGAGTTCGTTTAAGGATTTCAGGACCTTTAAAGCTTACATAAAAGATGTCATCCGGGATTTAAGCTGCGAGAAGAAATACAATATCTGGTATGAAGTGTGGAATGCCCCGGACCTCGACGATTTCTTTCTGGGAAGGCAGCAGGATTATTTATTGATGTACCGGGCTGTCGCCGAAGCGGCTAAGGAGCTTAGCCGAGAGACAGGCGTCAGGATTTTCGTAGGAGGCCCTTCAGTGAGCGCCTGGTTCAGGGATGCCGAAGGAGAGAATACCGCGCTTACCCCGGAGCGCAGCCTTATTTACGGCTTGATCAAATATTGTTATAGTTATCATCTCCCGCTTGATTTTGTATCCTGGCACGGTTATGCCAGCGACCCTAAACATGACCAGGAGAAGACGGTTTACAAAAAAGACGCTGTCGGGCTTATCCGGGACTGGTTAAGTTATTTCCGCTTTGACCGTAACACTCCGCTTATCGTGGACGAATGGAATTTTGACCGCGATACTAACTTGCTCTCCGAAAGGTCGGAAGACTCGTTTATCGCGGCAAGCTTTATTCCCAGCCGGATCAAAGGGATGCTTGACGCGGGCTTAAGCAATCAGGTCTATTTTGCCCTGGAGGATTTTGAGAACAAGAACGAAGGCATCATTAGAAATATCGGGGCATTTTATTTCATTCCCGAGCGCTTGGGTTATAAGGGCGGGCCGAAGCTGGCGTTCAATGTGTTTATTATGCTCAATCATTTAGGCAGGGATATGTTTTCCGCTAGCCTCACCGATGAGTTCTGCCAGGCTATAGCCGCTAAGTCGGAAAACGAAATCACCGTTTTGATTTACAATTATATCGACCCGGATATAGCGCGCAACTACCTTTCTAAGAATATCGCCGGGCTTAACAGCGCGCAGATCAAGTCGCTTTTAGATATTGTGAAGACCGACAGGCTGCATAAGATACTCCAGGGAGAGCAGCCTATTGCCGCTTTGAACCTGGGGGCGAAGGTCAAAGCCCTGCTTGAAGAAGCCCGCCGGCTTAATGAACTGGCCAAAAAATTCTCCGCTTTTCCCCGCCGGGTAAAGTTGAATTTTAAAAATTTAAATGGCGAATACACCTTGGAGGCATATAAAGCAGACTCAACGTGCAAAAAAGACTGTAATTTTACTCCGGATATGAACAAGGATATCTCGGCACAAGGGGGATGGGAAGAAAATATGACCCTGGAGCCTTATTCGGTGCATTTGATCGTATTAAAGGTTAAGCCCAGGGTGGCAGAGCCGGTGAATACGGAAGCAGCGCCCAAGAAAGAAGAAGCAAAGTAGGTTATGTCGCAGAATTCCACAGATCTATTTTCAAATCAGGCTGTGTTTAGCCAGAGCCGGCATATTTTTACGGTCTCGGAGATCACCCAGGATATTAAATCGATCCTGGAGAATACCTTTTCCGAGGTCTGGGTGGAGGGGGAAGTATCGAATTTGCGGCCGTCTTCATCCGGCCATATTTATTTTTCACTTAAAGATAAAGAGGCGGTATTATCGGGAGTTATTTTTAGCCGCATTGCCGCGCAGATCAAGTTTAAGCTCGAAGACGGGCTTAAAATAATCTGTTTCGGCAAGATCGACGTCTATCCGCCGCGCGGCAACTATCAGTTGATCATTGAGAAGGTCGAGCCCAAGGGGATAGGCGCTCTTCAGCT
>JAPLLM010000034.1 GCA_026387555.1 Candidatus Omnitrophota bacterium | reverse complement strand
TCCTTCTGCGCGGCGTAGATTACTATAAATAAAAAAATCGACGATGAAGATCAATTGCAATAAATGTGTCCGGATGCATCATTGCTGTGCTACCGGCGCCTGGGCCGATTTGGAAGAGGCCAAGAAAATATTAGAGCTTAAGCTGGGAGGGGAATTCTACCATCTTGAGAAGGACGCGGATTTCCCTTCGGGTTATAAGATCGGCACCAGCATAGGCTACAACCCCTGCACCTTTCTTACCAAAGACGGGCTTTGCTCGGTTCACATCGCAAAATACGCTTACAAGCCGAAGATGTGCATAGAGTTTCCTTATGAAAATGGGAAGCTCGCTCCATACATCTACGACCTATGTATAATGTATAAGAGGGCAAAGAGAAAAGCTAAGAAGCGCGCTCTACTAAGGAAAAAGAATGTTCAGAGAAAAAATAAAGGTTCTTGATTGCACCATCAGGGACGGCGGCCTGATGAACAACCATAAATTCGACCTGCGTTTTGTGCGCGAGGTCTATAAGGCTATCTCCGAGGCGGGTATTGATTATATGGAGATGGGATATAAAAACTCGAAGCGGCTTTTTGCGCCTAAGGAATTCGGCAAGTGGAAGTTCTGCGACGACGCCGACATAAGAGAAGTAATAAAAGGCATAAAGTCCAAGACCAAGATATCGGTCATGGTTGATGTTGACCGCGTGGATATCGAGGACGTTTTACCTAAGAAAGACAGCCCCGTAGATATGATCCGGGTTGCTACTTATGTAAAGGATGTAGATAAGGCGATATTTCTGGCGAATCACTTCAGCGATAAGGGTTATGAGACCACTATCAATATTATGGCTATATCCCGGGCGCTGGATAACGAGCTGAATGAGGCGTTGGAGCAGTTGGAAAAAGAGTGTAAGGCCAAAGTTGTGTATATTGTCGATAGTTTCGGTTCTCTATACCAGGAGACTATCGAATTCCTGATTAAAAAAGCCAAGAGTATCCTAAAATCCAAAGAAGTGGGGATGCACGCGCATAATAACCAGCAGCTCGCTTTTTCTAATACCATTGAGGCGATAATCCATGACGCGAATTACGTGGACTGTTCTATTTATGGCCTAGGCAGAGGAGCGGGTAATTGCCCCACTGAATTAATGCTAGGTTTTCTAAAAAATCCAAAATTTGATATTCGTCCTATCCTCGATGTAATCTCTACGGAATTTATCCCTCTGCAAAAAGAAATTGAGTGGGGATATTTTATCCCTTATGCCATAACCGGGATACTTGATGAACACCCCCGTTCAGCCATCGCCTTGCGCGACAGTGACAAAAAAGAAAATTACCGCGAGTTTTACGAGGGCCTGGTGGGAGAGGGTGAGGATTAATAAGTGGACGTCGCAGCATTCAGAAAACTCCCGATCATAGGAATCTTACGCGGCATAGAAGAAGAGCAAATTGAGCCGCTCTGCAATGAGATGATCTCTGCCGGCCTTAAAACCATAGAGATCACCATGAATACTAAGGGCGCAGCCGCGTTGATCAAAAAGGCGGTCAAGGTTTCTTCGGGCCGTCTTACTGTTGGAGCGGGGACGGTCTTAGATAAAAAAAGTTTAAAAGAAGCGCTTGATGCCGGGGCAACCTTTATTGTTACCCCGGTTTTGATAAATGACGTGGTCGACTACTGCGTTAAACATAAAATCCCCGTTTTCCCCGGAGCATTAACCCCTACAGAAATATACGCGGCATGGCTTGCGGGTGCCACTATGGTAAAAGTCTTTCCGGTTAAGGTTTTCGGGCCGTCTTATATAAAGGAAGTAAGGGGGCCGCTGGACAAGATCGAGCTCTTAGCCTGCGCAGGGGTGACTCCCGAGAATCTGGTAGAATATTTCGCCGCCGGGGCAAGCGCGGTCACTTTCGGGGCGAGCGTTTTTAGAAAAGAGTGGCTGGAGAAGAAAGATTATAAAAGTATCGGCGATTTGATCAAAAAATATGTCTCAAGTTTTAAGGAGGTAGCGGGTAATGGCAAGATCTCTGGATAATATCGAGCAGAAGATGAAAGAATTGGATACAAATTCCCTGCGTTATCATATTTTAGAAAACGCCAAGAGCTTTAAGACTTCGTGGGTGGAGTTAGGGAGGGCGTTGTATACCGTTTGGAAAGACAAGATGTATAAAGACTGGGGATACGGCACGCTCGACGCTTATACCGACAAAGAGATCGGCATCAGGAAGCAGACCGCGATGAAATTACTGAAATCATACTATTTTCTGGAGAAGGAAGAGCCGCATTACCTTAGGCCGGATTACGTAAATTCGGCGGACGCGGCGAATGTGCCGAGTTATGAGTCTATCGATGTCTTGCGCCTGGCTAAATCCAAGAAAGGCCTGGATGCCGAAGACTATTCCAATCTGAAAAAAGAGATATTTGAAAAGGGTAAGGATTACCGCGAGGTGAGAAAAGACCTTACTACGATGATGCGCCAGAGGATGGAGCTTGAGCCGGAAGAGGCGCTTAAAAATAAGAGATTGAGTACAGTGCGCAGGTTCCTGGGCACCCTTAGGGCCCTGAAGCAGGAGTGTGAGATGTCCAAGCTGCTCCCGGCGCCCCTGATAAAGGAAGCTGCCAGCCTGATCAAGAAGTTTGAGGAAGAACTAGGATAAGATAGATTTTATTGACTCAAAACGTAAACTGTTGTATAATAACACAATTATAGAGAAGTGATAGGAGGTGAAGAATTTGGTTTTGGTAAAAGAAAGAAAAACAAAAATAATCGACGACTTTAAGGTCCACGCCCGCGATACGGGCTCGGCCGAAGTTCAAATCGCAATTTTAACCGAGAGAATCAATACGCTTGGGGATCATTTCAAGGCCCACAAGAAGGATTTCCATTCTCGCCGCGGGCTGCTTACTATGGTAGGCAAGCGCCGCAGACTCCTCAATTATCTCAAGTCCAAGGATATCAAGAAGTACGAAGGTATCCTGGAAAAGCTTAGCTTGAGAAAGTAAACCGAGGTTCAATACAAAAAGGAAGATATTTTATGCAAGGAAATAACCTTAAGGTAAAGTTCGGCTCAAATGACATCATTTTAGAAACCGGTAGAATAGCCAAGCAGGCTAATGGTTCAATCACTATCTCTTGCGGCGGGACAGTTGTCTTGGTAACCGCTTGTATGTCCAAGGATATAAAGGAAGGAAGGGATTTCTTTCCTCTGACCGTGGAGTATCAGGAGAAGACCTATGCCGCAGGCAGGATCCCGGGAGGTTTCTTTAAAAGAGAGGGCCGTCCGTCCGAGAGCGAGATCTTGACCTCAAGGCTTACCGACAGGCCGATCAGGCCGTTATTTCCCAAAGGATTCTTAAACGAAGTCCAGGTCATGGCAATGGTCTTATCCAGCGACGGGGAGAATGACCCCGATGTTTTGGCTGTGACCGGGGCATCGGCGGCTTTATCCATTTCCGATATACCTTTTAACGGGCCTCTGGCGTGTTGCCGCGTAGGCCGCGTTGATAATCAACTGGTTTTAAATCCCACTTACGCCCAATTAGACAAAGCGGATTTAGATGTAGTGATCGCCGCGAATAAATCGGGTGTCGTGATGCTGGAGTCCAGGGCTAAAGAAGTCTCGGAAGAAGATTATTTAGCCGCGGTGAAGTTTGGCTTTGAGGGCCTGCAGTCATTGATCACCTTACAGGAAGAATTTACCCGCAAATTCGGCAAATCTAAGGCTACGGTCGATTTGAAGATTTTGGATCCGGCGTTGGTCAAAAAGCTCGAAGAGCTGGCAAAAGATAAATTAAAGACAGTCTATGACCTGCCTAAGAAAGAAGAGCGGGAAGAGGCAGTAGATGCTTTAGCTAAAGAATTGGAAGTAAAGCTTGTCGCCGAGGGATTTGTGGCGGCGGATATAAAAATGGGGCTGCAGGATGTGGAACAGGATCAGGTCAGAAGGATGATCCTT
>JAPLLM010000014.1 GCA_026387555.1 Candidatus Omnitrophota bacterium | reverse complement strand
TTAATCAAGGAACTCCAAGGCTTAGGCCTTGATATCAAGACGGAGAAAGCAAAATAATGGAAGAGATAGTCTCTTTTGACAGCATATCCATAAAGATCGCATCTCCCCAAGTGATCAAATCCTGGTCTAAAGGCGAAGTGAAGAAAGCCGAGACCATCAACTACCGCACGCTTAAGCCGGAAAAAGACGGGCTCTTCTGCGAGAAAATCTTTGGCCCTGTGCGCGACTGGGAGTGTAACTGCGGAAAATATAAAGGTATAAAGTTCAAGGGCATTACCTGCGACCGTTGCGGAGTAACTGTCGACCGTTCCTCGGTGCGCAGAGAGCGTATGGGGCACATTGAACTTGCGACCCCTGTTACTCACATCTGGTTCTTTAAGGCTGTTCCTTCGCGTATGTCAGCCTTGATGGATATAGGCTTAAGGGATCTGGAGAAGGTCATCTACTATGAGGAATATGTGGTAGTCGACCCCGGGACGACTCCTTTAAAGAAGAGGGAGTTGCTGTCGGAAGAGAAATATCAGGAGGCCCTGGAAAAATACGGCAGTAATTTTAAGGCTAAGATCGGCGCCGAGGCAGTAAGGGATCTTTTAAAGGAATTAGATTTGGACGCGGTCTGTAGAAAACTCCGCCGCGACCTTGAAAAAAGCAAAGAAGTGTTGGGTAGCCGTAAATCTTTAAAGTCGTTAAAAATCATCGAAGATTTTAAGAAATCAGGGAATAAGCCGGAATGGATGGTATTAGAGATCTTGCCGGTCATCCCTCCGGATTTAAGGCCTTTAGTTCCGCTTGACGGTGGAAGATTCGCCACATCTGACCTCAATGATCTGTACCGCCGCGTTATCAACCGCAATGCCCGCCTTAAGAAATTAATGGAGTTAAACGCGCCGGAAATCATCATCCGCAACGAAAAGCGTATGCTCCAGGAAGCGGTGGATGCGTTATTAGATAACGGCAGGCACGGAAAACCGGTAATCGGAGCTAATAGCCGGCCGCTCAAGTCGCTTTCCGATATGTTAAAAGGCAAGCAAGGGCGTTTCCGTCAGAATCTTTTAGGTAAACGCGTTGATTATTCCGGCCGCTCCGTAATCGTGGTCGGTCCCGAGCTCAAACTTGGCGAATGCGGGCTTCCTAAACAAATGGCTTGGGAATTGTTCGAACCGTGCATCATCAAAAAATTAAGAGAAAAGGGGTTTGTTCATACCATAAAAGGCGCGCGCCGCATGGTCGAGCGCGGAAAGATCGAAGTCTGGGATATCCTTGACGAGGTCATAAAGGATCATCCGGTGTTGTTAAACCGAGCGCCCACGCTGCACCGCTTAGGCATTCAGGCGTTTCAGCCGCTATTGATCGAAGGAAAATCGATTAAGATTCATCCTCTGGTCTGCGCCGCTTTTAACGCCGACTTTGACGGTGACCAGATGGCTGTGCATGTGCCTCTTTCACTTGAATCGCAGTTAGAGGCCAAGCTGTTGATGCTTGCTTCCAACAACGTCTTCTCGCCAGCCGACGGCCGGCCCATAGTTTCTCCTACGCAGGATATGATCTTAGGCACCTCTTATATGACTAAAGAAAAGTCCGGCGCTCTGGGCGAAGATAAATCATTCGCTAACGCCGAAGAAGTGATCATAGCGTACGAGGATGAAGCAATCGCTTTGCACGCGCGCATAAAATTACGCGTGGAAAATGTCTTTGACCTTGATGAAAAGAAATCTATCCCGGGAAAACAGATGATTACTACGACCGTAGGCAGGACGATATTCAACCAGGTTCTCCCCGAAGGATACGGATTTGTGAATAGCGAACTGAATAAGGGCAGGGTTAGCGAGATCGTGATCAATTGTTATAAGAGATTCGGCCACGCCGCGACCATTAAGCTGGTTGACGACATCAAGAAGCTGGGTTTTGAAAATGCCACCCTCGGAGGAATTTCCATCGGCATAGATGATCTTAAGATACCGGTTGAGAAGAAAGAGGTGTTAAAAGAGGCGAGAGAAGAGGTCGCAAAAGTAGAGGATCAGTATCGCCGCGGTATAATCACCGGGAGCGAACGCAAAGCAAAGATCATCGATATTTGGACGCATACTACAGACAAGGTCTCAGACCTGCTGTTTAAGGGAATGGATGCATTTAATCCCATATTTATGATGGCTGATTCCGGAGCGCGCGGTTCGCGCCTGCAGGTAAGGCAGTTGGCAGGGATGCGCGGTTTAATGGCTAAGCCGTCGGGCGAGATCATCGAAAGCCCGATTACCGCGAATTTCCGGGAAGGCCTGAATGTGCTTGAATATTTTATTTCTACTCACGGCGCGCGTAAGGGTCTTGCCGACACCGCTTTAAAGACCGCGGATGCCGGTTATTTGACCCGCAGGCTGGTCGACGTAGCTCAAGAAGCTATAGTTTGCGAAGATGACTGCGGAACGCTTAACGGTATTACGGTTGCGGCCATCGTCGAAGGCGACGAAGAAGTAGTCAGCCTTAAAGACAGGATCATAGGAAGAGTCGCTCTGGATAACGTCGTAGATATCATTACCGACGAAGCAATAGTCCAGCAAGGTTCTGAAATAACTGAAGAAAAAGCCGAGCAGATCGAAAAACTCGGCATAGAGAGAATACGCATTAGAAGCGTCTTAACCTGCGAATCCGGCAAGGGCGTTTGCACTAAATGTTACGGAAGAAATCTGGCTACCGGCAGGGTCGTTGAAGTAGGCGAGGCAGTAGGGGTAATCGCAGCGCAAAGTATCGGCGAACCAGGCACCCAGCTGACCATGAGGACCTTTCACATCGGAGGTACCGCTTCAAGGACCGTCGAGCAGTCTTTTGTTAAATCTAAGAATAAGGGGTTTGTCAAATACCATAATTTAAGAACAGCCCCTAAAAATAAAGAATATATCGCCCTGAACAGAAACGGGTCCATCAGCATCAATGATAAGCAGGGCCGCGAACTTGAGAAGTATACCGTGCTTCAGGGGTCTTTTATCAGTATTGCCGACGGCGAAGAGGTCAACAAGGGTATCGCCTTTGTGCGTTGGGATCCGTATACTTCACCGATCCTGACGGAAGTAGCCGGACAGGTAAAGTTCGAAGACTTACGCGAAAACATTACCGTGCGCGAAGAGCTTAACCCGGTGACTAAACTTACCGAGCGCGTAGTAGTGGAGCATAAGGTAGATTACCATCCGCAAATCATTATCCTTGATGATAATAAGGAAGTCTTGGGAATTTATCCGATCCCCATCGGTTCGCATATCCTGGTAAAAGATTCGCAGAAAATCAACGCAGGTGATCTATTAGCCAAGATCCCGCGCTTGGTTGTCAAGACTAGGGATATCACCGGCGGTCTCCCCAGAGTCGCCGAGCTTTTTGAAGCCAGGAGGCCGAAAGACCCCGCGATCATCAGCGAAATCGACGGATTCGTGGAATTCGGCGAGACCAAAAAGGGACAGCGCGTGATCGTGGTCCGGTCAACAACCGGCATGTCCAGAGAATACGTTATTCCGCACGGAAAACATCCCAATGTGTATAAAGGCGATAAAGTAGCTGCCGGCCAGCAACTTACTGACGGCCCGGTGGTTTTACAGGATATATTGAGAGTCTGCGGCGATAAAGTTCTGCAGGAATACCTGGTAAACGA
>JAPLLM010000087.1 GCA_026387555.1 Candidatus Omnitrophota bacterium | reverse complement strand
GTAGATGCGATTAATGTTACTGATTTACAGAGCTCAGTGATGCGTCTGGGGTCTTTAGCTGTCTGTAGTATTTTGAAACAGAATGGCTTCGAGCCAATATTTCAAATGACCTGCCGCGATAGAAACCGCCTGGCGTTACAATCGGATCTACTTTCTGCAGCAGCTCTTGGAATTGAAAATGTTTTACTTCTTACCGGCGACCACACCACTTTAGGGGATCACCCTGATGCAAAACCTGTATTTGATTTAGATTCAGTGCAATTATTGCAGGTTGCTAAGAGACTTCAAGAAGGAACTGACATGAAAGGTAATAAATTGGTTGGAGAGAGCCCGAAGTTTTGTTTGGGAGCTGTTGTTAACCCTGGAGCTGATCCAATTGAGCCTCAGATTATGAAGATGGAGAAGAAGATTGCTGCGGGTGCAGAATTTTTTCAGACCCAGGCAGTATACGACATAAAAATTTTTGAGAATTTTTTGAATAAAACAAAACATTTGAAAACTAAGATTATGGCGGGAATAGTTTTGCTTAAGTCAGCTGGTATGGCTCGCTATATGAATAAAAATGTTGCTGGAGTTTTTGTCCCGGATAATTTAATTAGAGAGATGGAAGAGACAAAAGATAAATCTATGCAATCAATTGAGATTAGCTCGAGGTTAATCAAAGAATTAAAACCTATGTGCCGAGGCATCCACATCATGCCTATCGGTTGGGATAAAGTCGTTCCGAAAGTATTAGAGGCAAGCGGATTATAGATGGGAACCCTGCCCCAGATCCCCGGAGCCAGAAAAAAAGGCGTCATACTATTAAGCTCTCCGGAAGACCTTAAGAAATTAGACGAATACCTTATCAATGACACCGTCTGTATCGACGGCCCGGGTAAGCAAGCGTTTGACCTCGCCAGAATCATTAATGAAAAATATAAAGTAGGAGTCAAAGTTATAAGCAACGAAAAATTCGAAGGGACTTTGCCGGCTGAGATCGAAGCAATCAGCGGTCAGATATCGGAGATTGTGGGCGAAGGTAGAGCAGAGGCAGTTAAATTTAAAGACGGGAAAGCCGTCGGGGTATGTTTGGTTTTATTTGTTGAAGATATTATTAAAAATAGCCAGGGTACACCTAGCGCAGATCGGAATTGCGCCAGTGCGCCCTTGTGGGCAGAAGGAGAAGACATGTCTGACGTATTAGTACAACTCGGGACAAAAGGAACGGACGCGGTATTAAATCTTACCAGGGGGGCCCTGGATAAAACCATTGCGTCAAAAGGCAGAGACGCGGCAATTGCCTTTCCGGAAACTAATTATTATTTCCCTCTAGTTAACGCTTTGTTAAATATCGAGGTCAAGACTCTCGGAGATTGCGACTTAGCCTTAAAAGAAGCGGAGGGTTTAAGTAAAAACACCACGACAAAAAGCGGCCTTGTCATTCCTGCTCTGGGCGGGATATTGAACAAGGGTGTGGCAACCGTGCTCGCCGAAGAAGTGCTGGCGGCATTACTGACTTTAAATAAGGAACACCCTAAGAACGGCATTGGTTTTATCCCCGACAAAATATTGCGTTCACTCGGCCTGCAGTTGGTCGACGGAAGAATAGCCGGTATTGCTGTTATCCTCGGCCCGGCAAAAGACGAAGACGCTGCCGCGGATATGATCCGCGATTTTCAGTCTAAGAGTATTGTAAGCCTGCTCGCGGGTAATATTAACGGTAACACCTTTCAAAAACAGTTAGAGAAAAAAGGAATCGAGATCGGCCTAGATAATTACATCGTTCCGCTGGGTGAAGATTATTTATCCGTGATCTACGCGGTGAATTTTGCGGTAAGGGCTCCGCTGATTTACGGCGGATTCAAGCCCGGTCAGTGGGCGGGTATTGCCGAGTATATCCGTAATCGCGTCCCGGCATTTGTTTTACTTCTCGGTCACGTGGATGAAGTGATCGTTGCAACCGGTTTAGGTGCATTGGCTTTCGGCCTGCCTATTATCACGGACTTAGAAGTCCCGCAATTGGGCAAAATTGACACTACTTTATTCGAAGCGCTGGTTACGGAAAAAGATTATAAAAAACTTCCCTCAAAATGTATTCTGACCCGCGGTATCAAAGTAAAAATGGCGCAGGTCGCTGTCCCCGTTCCTTATGCCGCGGCATTCGAAGGGGAGAGGGTCAGAAAAGAGCAGCTTTATGTCGAATTCGGCGGAAAAGCTAGTACTGCTTTTGAATTCTTGACGGCCAAAAAAGAAAATGAAGTCGAGGACGGCCTAATCAAGATCATCGGAGACGATATCGATAAATTGCCTGCGGGTAAAAAATCCATGCCCTTTGCTATCATCGTCGATGTTTTCGGCCGCAAGATGCAAAAAGATTTTGAGCCGATATTGGAGCGCCAGATCCACCGTTTTGTCAATTACGCCATGGGCCTGATGCACATGGGCCAGCGCGAGATGATCTGGGTGCGTATTTCAAACGACGCCTATAATAAGGGTTTCAGGTTAAAGCATATCGGTATCGCCCTGCATGCGATGCTACACCAGGAATACAGCGCCATTGTCGATAAAATACAGGTTCGTATGTATACGAAACAGGAGGATGTGGAAAAGCTTATTGCCGGAGCCAAAAAGGTTTTTGACGAACGCGACGAGCGCTTAGGCGGCATGACCGACGAAAGCGTGGATACTTTTTATTCATGTTTGCTCTGTCAGTCGTTTGCGCCGAATCACGTGTGCATGATCACCCCCGAGCGTTTAGGTTTGTGCGGCGCATACTCCTGGCTCGACGGCAAGGCCTCGCACGAGATTACCCCGACGGGCCCGAATCAACCTATTCCTAAGGGAAAAGTTTTAGACGCAAGGCTCGGCCAATGGGATAGCATAAACGAATTCTTTAAAGAGAAATCCAATAAGACCGTGGATAAGGTGAGTATGTATTCGTTGATGGATGCACCGCAGACTTCCTGCGGTTGTTTTGAATGTATCCTTGCCATCATTCCCGAGGCTAACGGAGTAATGATCGTGCATCGCGATTATTCTGGAATGACCCCCTGCGGGATGAGTTTCACTACCCTTGCCGGTTCGGTCGGCGGAGGCGTGCAGACCCCGGGTTTTCTGGGTGTGGGGAAACTATATCTCTTGAGCAAGAAATTCATTTCCGCCGAAGGCGGATTAAAACGCCTGGTCTGGATGCCCAAAGAATTAAAGGAATTATTGGGAGAGCGGCTTAAGAAGCGCTGCGAAGAGATAGGGGAACCGGACCTGATCAATAAGATCGCGGATGAGACCATAGCCACTACTTCCGAGGAGCTTACAAAGCACCTTGAAAAGGTGCAACACCCTGCGTTAACTATGGATGCGTTAATGTAAGTTTTCTCTTGACGCACGCCTATTAATATGTATAATAAATTTAATAAAGCTATGCTTAAAGCCCACCAAAATATCATAAAATCCCTGTTAGTAATCACGATAATTTTATTCGGCGCAAGGGTAGTTTTTGCGCAGAGTATTCCCGCTCAAAAGCTTTCTAATAAAGAGAGTGCTCCTGCTCAAAAGGCACCTCAAGTGAACGCTAAAGAAGAGGAGAAGGGCTACACCGAACTGCAGAAGACGGCGCGCAATTACAGGGAGCAGGGGATGAGCGCGCAGCACATCGGTAATATTCAAACCGCCGAGCAGTTTTATCAGAAGGCGATAGAAATAGATCCTAATTACGCCGTGCCTTATAATGATTTAGGCGTATTGTTGGAAGCGCAGGGCCAGGGGGCGCGCGCGGAACAGAGTTATCTTAAGGCTGTTCAGGTCGACCCGAATTATTTGAGCGCTTACAGCAACCTGGCGATATTTTATGAGACTAAGCGCGACCTGAATAAGGCTGCTTTTTACTGGGATAAAAGGGCAAAACTCGGAGACCCCTCCGACCCCTGGACCATCAAGGCAAAACAGCGCCTGGCGGATATGAATTTAGTCTTGTCGCCTACTCCTGTCGAGGATTTAAGGGAGCAGGAGATCGTCAGTCTTACTAAAGATATCGTTAACAAAAAAGATATTTTAAGCAAGAGCGATTCAGCCCAGGCAAGAGAACATTTCGCGAAAGCAAAAAGAAGCTATGAGCTGGGAGATTACGGCACTGCGCTTAAGAAGGCCATTGACGCCCAGCAGCTCGATCCCAATAATCAGGAAATCTCGAATTTTATCGATGAGGTCAGGACGAGAGCTCTGACAAAGTAGCACCCTTCCATCAATTGAAAAATTCCAGGCGATAGTAATGGGTGAAAAACGGCTGTATCTGTTAGATGCCACTGCATT
>JAPLLM010000120.1 GCA_026387555.1 Candidatus Omnitrophota bacterium | reverse complement strand
TTGAAGTTTTGATCGTAGGCCGCGGGGGCGGGAGTATCGAAGACCTTTGGGCTTTCAATGAAGAAGTTGTCGCTCGCGCTATTTATGGTTCCAAAATCCCGGTCATCTCCGCCGTGGGACATGAGCGGGATGTGACTATCGCTGACCTTGTAGCGGATGTGCGCGCGGCTACTCCGTCGGTGGCAGCGGAACTAGTCGTGCCGGAAAAAGAGCTATTGCGCCAAGGGCTAGCGGATTTAAACCAGGGTATCTTTACCGCAATGCGGCATATTTTAGATTTGTTAAAGCGAGAGTTGGATAGCGGGGTAAAGAAGCTCTCCCTGCTTAATCCGGCGGCGTTATTAAAACAGCATCAAGAAAGAGTTACGGATTTAGCCCGGCAAATTTATGTGCGTATCGGGCACTTCTTTAAATTAAAAGAAGCGAGATTTAAGTCTGCGCTAGATAAACTTTCATCATTAAGCCCGCTAAACATCTTATCCCGGGGCTACAGCATCACTTTTAAAGCCGCCGACGGCGCAATTATTAAAGACTCCGGGAGCGTAAAGGCGGGAGACAGAATAAAAACCCGGTTGGATAAGGGCGAGATCGTCAGTAAAGTAGAGGAGGCATAAATGGCAGAAGTTAAATTTGAGGAAGCATTGAAGAAGCTGGAGAAAATCGTAGTGGATTTGGAACAGGGCGACTTATCGCTGGATGAGGCTTTAAAAAAGTACCAGGAAGGCATTGAGCTCTCGCGCAGCTGTTCCCAGCGGCTTGAAAGCGCTAAGAAAAAGATAGACGTACTTACTAAGAATAAAAAGGGCGAATTTGAATTAAAGCCTTTGGATGAAAGCAAGATCGAGGACTGATGTTTTTAGAACGCATTAATTCACCGCAAGATTTAAAAACTTTGAAGCCGGAGGAGTTAAAAATTCTGGCTTGCGAAATACGCCTGCGTATGACGCAAGTGGTCTCGCAGAACGGCGGGCACCTTGCCTCCAGCCTGGGCGCGGTGGAATTAATTCTGGCCCTGCACTATTGTTTTAACACCCCTAAGGATAAGATCGTCTTTGACGTAGGGCATCAGTCTTACGCGCATAAGATACTTACGGGGCGCAATATTAATTTTGAGACCCTCCGCCAGTATGGAGGGCTAAGCGGGTTTCCGTCTAAAGACGAGTCCGAATTCGACTCCTTTACTACGGGGCATAGCTCAACCGCGGTCTCTCTGGCCTTAGGCCTGGCCTGCGCCCGCGACTATCTTTCCCCCGAAAACCATTTTAAGGTAATCGCCGTCATCGGGGACGGCTCTTTAAGCGGAGGGCTCTGCTTTGAGGGCTTAAATAATGCGGGACATTTAAAAAAAGATATGCTGGTAGTGTTGAATACCAACGAATTAAGTATTGCCCCAAATTCCGGGGCATTAAGCATTTATCTTAATAAAATCATCTCCATGCCTATTTACAACCGCTTTAAGGAGTCTCTGGAACATTTTGCCGAATCGCGCCTTCCTAAGGGGAGCCGGTTGGTTAAACTGGCCAATAAATTCGAAGAGGGTTTAAAAGGCCTCTTTGTCCCCGGGATGCTCTTTGAGGAATTAGGCTTTCGCTACTTCGGGCCATTTGACGGGCATGATACGAGTTTGCTGATACACACGATTAAGAATATTTCTAATTTTAAGGGGCCCTTATTGTTGCATGTGGTCACTAAAAAAGGGAAAGGATACGCACCGGCGGAAAACGAGCCGGTGCGTTTTCACGGAACAGGGCCTTTTGAGATCGATTCCGGGATAACAAAGGCTAAGGCGCAGGGCTCCAAGACCTTTACCGAAGTCTTCAGTGAAAAACTTCTTAATTTGGCCAAGGTTAATAAGAAAATCGTCGCTGTAAGCGCGGCTATGCCCGAAGGGACAGGTTTGGATAAATTCCGCGATAATTTTCCCCAGAGATTTTTTGACGTAGGCATTGCCGAGGAGCACGCGGTAGTATTTGCCGCAGGGCTCGCCCGCGCAGGATTAAAACCGGTAGTTGCTATTTATTCCACGTTTTTACAGAGGGCTTATGATGAGATCATGGAGGCGATCGCCCTGCAGAATTTAGGGGTAGTCTTAGCAGTCGACCGCGCCGGCCTCGTCGGAGAAGACGGGGTCACGCATCAGGGTATTTTTGACATCGCGTTCCTCATGACTGTTCCTAATATGACTATTTTAGCGCCTTGCGACGGTAGAGAACTGGAAAAGATGCTTGAGTTTGCGTTAGACATGAATACCCCGGTAGCGATCCGTTATCCCAAGGATAAAGTCATAACGCTACCAAGCCGCCAAGTCACCGGAAAGATCCAAATGGGCAAGGCAGAAACATTAAAAGAGGGAAATGATTTTACGCTGATTGCTTTGGGGAGCATGGTCAATCCCGCTATTGAGGCGGCAAATTTATTGGAGAAGTCCGGTTTATCCGGCACAGTGATTGATGCGCGTTTTGCCAAGCCCCTGGATAAGGAATTGTTTAGAACCAGGACCAAGGATACAAAATTTATTTTTAGCGCCGAAGAAGGGATTATCGACGGCGGATTCGGGAGCGCTGTGGAAGATTACCTCGGTAAGCCGGTGGTGAAATTCGGCTTACCCTGCGAATTCATCGCGCACGGAAAGAGAAACGTTATTCTGGATAAATTTGCATTGACGGCTGCGGGAATTGCCGATAGGATAAAGAGCGTATGCCGAAGATAAAGATCAACCGCGAAAAATGTAAAGGATGCCTGCTCTGCATAAGCGTCTGCCCTAAGCAGATGATCAAGCAGGACTCCGCGTTAAACAAGCGGGGTGTTAAGCCGGTTAAGTTTGAGGGTGGAGCGGCTTGCGTGGCTTGCGCTATGTGCGTTGTAATTTGCCCCGATGGCTGCATAGAGGTATTTAAAGAAGAATGAGTAAAAACAAAATATTAATTTCGGGAAACGAGGCTATCGCCGAAGGTGCGATCCAGGCCGGGTGTGATTTTTATGCCGGATACCCCATTACCCCGCAGAATGAATTGATAGGGTATTTTGCCAAACACATGCCTGAATTGGGCAGGGTTTTTGTTCAGGCATGGTCTTCGGCGCATCCGCAACCGGCGCTCGCGCTTTAACTTCATCATCGAGCCCGGGGATAAGTTTGAAGCAAGAAGGCATATCTTATATCGCGGGAGCGGATCTTCCGGCGGTAATCGTAAATATTCAGCGCGCGGGCCCCGGCCTGGGTAATATCTGGCCGGCGCAGTCGGATTATTTTCAGGCAACACGCGGAGGCGGGCACGGCGGTTACCGGTTGATCGTTTTAGCCCCGGCATCAGTGCAGGAGTGTTATGATTTTATGTTCGATGCCTTTGATCTGGCAGATAAATACCGTAACCCAGTGATGATTTTAGGAGACGGGCTCTTAGGCCAGATGATGGAGCCGTTAGAAAAGGAAAACACAAAGCACAAAGTAAAAAATTATCCTAAACCTTGGGCGCTTACCGGCTGTAAGGGAAGAGAGCCGAATATCGCCAAATCATTTTATATGATCGAAGGCGATTTGGAGGAGTCGAATCTCCGTCAACAGAAGAAATATAAATTAATCCAACAGAAAGAAGAGCGTTGGGAAGAATGTCTTGTTGATGATGCCAAGATAATCCTGGTGGCTTACGGTTCTATGGCGCGCATTGCTAAAGGTGCCGTGCATAAATTAAGAGAAAAAGGAAAGAAGGTCGGGTTGATCCGTCCGATAACGCTCTGGCCGTTTCCGAAAAAAGCATTTACCAAACGCCGGGCACCTAACACCAAATACCTGGTAGTAGAGATGTCGTACGGCCAGATGCTGGAAGATGTCCTGTTAACAATTAACGGTAAATCTAAGGTTGAGTTTTACGGCCGCTCCGGAGGGGGAGTCCCCACCGAAGAAGAGATAATTAAGAAAGTAAGCACGCTATGAATAAAATATTCGGACTGCCGGAATCTTTAAGAGAAGTTTCAACTCACTATTGCGCTGGGTGCGGTCATGGGATAACGCACCGCCTGATCGCTGAGGTTGTGGATGAGCTGGGTATCCGCGAGAAAGTGATCGGTATCGCTCCCGTCGGATGCGCGGTCATCGCCTATGATTATTGGCGATTTGATTGTTCCGAGGCGGCGCATGGCAGGGCGCTGGCAGTGGCTACGGGGATAAAAAGAATGCGGCCGCAAAATATCGTGTTTACTTATCAGGGAGACGGAGATTTAGCGGCTATCGGCGGAAATGAGACTATTCACGCGGCAAACCGCGGGGAAAATCTCACCGTAGTCTTTATCAATAACGCTATTTACGGAATGACCGGAGGCCAGATGGCCCCCACTACCTTAATAGGCCAGAAGAGCGCCACTACCCCCGAAGGCAGGTCAGTCGAATTGCACGGTTATCCCTTAAAAATATCCGAGATGCTGGCATTATTCCAAGGCGGCGATAAAGCAGGCGTTTCAGAACCAGATCGATGGCGTAGGTTTTTCTCTGGTCGAGGTCCTTTCTCCCTGCCCTACTTATTGGGGGATGAGCCCGCAAGAATCGCTGCGCTGGATAAAAGAAGTAATGTCTAAGGAATTTCCTATAGGAAGGCTTAAATGACGGAACGGATTATAATCGCGGGCGCCGGAGGCCAGGGGATAATGCTTTTAGGAAAAGTCCTGGCAGAGGCGGCAATGAAAGAAGGTAAGTTCGTGACCTGGCTTCCCGCATACGGCGCGGAGGTAAGGGGTGGGACTTCACATTGTATGCTCGTCATCTCCGACGAAGAAATAGGCTCGCCTTATGTGAGTAAGGCGGACACCCTGATTATTATGAACTCTCCTTCGCTGGAAAAATTCAAAGGTCGCCTAGCCGCAGGAGGGCTCCTGGTGTTAAACAGCTCTCTGGCTAAGCCGGAGAAACAGGGCAAGGTAAAAATAATTCAGCACCCCTTTTCTGATAAAGCCATAGAGATGGGGAATATTAAAATCGCCAATATGATCGCCTTAGGCTGTTATGTAGGGCTTAGAAAATCCGTATCCATAAAAAATGTTTTAGGGGTGATCGAAGATATTGCTCCTAAAGGGAAAAAAGATTTGGTTTTGATCAATCAAGAGGCATTAAAGAAAGGCGTTGCTTTATAAAATGGTCAGAGTAAGGTTCGCGCCCAGCCCTACAGGATACCTGCACATAGGCGGAGGCCGCACTGCGCTGTTTAACTGGCTCTTTGCCCGGTCGCAAAATGGGCAGTTTGTCTTAAGAATAGAAGATACCGACCAGGAGCGCTCTAAGCCGGAGTTTCTGGACGAGATATTGTTCAGCCTTAAGTGGCTCGGGTTTAATTGGGATGAGGTCTATTATCAGAGCCAGAGGTTTCCAATATACAGGGAGCATGCCGAGAGGCTTTTAAAGGAAGGCAAGGCTTATATCGAGAAGTCCCCATCGGGAAAAGAAGCGATTATTTATAAAGTCACCCCTCAAAAGATCACGATGCAGGATCTGATCCGCGGCCGGATAGAATTTGACGCCAAAGATATCAAGGATCAGGTTTTGATCAAATCCGACGGGACACCCACTTATAATTTTGCGTGTGTTGTGGATGACGCAGGGATGAACATCACCCACGTTATCCGCGGGGACGATCATATCTCAAATACCCCCAAGCAGATCCTCATCTATGAAGCATTAGGTTTTAAAGTGCCTGATTTCGCGCACCTGCCTTTGATCATGGGCGCCGAAGGAGGCCGGCTCTCCAAAAGAACAGGGGCAACCGCCATAAGCGATTACCGCAAAATGGGCTATCTGCCCGAGGCGCTGGTTAATTATCTGCTTCTTTTAAGCTGGGCCCCGGGCGGGGACCGCGAACTTATCGGTATAAACGAAGCGATAAAACTATTCGACATCAAAAATGTCAATAAGACTGCGGCGACATTTAATTTAAAAAAGCTGCAATGGGTAAACAATCAATATTTGAAAAATGCTGATCCTGAAAAGCTTGCGGATGAAGTGATCCCTATGCTTGTTGAAAAGAATCTGATTGAAATTGATAATTTTGATAGAAATTATCTGGTTTCTCTTGTAAAATTGTTCCGGGAGAGGCTGACGACTGTCAATGATTTCCCGGATTGGGCGGACTTCTTCTTTTTAAAAGAAATCCAGGTTGATCCCGTGGCGCGGGATAAGCATTTAGCGCAAGATTTATCCAAAGAGTTCTCGCTCTTTATCAAGAGGCGGGATGCCTTAGAGAAATTTGAGATCGCTGAAATCGAATGCGCATTCCGGGAGGTGGTCAAGGAGCTGGGTGTGGAGGCTAAGGTCTTGATCCATCCTATCCGCGTGGCCTTGACCGGCAAGACCATCGGCCCGGGCTTATTCGAAGTAATATATTATTTAGGCAAAGAGCGGACCAAAGAAAGATTGGGCAGGTTTATAAAAAAGGAGTAGGTGTATGCGTAAAGCGCGCTTAGTATTGGCGGTATTTTTTCTGGCTACCGGATTATCGGTGGTCTGCGGATGTGAAACATCCAAAGGTGTCGCGGCAGGAGTAGGGGCGACGGCAGTGGGGGCAGGGAAAGATACCATGACCGCGTGGGACTGGCTCAAGAAGTCCGACGAGTGGTTTAAAAGTAATCTCTGGTAATCTAACCGGTTAAACGGAGAGGTTTTTTCGATCAG
>JAPLLM010000023.1 GCA_026387555.1 Candidatus Omnitrophota bacterium | reverse complement strand
TCCGCAACAATTTTTCCGACCGAGTTTATAAGACCGAAGAAGAAAAATTCAGCGCAGCGGTGGACGAGATCGTAGAACTTTATAACGCAGGCACCCCGGCCCTTGTCGGCACGGTCACCATAGATAAATCCGAACGTCTGTCGGAGATGTTAAAACGCAAAGGGATACCGCATCAGGTCTTAAACGCCAAATATCACGAAATGGAGGCGCAGATCGTCGCCCAGGCAGGCAGATATAAGGCTGTGACAATCGCCACTAACATGGCCGGTCGCGGTACGGACATTCTGCTGGGAGGAAATCCTGAATTCATGGCTAAGAACCTGATCAAGCAGACTTGCAAGCCTGACGATCCTAATTATGAACAAGAGTACAGAAAAATATTGGAAAAGTATAAACAAGAGTGCGATCAGGAACACCGGAAAGTTGTCGAGGTCGGAGGTCTGCATGTTTTAGGTACCGAGCGCCATGAGGCGCGGCGCATTGATAATCAGCTGCGCGGGCGCTCCGGCAGGCAAGGGGATCCGGGTTCGTCGAGCTTTTACGTCGCCCTTGCAGATGATTTAATGCGCCTCTTCGGCTCGGATAAACTAATAGGCATCATGGATAAGCTTGGCCTGGAAAAAGGGCAGGTCATCGAGCACCCCTGGGTAGCCGGGTCTATTGAGATCGCGCAGAGGCGCGTGGAGCAGCATAACTTTGAAATCCGCAAGCAGCTTCTGGAATACGATAACGTAATGAATAAACAGAGGGAGATAATCTACACCCAGCGCCGCTCGACTCTCGAAGGCGCTTCTTTAAAGGAAAACATCCTTGAGATAATCGATAGCCTGGTCGAGGCGATAGTCTCGGGCCACGTCATTGAAAATCAGGAGACGGATTTAGCCGCTTTAAACACGGCGATAAAATTGAAATTCGCAGTGGAGCTTGATCCGGCTAAGCTTAGCGGGCAGAATAAACACGATTTGACGGGCATGATCATTAATGAAGTCGAAGTAGCCTATGAAGAAAAAGAGAAGAGCGTCGGGACTGATCTTCTGCGTCATCTGGAGCGCATGGTATTCTTGCAGATAATCGATGCGAAGTGGAAGGATCACCTCTATGCCATGGATAGTTTAAGGGAAGGCATCGGCTTACGCGCTTACGGGCAGCGCGACCCGTTGGTAGAATATAAACGCGAGGCTTTTAATATGTTCTCCCAGATGATGTCCGGCATAGAAGAAGAGGCGGTAGAGACGATATTTAAACTTCATCCGGCGAAGCAAGATAAATTTAAAGGGGTTTTCAGCTCGGCGGCTCAAGAGTTATTGCATCCGGAGGCAGGCGGATTAGAGGGCGCAGCGGCGCAGGCCGCGCAAGAAGATGAATCTCCGATAATCCATTCGAGGGTTGCCCCAAAGCCGGTGCAGTTATCCGGCCCCAAGGTTGGACGGAATGACCCATGCCCGTGCGGTTCGGGCAAAAAATTCAAAAAATGCTGCGGAGCTTAAAACCACAGGCAATTCGAAACATCCTCCTTATTTTACTTTCGGCAGTTTTTCTTGTAATCCCATATTGCAGGCAGGGCTTCTGGGTTACGGCATGGTTTGGATTTGTGCCTCTTTTTTTTGTTCTTCAGAAAAGCTCGCATAAACAGTCATTTTTTGTTGCGTATCTTGCGGGTATTATTTTTTGGGCCGGGACGATATACTGGCTCGTGCACATCACCTTGCCGGGTACGATAGTCTTAATTGACTATTGCCTATTATCTATTCCTTCGTCCTGGGTTTTCCTTGAATACGCCAGGTCTCACATCATGACCGGATTCCCCTGGGCGTTGTTAGGTTATTCCCAGTACAAGAATTTACCCGTAATCCAGATTGCGGATATCTTTGGGGCCTGGGGAGTGTCGTTTTTGGTGGTGATGGTCAATATTCTTGTGTTTAAGGTTATAGGTGTTAGGTCTTTGGTGTTAGGTAAAAAAAACCACTTAGCCCTTCCCGTATTAGTAATGATTCTAGCCCTTGGATACGGTTATTATAAATTATACTTAACATCTGACACCCTACACCTAAAACCTATCAAGATTTCTATCATCCAAGGCAACATCCCCCAGAGTTTAAAATGGAAACCAGGAAGCGAAGACTTCATATTCAACCGCTACCTTGAGCTTACTGCCGAGTCCGTGAAGGATAATCCTGATCTGGTCATCTGGCCGGAGGCATCTCTGCCCGTGGTGCTGGAAGAGGATCCTTCATATTATAATTATTTAACCAAGCAGGTGAAGGAAAGAGGTATCCCGTTATTATTCGGAGCAGTCACTCAACGCGAGGGGTTTTATTATAACAGCGCGCTCCTGCTCGATAAACAAGGCAGGTTATCCGGCCGCTACGATAAGGTACACCTTGTTCCTTTCGGAGAGTACATCCCTTTAAGAAAAGTTTTCCCATTTTTGCAGACCGTAGTTCCCATCGGAGATATTGCAGCTGGCAAGGAGCATACTATTTTTGAGGTCACCAATTCGCTAAGCCACCAGCTCGCCAATAAACTAGGCGTATTGATTTGCTTTGAAGATTTATTCCCGGAATTATCGCACGCGTACGCCAAAAAAGGCGCGGATATCTTGGTCAATATTACCAATGACGCCTGGTATAAGTATACCTCGGCGCCCTTTCAACATTTGCAGGCTTCGGTTTTTAGGGCAGTGGAGAACCGTCTACCTTTGGCTCGCTCTGCCAATACCGGGGTATCCTGTTTTATATTGCCCAACGGTAAAATAATCTCAAGGGTCAAAGATGTAAAAGGGGAGGATATCTTTATTAAGGGGTTTGTTACTGAGTCTATCGGAAACGAAAGGATCAGCCCGGCTGTTTACACCCGGTGCGGAGATTATTTCCCTATCTTTTGTTTGATCTTTGCGCTCTTGCCGACAATAATCAGGAAAGTAAAACATGTTTAATATTATTCTTTTAGGAATAACCAGCCTGCTTACTGATATTTCCAGCGAAATGGTATATCCTATTCTGCCGGTATATCTGGTAAGCGTGCTGGGCGCAAGCCCCGCGATATTAGGCTTGATCGAGGGGGTCGCCGAGAGTACCGCCAGCCTGTTAAAAGTTTTCTCCGGATATTTTTCGGATAAAATCAAATTAAGAAAGCCGTTTACGATAATAGGTTATTTCTGCGCCGC
>JAPLLM010000133.1 GCA_026387555.1 Candidatus Omnitrophota bacterium | reverse complement strand
TCATACACATATTCCCCTCCTTTTTATTCCACCTTTAATTCTTTAGAACCCTTCCATAAACCGTGTATATTACAGTAAGAGCTGGCAAGAAGAGTCCCACTCTTATCGGTTTTTATACTAACCATTACCTCGGGATTGGCGTAGATAGTGCTTGTATTCGGGCCTTGCCCTGACTCACCGTGGCTGTTAAATTCAAAGCGGGCTAACTGATAAGGAAATTTCTCCCCATCCGCCAAAAAATAAAGCTCGATCCATCTGATATGATGCTCGGTGGTATTAGGGTGCGCTATCTGCTTACCTACCACAGCGGATATCTTGACTGTTTCGCCTTTTTTTATTTTATCCGGCGCATCAATGACCGGAACATGCTTTTCGGTCTTCCAATCCGCACTCTGATATAAATCTTTCAAATCTGCCATTTCTTCCTCCCTGTGATTATATTATAAATCTATAACCCGGCCTTGTCATCTTCTATTTTGAATACACTCCTGCGCGCTCTTACACCAATCCGTACAGGTCGGCAATTTCTCCTGATAAACCAATTTTTTACATTTGGGGCACCTTCTTTTTAGTTCGTCGGAAAAAATCTCCACGGCATAACCACAATTCGGGCATTTTAGATTTCCGGGTTTTATATTCCTCTCATCCTGCCCGGGGCATTTATCCCTAATCATAACTTTTCTCCGCCTATACCGATAACTACATCATGATATGCGATTTTTTTGGCCGAATCCTGAATTGCCTGCCGGATTATCCCGGTTAATCCCGAGCAACAGGGGACCTCCATATGGGCGTAAGTGACGGATTTAATATGATTATTTTTAAATACCTGATTCAGCTTTTCCTGATATATCTTTAAGTCGTCCAGTTTGGGGCAGCCTACCAGAAGGGTTTTGCCTTTCAGCAGGTCTGCGTGAAAATTCGCATAAGCAAAAGGCACGCAATCCGCGGCGATAAGCAGATCGCTGTTATTAAGGTAAGGGGCAAACGCCGGAACTAACATAAGTTGCACCGGCCACTGCCGTAATTCTGAAGGCGCCCTAGTTTGCGCGCCTGATTTATTCCCGGAACTTTCTTTCTTCCTTAAATCCATTACCTTGGCACCCAGGCAACCCGCATGATCATGCCCGTTATGCATCTCCGGGACATTGATTGTATTCTCTTTTAAATAATCCAACGCCTCCTTAAGAAAGCCGCTCTCTCCGTGTCCTTTTAAATGCTCTAAATGCGCCTTGATCACATTAGGGCCTTGCTTAACAATATTAGCCATAACCTTTCTTTCGTTGTACTTCTCTGCCTCCCTCTCTTCGATAGTTATCGCGCCTTCAGGACAATGCCCGATGCAGGCTCCTAACCCGTCGCAAAAAAGATCGCTGATCAACCGGGCCTTGCCGTCGATTATCTGTAACGCCCCTTCCGGGCAATTCGGAATACACAAAGAGCACCCGGTACACTTTTCCTCATCTATCTTGATTATATTTCTCTTAGCCATCAAACTCTCCTTACTTTATTAATGAAGCCACTGTTATTGATTTTAATTCCTTAATGACATGCTTTTCGATATTGTTAAGCTTACTACTTAAGGGACAAACACTTATCTTAGGGCATTTTTTCTTATTCAGCGTGCATTCGTTCAGCTTTAAGGGGCCCTGAAATATGCGCAATAGGTCAAGTAAATATATCTTCTCCGGCCTAAGGCCCAGGGTGAACCCCCCTCCCCTACCCTTGAAAGAACGCACTATGCCTTTTTTATTTAATACCTGCAAAATCTTTCTTAGGAACGGCCGGGGGATCTTTAATTCCCGGACCAGGTCCGAAACCGAGACCATTTTTTTATTTTTGACTATGAAACAAACCGCTCTTAACGCGTAATCCGTATCCCTGGTGATTAATTTCATTTTTCTCCTTATCATAAGACGGTTCGGGCAGTTTTCCCGCTGCGGCTATTCCGAATCGCCGGCGGGATCCCGCACGCTATCAGATAGCGCGGCGGGAAGCGTTTGCCCTCCGGTAAGAGTAGCGAGATCTTACCGGAGGGCAAATTCAGCAGCCCTCCTTACAATGCGCTACCGGGCGAAGCATGTACTTAACGGTAATATCCATACTCACCTCCTTTTAGCTGCATTAAACGCTTATAGATAATGATACCATAATAGTATCATTCGTCAAGAAAAAAATTTAATTTTTTTACCAACCCAAGAATTTGTTCATAATGTAGCCGATCGCCAAAACCTGGGGAACACTTACCACCGGCATCCATAAAGCCACGCGCCTGCCGACATTGGTCCATAAGAGGCCTATTTCGGTGTAGTCCGTGACCACTCCGGCCATCAAAAACACAAAGCTGTTGCCGAGCGACCGGGTCTGACGGTATATTTCAAAAGCCAAGGGGCTTGAGCCTTCGGAACAAACCTCGATCACCGTTGCCAGCGCAAGCGTAACCAGCATCCCCAAAAACGAAGGCCCCATATATTTATGGAAAAAGTGTACCGGGATATAGGCTCCGGCCAGGCTTGCGAGCATAATACCTAAAATTATCCACCAGAGGACCATATCCGCTAATGCCATGGAGCCCCTGACGATACCTTTAAGATCCGATACAAAAGTAACTAACCCGAATTTATAAGCACTTGCGCGCGATTTAAAATCCCGCAAGATAGAAAAATCTTGCGCGACATCTACGACATTAGCGTTCTTTTCGATCAACCCTTTCTTTTCAAAGAACATAAAAATAAATCCGGTATTCAGGGCTACAAGCATCGCTGCCAATACGATAAACAAACCTTTAAGCCCGAATAAGCTAATAAGCATGACCGTTACCGCCAAATTCGCCCAAGGGGATGCGAGAAGAAAACTTACTACCGCCGGATTGGAAGCGCCTTTCTTATGCAGCTGGATACTCAACGCCAGTATCCCGTGGCTACAGGCGCTCATCAGAAAACCTAAGAAAACAGCGTTGAATATCGTAGAGGGCCGCTTACGCGAAAGTATTTTAGAGACATACTCGCGAGGGACATAATGCTCGATTACCCCTCCCAGCAGCAGGCCCAAAAGCACTGCCCACCAGATCTTCTTCCAGTAATCTAAAAATGCTATTCTAAAAGAAACAAGTACGGGTATTAAGTACGAAGCGACAACGAGGATTACGGATACGCAGGCAATGATAAATAATTTATTTTTCCAGAATGATTTCGGAGTAGTTTCACAGCAGGCGTGATTTTCAACCATTGTTAAACAGCGTTAAGAAATCTCTTCAGCGCGCTCCTCTTGACGATCTCCATAGCCCAAAGCGGGAATGACGAAATGGCAATAACCAGAAACCAATCCAACAAACCCAAAGGTTCTGTTTTAAATACTCTTTGTAAGAAGGGCGTATAAACCACTACCATCTGCAATATAAACGAGATCCCGGTAGCGGCGATCAGCTTTTTGTTAGACAATATTCCTAATTTAAAAAGTGAAACGCTTGTGCTCCGGCAGTTAAAAGAATGGAAAAGCTGGCTTACGGCCAAGACTACAAAAGCCGCGGTCCGGGCGCGTTCAATTCCGAGTTTCTCCACGAATAAGACCAAGGCAAAAGCCAGCAAGCTGCAGAAAGCAATAAAAGCCCCCTGTGCAAGAAACATTAACGCCCTTTGCTTAGTCAGCACTCCTTCGTTAGTTCTACGCGGCTTCTTAGTCATTACGCCCGGATCAACCGGATCGACTCCCAGCGCCAAGGCAGGAAGGCCGTCGGTGACTAGATTCACCCAAAGTATTTGTATAGGTAACAACGGAACCGGCCAGCCGATAAGGGATGCGCAAAACATCACCAGTATTTCTCCGGCATTGCAAGAAAGTAGATAATGGATGAACTTCTTGATATTGTCGTAGATCCCCCTTCCCTCTTCTACGGCATTTACGATCGAAGCAAAATTATCGTCGGTGATCACCATATCCGAGACTTCTTTGGTCACATCCGTCCCGGTTATTCCCATAGCGACTCCGATATCCGCTTCTTTTACAGCCGGGGCATCGTTTACTCCGTCCCCGGTCATTGCCACAACCTCGCCCCTGGCGCGCAGCAAGCGCACTATCCTTAACTTATGTTCGGGCGAAACGCGCGCGTAAACCGGGATATTCAAGATCTTGGCGGATAATTCTTCGTCAGTCAGCCTGTCTAATTCTTCGCCGGTAAGCGCGAGCGAGCCCTCCCGGAAAAATCCTAATTGCCTGGCAATAGCTACCGCCGTATTCTTATGGTCCCCAGTGATCATCACGGTCCTAATACCTGCGCTGGAACACTCCTCCATGGCCTTTTTGACCTCTTCTCTGGGAGGGTCGATCATTGCGATGAGTCCGGAAAAGATAAGACCTTTCTCCGTCTTTTCTACGTCAAGCTTATCAAATCCTCCGTCGAGAGCGCGGTAGGCTACGGCGAGCACGCGCAAGGCCTTATCAGCCAACGCGACATTAGCCTTAGCTATTTCTTCTTTATCCGTGTTAGTCAGGGCCCTGATCGAACCGTTAACTTCAATATTTACGCAATCATTAAGCAGAATGTCAGGCGCCCCTTTTACAAAAGCAAACACCTGGTTATCTCTGCGCCGGATGATCGTCATCTTCTTGCGCTCGGAATCAAAGGGGATCTCATCCGCAAATAAATATTCTTTTTCGAGCCTCTCCTTCCATATCCCGGCTTTTGCGGCCAAACTAAGCAAGGCACCCTCCGTAGGGTCCCCGAATATTTTATAACCCGATTCGTCCTTGATCAGCTGGGCAGCGTTACACAAGACCCCGCAGACCAATGCCTTTTTCAAATCCGGGTAATTGTCCGCGGAGATTTCTTTATTGCCGAGGCTGAACGCCCCTTGCGGATCATATCCTATCCCGCTTACTTTAAACAAATTCCCTCCGGAAAAAACTGCCTGCACGGTCATCTCATTCTTGGTCAGGGTCCCGGTCTTATCCGAACAGATAACTGTCGCGCATCCTAAGGTCTCGACCGACGGGAGTTTTCTGATCAAGGCGTTACGCTTGACCATGCGGTGCACGCCCAACGCCAGGGCTATAGTGACCACTGCCGGGAGCCCCTCGGGGATAGCCGCAACCGCAAGGCTAACTGCCGTCAAAAATACATCGATGATCTTGCCGCCCCTTAACCACTCTAATAAAAATACCAGGCCTACCAGGACAAAACACAGATATACTATCCACTTCCCGAATTCTTCCAATTTCTTCTGCAGGGGCGTTGTGTTTTCTTTGATCTCCTGGACCAACCCCGCAATCCTGCCCAACTCCGTATTCATCCCCGTCGCAGCCACCAATGCCTTGGCTTTTCCGGCAGTGACGAATGTCCCCATGTAGACCATATTTGCCCGGTCAGCCAGAGGGACTTTATCTTCTTCGAGCGCAAGAGCGGTCTTGGTAACAGGAGAAGACTCTCCGGTCAGGCTGGCCTCCTGGACGCTGAAATTATAGGTGTGGCTTATGATGCGGCTGTCTGCCGGGATATTGTCTCCGGCCTCAAGCTCTATCAAATCTCCGGGGACAATTTCTCTGGAGGGGATAATTTCATGTTGGCCGTTGCGTATTACTTTTGAGGTAGGCGAGGATAATTTTTTTAAGGCTGCCAGGGATTTCTCCGCGCGGTACTCCTGAATAAACCCCAATATTGCATTCAAGACGACGATAGCGATTATCGCCAGCGCGTCCACCCATTCCTTCAGGAATCCGGAGATAAGAGCGGCAGCGATCAGTATCCAGATGATAAAATCCTGAAACTGCTCGAGGAATATCTTTAAAGGGCCGATTCTCCCCTTTTCCTGAAGCTGATTGAGCCCGGACTGGCGCAGGCGCACTTCCACCTCTCCGGGGCCAAGGCCGAGCTCAAGGCTTGAATTCAGGATTTTCGCCGCTTCTTCGACGCTAACGCGATATAATCTTTCATTCATGATTTTTTAGTATACCATAAAAAGAAGAATAAATCTTGATTTTTGGATTCGGTTTATCTATAATCATTTGACATGAAAAAAGTCATATTCGTCCTATTTATATTTATATTCTTACTACTGACCCAGAACGCGCTCCGGGCAGAACCTGCAAAATCACTTGCGGCTGTGGATTTTCTCACCGGTTTTGGCTGGGGTAAAGTGCACGCCCAACACGGCGGCTTACGGTCAATCCCTTTCATGGTCGATTTTAGTTTTGACCTGAAACCTCTGTTGAATAAAGTAAATATTAACCCCAAACCCCTGATCCAGTTCCAGATCGAACCAATTCTTGCCGATATTTACAGCCCCAAGAACAACTTTGAAATGGGCACGACTTTCTGGTGCAAATTCGGCATCCTACCCGAGACCTCAAAATTCCAACCTTACGCTAAACTCGGCGCAGGGATAGATTACATGACCCTGCATACCCGCGAGCAATCCACGCAGTTTAATTTTGTCGAACAGGGCGCTATCGGCATGCATTATTTCTTTACTAAGAAT
>JAPLLM010000085.1 GCA_026387555.1 Candidatus Omnitrophota bacterium | reverse complement strand
TGGTCGGGATCGTGACCACGTCCAGCTGATAAATACTCTTGAATTCATTGGCCTCGGTAGAAGCAGTGCCGGTCATCCCGGCCAGCTTCTCATACATGCGGAAATAATTCTGGAAGGTCACTGTCGCAAGGGTCTGATTCTCGCGCTCTATCTTCAACCCCTCTTTAGACTCTACCGCCTGGTGCAGGCCGTCTGACCAGCGTCTCCCGGGCATCATCCTCCCGGTAAATTCGTCGACGATGATCACCTGCCCGTCCTTAATCACATAATCCACGTCGCGCTCATAGAACTCCTTAGCCCTCAATGCCTGTATAGTGTGGTGGCGGTATTCGATAGTCTCGATATTATGCAGGCTCTCTACTCCCCAAAGCTTAGCCGCTTTTATTTCTCCTTCTTCGGTGAGCGCTGCGGTCTGCGCCTTTTCATCCGCCAGATAATCAAATCCCTTGGATAAGTCCACTCCTTTATATTTAGCGTCGATCTCGTCTTTTTCGGTGACCCTTTTTCCTTTCAATTGCAGAGCTATCTTCTCGGCCTGGTAATATTTCTCCGTAGACTCTTCGGCCGGACCGGAGATGATCAAAGGCGTGCGCGCCTCATCCACAAGGATAGAATCTACCTCGTCGACTATGGCATAATAAAACGGCCCCTGCACCAGCTCCCGCATGTCATACTTCATATTATCGCGCAGGTAATCGAAGCCGAATTCGTTATTCGTCCCGTAGGTGATATCGCAGGCGTAATTTGCCTGGCGCTCTTCATCGGACATCTCGTGTTGGATAACTCCGACGGTCAGGCCCAGGAATTCATAAACCGGGCCCATCCAATCGCGGTCGCGCCGGGCAAGGTAATCGTTAACCGTAACCACATGCACGCCCTTACCCAGAAGCGCGTTTAAATACGCCGGAAGTGTAGCTACGAGGGTCTTTCCTTCGCCGGTAGCCATCTCCGAGATCCTTCCTTCGTGCAATATTATTCCTCCTGCGATCTGGGTGTCAAAATGGCGCAGGCCGATAGTGCGCTTACTAGCTTCCCGGACTACGGCGAATGCCTCGGGAAGGATTTCTTCGTAAACCCTGTTGCGGATGATCTTTATTTTTTCTTTTATTTTCTCTTTCTCTTCGGGTATGGCGACCGAGCGCATGCTCTCTTCCAGATCAAGGATGTCATTAGCATAAATCCCGGATTGCTTGGCAATATGCTCCTTAAATCCGGCGGCCTTGGCTTTTAGTTCGGCGTCGCTTAAGGCGCTGATCTTGGCCTCACTCAGATTTACGGCATTGACCAAGCCCGCGACCTCCGCCATCTTATTCATAGAAGGCTGCGGCATATCCGGGTGCAATACGATATTCACCCCGGGATATTTTCTTTTTATCGCCGCCTGTTTAGACTTCAGTATGCTCTCTTTAATAAACCCTAACATTTTACCCCTTTTTAACGCTCATCTTAAGATACGCTTCAATGAATTCATCCAAGGTTCCGTCCATTATCTTATCCACATCACCCGTTTCCATTTCGGTGCGGTGGTCTTTGACCATATTATACGGATGCATCACGTAGGAACGGATCTGCGAGCCGAATTCGATCTTTTGCTTCTCTGTCCCATATTGTTTCAGGAGTTCTTTTTCTTTCTTTTCACTCTGGGCTTCAAAGAGTCGGGCTTTAAGTATCTTTAAGGCCACCTGCTTATTCTGGTGCTGCGAGCGCTCATTCTGGCACTGCGCCACTAGCCCCGTCGGGATATGGGTGATGCGCACCGCGGAGTCCGTTGTGTTTACGCTCTGCCCGCCTGCGCCCTTAGAACGGTACACATCGATACGCAAATCTTTTTCTTCGAGTTTTATATCCGCATCCTCTTCTATCTCCGGGATCACATCCACGGAGGCAAAAGAAGTATGCCTGCGTTTATTAGCGTCAAAAGGCGAGATACGCACCAACCGGTGCACCCCGCGTTCTGCCTTTAAATATCCGTAAGCGTAGTCACCCTCAATCAATATGGTGACGTTTTTTACTCCCGCCTCTTCGCCGAAAAGGATATCCAGGGTCTTGGTGGCATACCCGTGTTTTTCGGCAAAACGGGTATACATCCTTAAAAGCATATTCACCCAATCGCATGACTCCGTCCCACCGGCTCCGGCATTGATGCTAAGTATGGCGCTGCTGGCGTCAAATTTCTGGCCCAAGAGAGTCTTAAACTCTAGCGCATCGGTATCTTTAATAAGCCTCTCAAGGTCGCGGTCGATCTGCGAGATCAGATCCGAATCCTGCTGCGCAGTTATTGCGGATAAATCAAGGAGCTCTTCCAGTTTTCTAAACGCCGCGTCCCAAGGCTCAACTATAGACTTAACTTGTTTTAATTGTTTGACTGTCCTAGTGGCAGACTCCGAATTATCCCAAAAACCTTCCCCGGACATATTCAGCGATAACTCTTCTATAAGTTTCTTTTTGTTATCAACGTCAAAGATAACCTCGTAAGGCTTGGAGGCGGGTCTCTAAAGCGGCGAGTTTAATTTTTATATCATCTAACATGATTGCTCCTGTCCAGTTATGCTTAAGCTTTTTTTATTCCCTTTAAAACCAAATCAAACTCTTCTTTGCTATCGGCAAACCCTGCGGCATCCTCTTCGGTAACCATGCCATCGCGCACGAGCTTGACTAAACTCTGATTAAAAGACTGCATTCCGAATATAGAACCGTCGTCGATATACTGCGGGATCTCCCAGATCTTCCCTTCCCTGATAAGGCGGCTGATAGTCGGAGTAAGGAGCATGACCTCGTAGGCCGGGATTCTACCCGAGCCATCCTTTCTGGGAATAAGCCTTAAGGATATCGCGCCTTTAAGCAGAGACGAGAGACGGTTTTTTATCTCCTGATGCTCGTGCGGGGGAAAGAAATTTACGATACGCTCCACGGTCTTGGGCGCGTTAACGGTGTGCAATGTGCTTAGCACCAACACTCCTGTCTCGGCTGCGGTCATCGCCGCGCTCATCGTTTCAGCATCGCGGATGTTAGCGATATAGATCACGTCCGGGCTTTGTAAAGTAAACGCCCTTAGCGCAGCATTATATGAAGAGACATCAATACCCAGCTCGCGCTGATTAACAATGGATTTTTTGTCATTAAAAGTAAACTCTATCGGCTCTTCAAGGGTCAAGATATGTTTAGAGGCGTTTAAGTTAATATACTCGATCATGCTGGCGATGGTCGTAGATTTGCCGCTGCCCATACTCCCGGTAAGCAGGATCAATCCGCTCCTCTCCATGGCGAGTTTTTTCAAAACCTCCGCCGGAAGATTTAAATCCTCGAATGTCTGGGTAGAGCTGCGCACATTCCTGATGACTATGGAAGGCCAATTCCTCTGCATAAATACGCTTACGCGGAAACGCCGGTTGAACTCCTCAAGGAATATGGCAAAATCTACGTCAAGATGGTTCTTAAAGATCTCCCTCTGTTTAATGGTAGTAAGCTCCTCGGCCATTTGCATCACGTCTTCTACCGTCAATTCCGGCTCGCTCAAAGGGATGACTTTACCGTTTACCCTTAAACGCGGTATTCCTCCGGCGCGCAAAAACAGGTCCGAGGCCTCCTGATCGACCAATGTCTTAAGGAATTTCTTTATCGCCATAACTGTCCTCCGATTTTTTCCTATTATACCACTCTCCCGCGCTTTTGCGTAGGATTAAATTCCATGTATTTAGCCAGCATCATGCGCGTCTGGGCATCCAGCGCCGGACTGGAACCTAAGACCAGTATTACTATGGGGACAATAGCCCACTCCAGGACCATTACGATATTTTTCGTCCAGCTTACGCCTTTGGGCCGGGGAGGCAGAATTGTCCGACTTAAAATAACCCAGGTAAGGCTGGTGATGACGGTAAAATTAAAAAGCAGTCCGGTGATCTTTGGCAGGTTATAACTTATAGCCATAGTGTTAAAAGCTACTCCTCCTATCAAAATGGGGAGCGGGCCGATCAAAACCAGAATAACCGCCCAGACCGCCCAGGTCACATGCGACTCCAGAAGATTAAACGCCCGCTTCAATCTTACAAATAAGGGAATACGTTTATTCTTGATAAAACCCACCGCGATAAACGGGAAATTTTCAACACCCCAAGCCCATCT
>JAPLLM010000082.1 GCA_026387555.1 Candidatus Omnitrophota bacterium | reverse complement strand
GATATCACTTTTGTAATCAAGAAGGCCAGGAAAAAAGAAGAAGCAAAGGAATTATTAAAATTGTTCGGTATGCCTTTCGGGGTAAAGGAATAATATGGCAAAACAATCGCAGATAGCAACATGGAAGAGGCCGAAGTTCTCAAGCCGCAAATACAACCGCTGCGCTATATGCGGAAGAAGCGGGGGATATTTACGAAGATTTGAACTCTGCCGTATGTGCTTCAGGGAGCTAGCCTGGCAGGGCTTGATCCCGGGAGTAAAAAAGGCAAGCTGGTAGAAATTAATTACAGGAGAAATAATGTCAAGAACCGATTTAATCGCTGATTCATTTACGATAATAAGAAACGCCATGATGGTCAAGAAGGAAACCGCGGATATCCCGGCATCTAAAACTTTGAAATCCATCCTTGATATCCTTAAACGCGAAGAATATATCGAGAATTTCAAGGTCATGGAAGATAAGAAGCAGGGCATGATCAAGGTCTATTTAAGGTATCTGTCCGGAAAACCGGCGATTAAAAATATTAAACGCATCTCCAAACCTGGGTTGCGGGTGTACGTAAAGCAGGCTAAGATCCCCACAGTATTGCGAGGCAGGGGGCTGGCAATAGTCACAACATCAAAAGGAATAATGACCGATAAAGAAGCCAAAGAGCAGCATATCGGCGGCGAAGTTATCGCGTACGTTTGGTAAAACCATGTCAAGAATAGGAAAAAAACCGGTAATCATACCGCAGGGAGTTAAAGTAGAGTTTAAAGACAGGACTATCTTTGTCGAGGGCCCCAAAGGCAAGCTCAACAGGATAGTCTCTGACCGTATCGGTATCGAGATTAAAGATAATCTGGTTCAAGTCTCGCGCGTTGCCGATACCAAACAGGATAAATCGCTGCACGGGCTCTACCGGGCGCTCATCGCCAATATGGTTAAGGGTGTAACCGAGGGTTACGTCAAGGAATTAGAGATCATCGGAGTAGGTTTTAAGGCAGCTGTGCAGGGGAATAATCTGGTCCTAAACCTTGGATTTTCGCATCCGGTAAATTTTCCCATTCCCGAAGGTGTGGCGATCGAAGCACCCAAACCTACGCAACTTGTGATAAGAAGCGTGGATAAACAAATGATCGGCCAGGTAGCTACCGAAATACGCTCCATCTATCCTCCTGAACCGTATAAAGGCAAAGGCGTGCGTTTTGTCGGCGAATACGTCAAGAAGAAGATCGGTAAGGCTCAAGCAACTACTAAATAGAATAGATAAATAAAGGCAAAAATGATTAAAAAAGAACTATCAAGACAGAAGAGACACAAGAGAATAAAGATGCGGATGTCCGGGTCTAAGGTGAAACCGCGTCTGGTGATCAAGCGCAGTATCAATAATATCTCGGCGCAAATGGTCGATGATTCCGAAGCTAAAATTCTTTTTGCACTTTCTACCGTGAATAAAGAAGTAAAACAGAAGGTCGCTACCGGCGGAAACGTTAAGGCAGCGGAAGTATTCGGCGGCATATTCGCTCAAAAAGCAAAAGAAAAAGGGTTTTCCAAAGTAGTCTTTGACCGGGCAGGTTACCTGTACCACGGAAGGGTAAAAGCGTTTGCCGAAGCCGCAAGAAAGGGCGGTCTGGAATTTTAATATGCGCGAATTAAACATCGAACAGCAGACTGATTTAATCGAAAAGATAATCACTATTAACCGCGTCACTAAAGTAACCAAGGGCGGAAAGAAGCTGCATTTTAGCGCGCTCGTTGTCGTGGGAGATACTAAGGGCCGCGTAGGTTTCGCGCAAGATAAGGCTAATGAGGTGGCAGATGCCATACGTAAATCCCTTACTAAGGCAAAGAAGAGTTTATTCAGGGTCCCGCTTGAGGGCTCGACTATACCGCATGAAGTAATCGGCCACTTCGGGGCAGCTAAAGTATTATTAAAACCCGCTTCGGAAGGAACAGGAGTTATCGCCGCCGGCCCGGTGCGCGCCATCTGCGAAGCAGCCGGGATCAAAGATATCCTGACTAAATGTTTAAAATCAAATAACCCCGTTAACGTTATTAAGGCTACGGTTGCAGGCCTTAAGGATCTCAAGGTTTAATAGAAAATGAAGAAAGAAATTAAAGAGAAGAAGATTGTTAAGAAACCCGAGCATAAGGCTAAGGTCGATGCTAAGGCAAAAGTCCCGGTATCAAAAGTAAGGGTGCGCGTTAAACACAAGAGGCCGGCGAAGAAAGAAGTTAAGGAGATAAATTTCGGCCTGCATAATTTAGCGGCTCCTGTAGGGGCGCAAAAGAAAAAGAAGCTTTTAGGCCGCGGCCCGAGTTCAGGGCATGGAAAGACTTCTACCCGCGGAAGCAAGGGCCAGACTTCGAGAGCAGGCAGGCATTTCTATCTCGGATTTGAAGGAGGCCAGTCTCCTCTGATCCGCAAGATGCCTAAACGAGGGTTTACCAGTAACTTTAAAAAGATTTATCAGATCGTAAATTTAAGGGACCTGCATAAGATCAAAGAGACTACTATTACCCCGGAATTACTCAAGGTAAGAGGCCTGATTAAAGATGCGGCTAAACCGGTGAAGATTTTAGGAGAAGGTGAGATGAAGGCCGCGGTCACTATTACGGCGCATGCCTTCTCCAGAAAAGCCGCGGAAAATATCATCAAGGCCGGCGGAAAGACTGAAGTAATAAATGCCTCCAGCCCCAGGGTTTAATACAAATGTTTTTGGTCCGTTAGTAAATTGTTTTAAGATACCGGACCTGAAAAAACGCCTTATTATTACCGGCGCCCTTTTAGCGATATACCGCGTCGGTTGCTACATACCTACTCCCGGAATAGACGGAGGCGCGTTAGCCACCTTCTTTAAGCGGGTCGCTGATGCGCAAGGCGGAGCGGGTGCCCTCTTTGGCATAATCAATATGTTTTCCGGCGGTGCTATGGAGAGGTTGACTATTTTTGCTCTCGGCATCATGCCTTATATCTCTTCTTCGATCATCATGCAGCTTCTGACTGCCGTTATACCGGCGCTTGAAAAGATGGCTAAGGAAGGTAAAGCCGGTTATGAGAAGATCAACCAATTTACCCGTTACGGCACAGTGGTTTTATCCATTGTGCAGTCGTTCTTTATAGCGCTCTGGCTGGAGAATCCCGCAAGGTTCGAGGGATTGAAGATCGTTATGCAGCCGGGTTGGGGTTTCAGGATACTCACCGTGCTCACGCTTACCACGGGCACGATCTTTATCATGTGGCTTGGCGAACAGATCCAGGAAAGAGGCATAGGAAACGGGATTTCGCTGATAATCACAGCCGGTATCATTTCAAGGATACCCGCGGCATTGCATCAGCTGATGGTTTTGATTTCTTTAGGCTCGCCGTCTAAGCGGACGATACAGCCTTTTGTTCTTTTGATCATGGCAGTGCTGCTCGTGGGGGTAACCTTTGCGGTAATCATGATTACGCAGGGGCAGCGGAAGATCCCGGTGCAGTACGCGCGCAGAATAGTAGGAAGAAAAATCTACGGCGGCCAGTCTACCTATATTCCGTTAAAAGTAGATACCTCGGGCGTTATCGCGATCATCTTTGCGCAGTCTATTATATTATTTCCCGCAACCCTTGCTTCATTTATCCCTAATCCGGGGTTCCAGCGTTTAGCGCAATCGCTTATCCGCGGACATTTGCTTTATACAGGAATATACGCACTGCTGATTATCTTCTTTTGTTATTTTTACACGGCAATAGTCTTTAATCCCATAGATCTTTCTGAAAACATGAAAAAATACGGCGGTTTTATCCCGGGGATCAGGCCCGGGCAGCCTACCGCCGAATTTTTAGATTACGTCATGACCCGGATAACACTGGCAGGGGCGACTTTTATAGCCTTTATCGCGATTTTTCCGGATTTTCTTATGGCGTGGTTAAAGGTCCCTTACTTGGTGGCTTCATTCTTCGGCGGCACCGGAATACTTATTACCGTCGGTGTCATGCTGGATACGTTAAAGCAGATCGAATCGCATCTTTTAACGCATCATTACGAAGGTTTCATCAAGAGCGGCCATATCCGGGGAAGAAGATAATGCGCATCATCCTGCTTGGGCCCCCGGGTGCCGGAAAAGGGACACAGTCAAAGAATTTAGCGGCACGACTTGATCTTTCTCACATATCTACCGGCGATATCTTGCGCCAGAACGTAAAGGCGGGCACCGAATTAGGCAAAGAGGCTAAAGGTTATATGGATAAAGGCCTGCTTGTCCCCGACGCGCTGGTGGCTAAAATGCTTAAAGACAGGTTCGAGCAACTCGATATTAAAAAAGGTTTTATCCTCGACGGGTATCCCCGCGCTTTGACCCAGGCAAAGACCCTTGATGAGATTTTAAAGGATAAAAAAATAGGGATCGACCTGGTGGTTTATCTGGATACAACCGACAAGGTCATCATTCAGAGGCTTACCGGAAGATTAGTTTGCAGCGCGTGCGGGTTGAATTATCACAAAACAAACATGCCTCCTAAAAAAGAGGGCGTTTGCGATGCCTGCGGCGCAAAGCTTTTCCAGAGGACTGACGATAATGAAGAGACCGTTAGAAAACGGATCGAAGTTTATAAAAACGAAGTTGCATCTTTGATAAAGTATTACCAAGATTCGGGCAAACTGCACAAGCTTTCGGCTGACGGGAGCGCAGACTTAGTTCTGGAAAGAATCGTAGAACTTGCTCAAGGTAAATGATTCCTCTAAGAAACGAGGCGGATCTTCAGCTTTTAAGAAAATCAGGCAAAATTCTCGCAAAGGTGATGCTCGGGCTTCAAGGATTAATAGCCCCGGGATTACCTACTAAAGAGATCGATGCTGCGGCTGAAAGATTAACCCTGAAGGAAGGCGCCTTGTGCGCGTTTAAGGGGTATAAAGGGTATCCTGCTTCTGTTTGCGTTTCCATAAACGAAGAGATCGTTCATGGGATTCCCGGCGAAAGGATCATCCGGCAGGGGGATATCTTAAGTTTAGATTTAGGAATAAACTACAAAGGTTATTTTACCGACGCGGCGATCACTATGGCGATAGGTAAAGTAAGCCTTAGTAATCAGAAATTGATAGATGTTACAAAAACAGCGCTCTTTGAGGGCATTAAGCAGGCAAAAGCAGGGAATCATCTTTCTGATATATCGCATAGTGTCCAGAAATACGCAGAAACTAACGGGTTCTCCGTGGTCAGGCAATTTGTCGGGCACGGCATAGGAAAGAACTTGCACGAAGAGCCGGAGATCCCGAACTTCGGCCTGCCTAATTTAGGCCCGTTACTAAAAAGCGGGATG
>JAPLLM010000123.1 GCA_026387555.1 Candidatus Omnitrophota bacterium | reverse complement strand
CCATAGGCATCGTGGTGATGGTAGCTATTGCCTTTAGCGTGTTAAGTTATGTCACGGGTAATATCAAGCTTAGTTCGTATTTATTGATCCCGTACATCAACGGAAGCGGGGAACTGACTGTTTTTTGCGCCAGTATTCTCGGAGCAGGATTAGGCTTTCTGTGGTTTAATTGTTATCCCGCTACGGTTTTTATGGGCGATGTGGGGTCGCTGGCTTTAGGCGGCGCCTTAGGCACGGTCGCCCTGTTGATAAGAAAGGAATTATTGCTCATCATCGTGGGCGGTATATTTGTCCTAGAGGCATTGTCCGTTATTTTACAGGTTGCGTCATTCAAGCTTACCAAGAAACGAATATTCAAGATTGCTCCTATACACCATCATTTTCAATTCCTGAACTGGCCGGAGAATAAGGTAATCGTCAGGTTTTGGATAGTCGCAGCACTTCTGGCGCTGATGACTATCGTTACCCTGAAGATCCGATAAAGGCCCGGCGCCGAATGAAGAACACCGAAAATTACCGGAATAAGAGAGTTATCATCGTAGGCCTGGCGCGCAGCGGGTTAGCCTCGGCGAACCTGCTTCATGGCCTCGGTGCCAAGGTGAGCATCACTGATAGTCAGGATAGTGAGGTCATCCGCGCTAACGCCGCAAGTCTTAGGCTTAAGGATATTAGGGTGGAGTTAGGGGCGCATACCCGGGAATTTGTCAAAGACAATGACCTGATGGTAATTTCTCCGGGGGTAAAGAGTAATGCGCAGCCCGTTATATGGGCGCAAGAACTGCAAATACCCGTGATCAGCGAAATAGAGTTTGCCGCTGGCCTGTGCCCGGGTAAGATTATCGCGGTCACCGGTTCAAACGGCAAGACCACGGTCACTACGCTTATAGGAAAAGTAATCGAGGCAGGCATGCACCACGCGTTTGTCTGCGGAAATATCGGCACTCCGTTTTCATCCTTGGTCGATAAGATAAACGAGAACGATTTTGTTTCTCTGGAAGTCAGCTCTTTCCAGCTGGAAAAGATTTCAAGATTCAAGCCGTATATCGCCGTTATCCTGAATATTACCAAAAACCATCTGGACAGGCATAAGGATATGCAAGAGTATCTTAATGCCAAGAAGCGCATCTATATGAATCAGGATGAGTCGGACTTTTTAGTCTTGAATTCCGAAGACCCCGTCCTGAAAGATTTAGCTAAAGAGGTTAAGTCTAAAGTGGTTTTCTTCGGTAGGTCAGCGGGGTTAAACCCGAATGAGGCTGCAGTTTTGGCAATAGGTTCGATCTTGGGGGTAAGTAGGGAGAAGATTTTAAAAGCATTCAAAAACTTCTCGGGCTTAGAGCATCGCATGGAGTTTGTAGCCGAGATAAAAAAGGTAAGATTCATCAATGATTCAAAAGCCACTACCGCCGATTCGGCAAAATGGGCACTTGAAAATCTTAACTGTCCGGTATTTTTGATCGCAGGAGGAAAGGATAAGGGGGTAGATTACGGTTTGATCAAAGAGGCAGCCAGAAAAAAGGTGAAGGAGCTGATTCTGATCGGAGAGGCGCGCGAGAATATCGCACGGGCGCTTGCCGGGGAGTTGAAGATCGATGCGGCAGGCACTCTTGATGAAGCGGTGCGCAAGGCCTTTTCCCGGGCCTCCGCCGGCGATTGCGTACTGCTTTCTCCCATGTGTTCGAGCTTCGATATGTTCACCAACTATGAAGAGAGAGGAAGGGCCTTTAAAGATTCCGTGTCAAAATTAGCCAAAGAAAATAAATATGGTCCGTAATTTAAGAATAAATATATTCTCGGTTTCCATAGTCCTTATCTGTATCGGGATCGTGATGATCTACAGCGCCTCGAGCATTTATGCCTGGGAGCAGTATAAAGACAGCATGTTCTTTTTAAAAAGGCATTTAAGTTTTCTGGCAATCGGCGCGGCCCTTACATTCGTGGTGATGAGCGTGGATTACCGGAAGTTCAGGAAATACGCCAAGCCTCTACTTATAATCTCGGGGATATTACTCCTCTTGGTCCTTATCCCCGGGCTGGGGCGCGAAGTATCGGGTGCGCGCAGATGGTTCAGGTTTAAATTCTTAAGCTTCCAGCCTTCGGAGCTGGCTAACTTGGCAGTGATAATTTATGTCGCGGATTTTATCGCCCGCAAAGGTAATGTGATAAGGCAGTTCTGGCGCGGATTTGCCCCGCCGGCATGCGTCTTAGGCGGTTTTTGCCTGTTGATATTGGTCCAACCCGATCTGGGCACGACACTTGCTTTAGCTACGGTTGTTTTTCTCATGCTTTACATCGCCGGGACCCGAGGCGCGTACTTACTTTCAATATTGCTTGCCAGCGTTCCTGCTTTATATGTTTTGATATTCCGGGTAGCTTACCGCCGGGCGCGTATTTTAGCCTTCTTAAATCCCTGGCTTGATCCTAAAGGGACAGGTTTTCAGATCATCCAGTCCCAGATCGCCCTGGGTTCGGGTGGTATCTTTGGCGTGGGGTTGGGCCACTCCAAACAAAAGCTCTTTTACCTTCCGGCAGCGCATACGGATTTCATCTTTTCCATTATCGGTGAAGAGCTGGGTTTGATAGGGACCATAGGCGTAATAATACTTTTTATACTTTTTATCCAGCAGGGATTAAAGATCGTCAAGAACGCACCGGATAAATTCGGTTATTTTCTTGCGCTTGGTTTGGTTTTGATGATTTCACTGCGCGCTGTGATCAATATCGGCGTCTCCTGCGGTTTTTTCCCGACCAAGGGTTTGCCTCTGCCGTTTATCAGTTACGGCGGATCTTCGTTTATTTTTGACATGGTAGCCGTAGGCATACTTATCAATATCGCGCGCACCGGAGAATATCCTTAAGACAGATGAAAATACTGGTTGTCAGCGGCTCAAGTGGCGGGCATATATTCCCCGCCTTAAGTTTTATCGGGGCCTTACGGGATAAACAAAAGAACGTGGAAGTGCTTTTGCTTTTACCGAAGCGGGTACGGGAAAAGCAGATCCCTGTTCAAGGTGTGCCGTT
>JAPLLM010000063.1 GCA_026387555.1 Candidatus Omnitrophota bacterium | reverse complement strand
TTTTGTTCATTCATCTTATTTTGGGGTTCATATTGGTATCGAAGAATATCCAGTTTAATGCCCTGGATAGGACATGGAAAGGCCTGGAGGCAAAGAGGAGCGCTTTAGGTTCCTTTCAGGAGGCCCATAGTATGCTTACCCAGGATGCCGCGCTGATACAGCAGTTAAGCAGGCAGAGGATAAATTGGGCGAGCAAATTGAATAAAATCAGCTTAAGCCTTCCGTCGGGAATCTGGTTCAATGACCTCTCGGTTGATGCGAAGGATCTTACTTTACAGGGTTCGGTGATTTCTTTGCAGAAAGAAGAAATGAGCTTAATCGATAAATTTATGGACGCGCTTAGGGAAGACCCGGTATTCTTCGGAGATTTCACCACCCTTGAGGTCGGGCAGGTGCAGAAGAAGACGGTTGGAGGATACGAAGTCGCGGATTTCGCCATTAAGGGCGATCTAAAACAAAAATGAAAGAGCTGATTGAAAAGATAAAGAATATCGAAATTGATGATAAGACTTTGTTGACTATCGTTCTATGCGCCGCAGTCTTTATTTATTTGGATTATTCTTTTATTTTAAAGGCGCAGACTAACGCCATAAAGAGTATCAGCCCTAAGATCTCCAAAATCAAAATAGATTTAGATAATTTTAACCGCGATTATGCGGCGATGTCTAAAATGCCGGCGCAGGCAGTACAGGAGAAGAAAGAGGTCAATTTAAAGAAAGTGGTAGAAGAGTCGAATATAGCGTCGTTATTGCAGGATATTTCCGACATTGCCAATAAAAACGATATAAAAATAATCCAATTGAAGCCGAATAAGGAACTCCTTGGGCTGAAAGACAAAATCCCTGGTATGGAAAAATTGACTCCGATGACCATCACTCTGGATATGACCGGGGGTTATCATCAGCTAGGTAAATTTATCGATGCGCTCGAATACGGGCCTAATTTTATCGCTGTGCAGGAGATGAAGATTTCGTCGCAGCCTGCGGATTTCTTTAAACAGAAGATCAATCTGGTTCTAAAGACCTATGTTAAGAAATAAGATCATATTCATGTTTTCTTACTTTCTTGTGTTTGTATGCGCCGTAGCGCTGGCTCAAGACGCATTCACTTACGACGCTAAAGGCAAACGCAATCCTTTTATCCCGCTGGTTACTCCCGACGGAAGGCTGGTAAAGCTGGAGCAGGAGCAGGGGGGCGGCGATTTGACCGTTCAGGGCATTATTTTTGATAAGCACGGCGTTTCTTACGCTATTGTCAACGCTAACGTCGTAGGGGTGGGCGATAGCGTCGGAAGCTACCGGGTCCTAAAGATCATGCCTAATAAAGTCATTTTGATAAAAGAAGGCGAGGCCTTTGAGGTAGATTTGAATAAGGAGGAGTAGATGAAGAAGAATTCAACCCTGCTGTTTGGATTATTATTGCTGGTTTTTTTCTCCTATTTTGCTGTCTTCGCGCAAGATAAACCGCAGGCGCAGGCAACGGATGCGGCGCAGGCGCCTAAACAGGCGGAGGCAGTTCAAGCCGTTCCATTGGGAACGGAGACCGCTGCCGCGGATACTTCCGCAAAGGATTCTACGGAAAACGTAACCCTGGATTTCAAGGAAGCGGACATCCAGAATGTTTTAAGGATAATTTCTTATAAGTCCGGCGTAAATATCGTTACTACTCCGGATGTGATTGGAAACGTGACTATCCGCCTGGTGGATGTGCCTTGGGATAAAGCGCTGGATGTCGTATTAAAGACTTACGGTTTCGGCTATGAAAGACAGGGGAATATCATATCGGTCGCCCCTATCGAGAAACTTACCAACCAGAAGAAACTCGAAGCGGATCTTGCTCAGGTGCAGCCTACATTGACCGAAGTTTTTACTTTGAAATACGTGGATGCGCAGGATGCCAAGAGGGCTATTGAGCCACAACTTTCGCCACGCGGCAGGATTACGGTTTTACAGATGACCGGACAGGCGGGTTGGGAATTCGCGACCACCGCTAAAGGCGAAGGTATGGCCAAGCGTAAGCGCCAGATTGATGAAAATGTGGGCCGCTCTAAAGTCCTGATCGTAAGCGATGTGCCGCCGGTGCTGGATAAGATCAAAGAAGTTATCGCGCAGATCGACGTAGTGCCAAAGCAGATCCTGATTGAGACTAGAATTATGGAAGTAAGCCGCGACCATTTGAGGGATATCGGTTTTGACTGGGGAACCGGTTCGGGAGGAGCAACATCGACTACTATAACCAGTACTCCGGTCGCAAAGACTAATGGTGTTACTGATTCCCAACTTGGCGGCAATTCTTTGGTTTCTCAAGTTAAACCCGCGGCGTTCTCGCCTATAGCTACCGCTATTTCCGGAACTTCTCCCTATAATATGGGTTTAAGCCTATTATTCCAGAAATTAAACGGTACGCAGTTTTCGGTGCTCCTCCATGCCCTAGAAGAAGACGTCAATACCAATACCTTGTCCGCTCCGCGGATCATGGCTTTGAATAATCAAGAAGCCACTATTCTTGTGGGGACGAAGTACCCTATCTTAAAGACCGATAATACCGGAGCAGGGAGCACTGCGGTTACTACTATCACCCTTGATTATTATCAGGATATCGGAATCCAGTTAAACGTTGTTCCACAGGTCGGGGCTAATGATTTTATCAATATGGTGGTACATCCCGCGGTCACTTCTTATACAACCACCCTGGGCACTAATGCTTACCCGATCATTCAGACCCGCGAGGCCGAGACGCGCATATTGATGAAAGACGGACAGACTATAGTTCTGGGCGGCCTCCTGAAAGACGTCAGAAATAAGGGAGTGGAAGGCGTGCCATTTCTGCGCGACCTGCCTTATTTCGGGGCGCTATTCAGAAGAGACACCGTCGATTTCAATAACATAGACTTGTTGATTTTTATTACCGCGCGCATCGTTAAGGAAGGGGAATATACTCCGGAGCAGATCTCTAAAATGCAGGCTGATATGACCACCGTTGATAAGTTCGGTAATCTCGATAAAGATAATATGCTCAAAAAGCAGAAAAAATTGGACCTTGAAAAAAAGAAATTATTGAATAAAAAGCTTCAGCAAGAGTCTAGTCCGACTAATTAGAATTCGCTTATATGTACAAGATAGATTTCGTATTTAGCAAGACCGACTGGATGAAGTATATTTCGCATTTAGATTTGATGCGCCTGTTTGTCCGGGCGATGCGCCGGGCGCAATTACCGTTAAAAAACACGGAAGGTTTCAGCCCTCACCCTAAGTTAAGTTTAAAGAGGGCGTTAAAATTAGGTTTGGAGAGCGAGAGCGAAGAAGGTTCGATTATTTTAAAAGTTCCCGTCTCTGCCCAGGAGTTTATAACCAGATTACAGGCACAATTGCCAGAAGGGATTAGATTAAAAGATGTCCAAGGAAATTTTAATTAATGTAGAGCCGCAAGAGACAAGAGTGGCGGTAGTTATTGACGGGCAGATGGAAGACTTTTATATCGAGCGGCCGCAGGATAAGACTATCGTGGGCAATATTTACCAAGGTAAGATTGAAGCCGTGCTTCCGTCGATAGGCGCGGCGTTCGTGGATATAGGACTACCTAAAAAAGGATTCCTGTATTTATCCGAGATCGAAAGCGCCTACGACTTGAAGCCAAAAAAGGCCAGGATGTTTTAGTGCAGGTAGTCAAGGAAGGTTTTGGGACTAAGGGCCCGCGCCTTTCTACGCAAATCGGCTTAGCCGGCCGCTACCTGGTGATTATGCCCGGCGGGTCAGGTGCGGGAATATCCCGTAGAATAGAAGATGACGCGGAGAGGAAGCGTTTAAGACAGCTCTTTTCGGAATTAAAGCTTCCCAAAGATGTCGGATTTATCGTGCGCACAGCAGCCAGCGGAAAGTCAAAGCTTGAGCTTATGCGCGACGCGCAGTTCCTTTACAAGCTCTGGAAGCGGCTGGAGAAGACTATAGGAGGCAAGAAGGCACCGGCGCTTATCTATGAAGAATACGATCTGTCGTTAAGGGCGATACGCGATTCTTTTACCGACGATGTTTCGAAACTGCTCGTGGATTCCAAACCCGAATTTTACCGTATCCAGAATTTTATGCGTACGTTCCTAGGTTATTTAAGGAATAAGGTAGAGCTTTACAAGGGGGATGATCTTTTCGGCGATAAAGATATTGAGCGCCAGATCAGTAAAACATTTGAAAGCAAGGTCTATCTTAAGTCTAAGGCTTATTTAGTCATTGAGCCGACTGAAGGGCTGGTGGTTATCGACGTAAACAGCGGCGGATTTAAAAAGAAATTATCCCAGGAAGACGCAGCTTTTAAAGTTAACTGCGACGCGGCAGTGGAGTCTGCGCGCCAGCTGGCTTTGCGCGACTTGGGCGGAATCATCGTGATTGATTTTATCGACATGGAAAAAGAAAGGCATCGCCGGGAAGTCCTGAATGTCCTTAAAAAGGCATTAAGCCTTGATAAGGCCAAGTATGATATCTTGGGAATCTCCAAATTCGGCGTGGTGGAGATGACGCGCGAGCGCGTGCATAAGACGGTACTGA
>JAPLLM010000053.1 GCA_026387555.1 Candidatus Omnitrophota bacterium | reverse complement strand
TATGAGCCGGGTCTTGTCTATCGGCGGAGAAAATTCCAGAGTGGGGATGGTCGAGAAAATAAAAGAGGCTATTGATAATAAGGATACCATCGGCGGGATATTCGAAGTGGTGGCGAAAAATGTCCCCGCAGGTTTAGGCAGCTATGCCCAGCCTGACCGTAGGCTGGATAGCCGCTTGAGTGCCGGGATTATGTCTATACCCGGGATTAAGGCGGTTGAAATTGGTTTAGGCCTGGGTTATGCGGTGAGTTTCGGCTCGGAAGTGCACGACGCCATTTATTACAAAAAAGGTAAGGGGTATTTTAGGAAAACAAATAACGCCGGCGGCATCGAAGGCGGGATATCTAACGGCGAAGATATAATCGTGCGCGCCTGCATGAAACCAATATGCACGCTGATGCATCCTTTGGATTCAGTGAATATCTTGACAAAAAAATCTTCCAAGGCTTCGACCGAGCGCTCGGATATCTGCGTGGTGGAAGCCGCGGGTGTAGTAGCGGAGTCTGCCTTAGCCTTTACGCTGGCGGACGCCTTGTTAGAAAAATTCGGAGCAGACAGCCTCGTCGATATTAAAAGATCCTTCACAGCTTACAAGAAAAGGATTCTTTAAGCCTTGCTTAATATCGAATATGCCAATGTTACCATAGGTAAGGCGCAGCAAACCAACCAAATCGTGGTTAAAGGCGAGATAACCAACCGCGCAGGAAGGCATTACAGCGCCGTGGCCAGCCGCATCGTACTGTTTATCAAAAATATCCCGATAGCTAATACAGTGTTTGTGGTCAATGGCCTGCAGAACGGCGCTACTAAGACTTTCGAAAAGTATATCGAAGAACTCGATTATGATCTGGTAGGCAAGGATATAACCCGGTTCGACGTTTATCCGGAGAGCGTCTACTAAAATATTTTAGTTAGATTTTGCCGCCCCTTTCGTCTATTGTTATTGAGAAAGGGGTGATTGATATGGAGGAGAATTTAGCCAAGGTCAGCCGGATCCATCGGCTCGACGGAGATTCCAAGACTAAAGCCTTTGTGGATCTGTCGTTAGGCGGAATCGTGGTGAAGGGCCTTAGGGTGGTAAACGGTAGTAAGGGCCTGTTTGTGGGCATGCCGCGCCAGAAGGGGAAAGACGGTAAATGGTATAATACCGTTTACCCTGAGACAGAAGAGGTAGGCAAGCAGCTTAGCGATTTGATATTGGCAGCGTATGAGGAGTAGTGTAAAGAGAGGATGTGGGTGAGGGTGTGGAAAGCTATCACACCCCATCCTCGCCCTGTACACTTATATTAAAATGAATATCTATCTGGTAGGGTTCATGGGGACAGGAAAGACTTCCGTCGGCAAGGAGCTTGCCAAAAAGACAAAACGGCATTTTGTTGACCTTGACGAATTGATCGAGCTTAAAGAAAAGCGTAGCATCGCGGATATTTTTTCTAACTCCGGCGAGCCCTCTTTTCGTAAAATCGAATCCAAGGTCTTAAAAGAGGTAAGCAGGGAGAAGAATTTTGTGGTCGGTTGCGGCGGGGGGATTGTTTTGGATAAAGACAACATGAAGGTTATGAAAAAGACCGGCCTGATTGTCTGTTTGAAAGCCAGCCCGCAGATTATCCTAAAAAGGGTTTGCGGTTACTCCCATCGGCCGCTTTTAAATGTGGCTGACCAGAGGAAACGTATTACGCATTTACTGAAATTGCGCTCGCCGTATTACGCTTTGGCGCATAAGTCGATTGATACTTCTAAACTGACGGTGAAGCAAGTAACCGCAAAGATTTTTAAAATGATACCAATGGATAAATGAGTTTCAAGACGATAAATTTAAATGATGCCGGTTATCCTGACAATCTTAAAAGCATTTACGATCCGCCGAAAGCCCTGCATGTCCTTGGTGAAATAAAGCCGGAAGATAAGTTCGCAGTGGCGATAGTGGGTTCGCGCAGGGCTACTTATTATGGTTTGGCTCAGGCGGAGATGTATGGCGCACAGCTGGCGAGTAAGGGGATAACCGTTGTTTCTGGAATGGCTCGCGGCATTGACTCTGCGGCACATCGCGGTGCCTTGAAATCCGGCGGCCGGACCATTGCGGTCATCGGGAGCGGATTTAATAATATATATCCGCAGGAAAATAAAGAATTAGCCAAAGAGATCGCCAAGAACGGGGCAGTTGTCACGGAATTTCCCGTCGATACTAAACCATTGCCTCAAAATTTTCCTCAACGCAACCGCGTTATTAGCGGATTAGGCCTGGGTGTTTTAGTGGTAGAGGCAGCCAAAAATAGCGGGGCGTTGATCACCGCGGATTTTGCTCTGGAGCAGGGTAGAGAAGTCTTCGCACTCCCGGGAAAGATTGATTCCGGTAATTCATACGGAACCAATGAATTGATCAAGCAAGGCGCAAAGCTGGTTACCTGCGTAGAAGAAATCTTAGAAGAGCTTATTGTGCCGTTAGGCGTTCTGCTCCCTCCGCCAGGGTTGGCAACTAAAAAACAAGCGGTCTTTGAATTCGGCGACAGGGAAGAATCGGAAGTATACGGCATGATTTCCGGGAATTCCGTTGGCCTGGACGGGCTAATCGAAAAAACAAATTTGGATATTTCAAAGATTTCTGATATACTTTTAAGGCTGCAGTTGAAGAAAATGATCCGGCAACTGCCGGGAAAGCAATTTGTAAGGAGTTAAATGAAAGAAAAGTTTTT
>JAPLLM010000037.1 GCA_026387555.1 Candidatus Omnitrophota bacterium | reverse complement strand
GCAGGAACGGTGATGAATTAGTCAGGGTCAATGTAAAAATACCGGAAAATCTAAACAGCCAGCAGAGAAAAATAATTGAAGAATTCGCCCGGGTATCGGGCGAAGAGTTAAGTGTTAATTCGAGTTTTACCGATAAAATAAAAAAAGCGTTCAAGTAAAAGGAGCAAAGTAATGCCAACTTATGATTATGAATGTTCACACTGCGGCCACACCTTCGAGGCCTTTCAGAAGATAACGGATAAAGCCCTGGATAAGTGCCCGAAATGCAAGAAATCAGTGAGAAGATTGATCGGCGCGGGTTCGGGGATCATTTTTAAAGGCCCCGGATTTTACGCCACCGACTACCGCAAAAAATCCAAATCCGAAACAAGCGCTTGCCACAAAGCCGGAGATAATTGCAGGGCTTGCCCGCACGCTAAATAATAATGGCAAAAATCAGGCCTTTTAAAGCGGTAGTCTACAATCAAGAAGCTATTAAAGATTACGCCAAAGTTGTCTGTCCGCCTTACGATGTGATCTCTCCTTCGGAGCAGGAGCGCCTCCATGAGTTAGACCCCCACAATTTTATCCATATACTTTTGGGCAGGGATATTCCGGGCGAAGATAAGTACCGCCGGTCAGGAGTGATATTCCGGGAATGGCTTAAGAATGATATTCTTAAACAGGAAGAGAGGCCGGCCATATATTTTTACGGCCAACAATTTAACCTTAACGGAGAAAAGCGCGAGAGGTTCGGATTTATTTCTCTCTTGCGCCTGGGCGATAAAGATTCCCCGGTTTTTGCGCACGAGAACACGCGCCTTGCGGCAAAGCAGGACCGTTTGAAATTAATAAAACAGGTGAAGGCAAATTTAAGCCCGATATTAGCGGTCTTTCAAGATAAATTACGTATTATCCGCAGAGTTTACCAAAAGCTAGAGGATAAAAAACCTTTTATCGACATCGTAGACCCCGGTAAGACCAGGCACAGGATCTGGAGGGTGGATGAGCCGGATGTCATCGCATTTATGCAGGGGGGGATGAAGAAAGAGGATATCTTTATTGCTGACGGGCACCACCGTTATGAGGTTGCCTGCGCTTACCGCGATGCGCTAAAGATCAAACTGGGAGACGCCTTTACCGGGGAAGAAGAAGCGAATTATCTTCTCACCTATTTTACCAATACTGAACCAAGGGGGTTGGTCATACTTCCTATACACCGTTTGCTTAAACTGGATAAATCATTTGAGTTCACCGGTTTTATTAAGAGCCTGAGAGATTATTTTGATGTGGAGGAGATCAAGGATAAGACGCGTTTTTTCTTCTTGATGCAGAAAGGCGGCCGGACGGAACACGTTATGGGGATGTATAAGAACAAGGCCTTTTATCTATTGCGCTTGAAGAATGTGAAGATTTTAGATAAGATGATGCCTGATAAGCCTAAGGAATACCGTTCCCTCGATGTTTCGGTATTGAATGCGCTGGCGTTTAAGAAGATCTTAGGTTACGACCCCGAGGAGAGAGGGGATCTTACTTACGGGCATGAGGCCCAGAAATTTATCGAGGCGGTAGACAGCGATGAGCATTCTATTGTTTTCTTTCTTAATCCGGTCAAGATTGAGCAAATAATCGCCGTGGCCTTGGCCGGGTTCAAGATGCCTCCGAAGTCCACGTTTTTCTATCCCAAGGTTTTGTCGGGGCTGGTCATCAACAAGCTTGAACAAGGATAATATAAATGGCATTATTCGGAAAACCTAAATACACGATAGTCAGGCTTAAGAAAAAAGATATCCCCGAGGGGCTCTGGTCTAAGTGCGAAGAGTGTTCCGAGACTCTCTATAATAAGACCCTTGAAGAGAATCTTAAGGTCTGTCCTAAGTGTAATTATCATTTTGTCCTCAATGCCCATGAAAGGCTCGACCTTTTGATTGACGCCGGTTCCTTTACGGAGTTTGATAAAGATATGGAGTCAGTCGACCCGCTGGATTTTAAAGGCCCTAAGACTTATAAGGAGAAATTACTCGCCGATCAGGCAGCTACAGGATTAAAGGATGCGGTTATATCCGGCGAAGGTTTGCTTGATAATAAAAAGACGGCAATCGCGGTCACGGATTCCCGTTTTATCATGGGCTCGATGGGTTCGGTCGTCGGTGAAAAGATAACCCGGACAATTGAGTTTGCGACTAAAAATAAAATACCCGTGATCATAGTATCCGGTTCTGGCGGGGGGGCGCGTATGTACGAAGGCTTGTACAGCCTGATGCAGATGTCTAAGACCTGCGCCGCCCTTGCTTATCATAAGGCGGCCAAGTTGCCCTATATATCGGTATTGACTAATCCGACTATGGCCGGGGTCATGGCTTCTTTTGCCGGGGTGGGAGATGTGATCGTGGCCGAGCCTAAGGCCTTGATCGGTTTTACCGGCCCGCGCGTAATCGAGCAGACTATAAGGCAGAAACTACCCGCTGGATTCCAGCGTTCGGAATTCTTGCTTGAGCATGGCCTGATTGATATGATAGTGCATCGCAAAGGGTTAAAATCGACATTAAGCCAGTTGCTTGACTATCTAACTTAATTTTGTATAATAAATGCCTAATTTTGCTTACATTTATTAAGCGAGGAGAGAATGGCACAGGTAAGCCTTAGAGACGTTAGCAAGATATTCCCCGGCAATGTAAAGGCCGTAGACTGTGTTAATTTTGGGGTCGAGAATAAAGAGTTTATGGTTTTGGTCGGGCCTTCGGGTTGCGGTAAGTCAACGACCTTAAGGATGATCGCGGGGCTGGAGGATATCAGCGGCGGCGATATCTATATAGGTAATAAGCACGTCAACGATGTGCCGGCAAAAGACCGCGATATCGCTATGGTCTTTCAGAATTACGCCTTATACCCGCATATGACCGTCTTCGAAAATATG
>JAPLLM010000091.1 GCA_026387555.1 Candidatus Omnitrophota bacterium | reverse complement strand
CAGATAAATAAACAGCGACAATACCGATAAAACATAAAAATCGCGGTAAATAAAGATATACGCGAGTATTGCCGGGGCCATACCAAAAGAAACCACGTCAATAAGCGAGTCCAGCTCTTTACCGAATTCGCTGGGCACTTGATTAGGACGGGCTATCTGGCCGTCCAGCCCGTCAAAAATAACCGCCAGAAGTATGAGCCAGCAGGCAAGAACAAAATGCCCTTCCAAGGATAATACCACGCAGAGAAAACCGCAGAAAAGGCTGGAATAAGAAAGTACGTCGGCTAAATAGTTCACTTAGCCTCTTCCATGATCTTGATGAAGATCTCCTGGGCGAGGGTCAGATTAGGCATATGGTGTTTGCGCGCCGCAACCTTGACCTTGGTGGCTGACTGGCTAACGCGGGTAAGATGGATCTTGACCAATGTAGAATCTACCGCCACCTCAACATAACCGCCGGCAATATCTTCCTGCTGGATCTTTCCGCGGATACGCGCAACCGTCATAGTCGCGTTCCAGAGCGATTCATAAGGCCTGTCGGTATTGCCTTCCATGTAATCTTTACCCATTACATATGCCCCGGCAGCCCCGGCTGCGCCTCCGACGATAAACCAGCATCCGGTAAGATTAACAACGGTTGCCGCCAATACAAACAAAAAAGCAGCCTTCTTCATTTTAGCTCCTTTTTAGATAATACTTTTGCGAAACAAATTATTGTTATGCTTAGGATCAAACCCCAGGAAAGAACCAGAAAAACCCATCCCGCTAACTTCATCGCATATTCTCCGCTTTATGTTTTCTTTTGCGCCAGGCAATCTTGACCAAAAGAGCCAGGACTACAAATAAAACCAAAAGTCCCAGCCTGGTCGCCAGAATAAATAATTTATTTTCTCCGGAGACCCCCTCCATAAGCATAAACTTACGCGAATCGCTCTGCCAGAAATAACTGATTAGAATCGCAAGCAAAAATAACGGTGTTATATATTTGATGATGAATTTATAAATTACGGGCACGCGCATATCCGCGCCCTTATGTATCTCATCCCAGGCCTTCTCCATGCCGAATATCCAGGCAAAGAGAATAGTTTCAACTGTCGCAAATAAAACCAGGCAGAAGGTCCCTCCCCAAAAATCCAATTCATCGACCACTCCGCGGCTTAACAAAAATATTGCCGGCTGGCAGAGGAGAAATGAAGCAGCGCCAAAGATTGATACGGCTTTCTTACGCGTAATCTCAAACTCGTCTTCTAAAAATGCCACTGCCGGCTGGGCTAATGACACCGACGAAGTAATCCCGGCTAAGAATAACAAAAAGAACCAGAAGAATCCGAATATAGGCGCGAGCGGAAGCTTATTCAAAACCAAAGGCATGGTTACAAAACCCAGATTAAAGACCCCGGATTGGGCTATGGATTTGATGTCTACCGGCCCGAAAAAGACAAAGGCAGCCGGGATAATAATGCTCCCCCCTAAAATTACTTCGGCAAACTCATTAGTCGCTGCCGCAGTCGTTCCTGAAAGCACGACATCGTCGCCTTTTTTGAGATAACTGGCGTAAGTTAGAATTACACCAATACCCACGCTTAAGGTGAAAAATATCTGGCCCGCGGCTTCCAGCCAGGCCTTTGCCGATTTAAGGGCGGAAAAATCCGGGTTCCAGAGAAAACCGAAACCGTTGGAAACATTCCATAGAGGCTTCGCTGGATCAGGAGTACCCAGAGTCATAACCCTGATCAACAAGAATGCGCCAGATATTAAGGATAAAGGTAATGATAAAAAATAAATACGCCCAACCTATACCGTTAAAATACTGATTATGCTCCAGGCCCTGGAATCCTTTTAAAAAACTATGCATGGTCGCCTGGTCGGCAAGATGGCTGTATTTTCCAAAGAGTGCAAAAAAACTGTAAGCCAGGGTCCAGGATTCGATATAGATATAATATATAAAGATCACCAACGGGCCGAATATGCCGATGACCCCGAAATATTTTATGAAGCGATTCTTCTGCCAGACGCTATGGAATATCCCGGGCGCGGTCCCGTGCTCAAACCCTCCGCCAAAACGGCCAAGGGTCCACTCTATCCACATAAGCGGGATGCCCAAGAGAAGCAGAGAGATAAAATAGGGGATCATAAAAGCGCCCCCGCCGTTAGTGGCGGCTTTCGCTGGAAAACGCAGGAAATTTCCCAGGCCCACGGCAGAACCTGCCACGGCCATGATTATCCCTAAACGCGAACCCCAGCTATCCCTCTTTTTTGGCTGGCTCACAAAACCAATTCTCCAGTTTATTTAACGCCCCCTCCAGTTCCGGAGTAAGCGTATCGGTAAAAGTTATCCGCTTCGGCTGGATAATTAAAGCTATTATATCGGCCTTGAGATTATTTTTCAAGTAGTTAATGGCGAGGGTCAAAGAAGCATTGTGGGTTGAGAAGATATTCGCGGTCTTGAAATCTTCTCCTTCCATCTCCCGGAATTCACCCGCAGCGCCGCCGAAATCTACTGCGTCGATTATAACTATACTGTCCGGCTTATCTTTAATGATCTTACCCAGGTAGTTTTCCGGAGTGGGGCCGGAATCATAGACTATGTATGGTACTTTATCTTTGATGCGGCAGGCTAAAAGCGAACCTATTCCGTCATCCTGGCGTAGAGTATTGCCGATTCCTAAAATTACAACCTTTCCGTTCAGGTGCGCTTTAAGATGCTCGAGCATTTTACATATTTTGAAGCGCTTCTTGGATCAACGGGAGTATCCCTTCGGCTTCCGCCTTGGTCAGTCTACCGAGCTTGGCAAAAGAAGGCTGGCCTTCTCTTCCCTGGATCTCTCTGGTAATCTGAAGTTTCTTAGCCCCGTTATTATAGGAATACACGCTTACTATAATCTTTCCGGAATCGCTATCCCAGGCCTTGCTGAACAACTGTTCATCCAAACTTGCGTCATATGGCATTTGCTCTCCTTTGTTAAAACTTTTTTCCGTGTTTATAGGGCCGGGTCTTGTTGTATTCGATCTTCTTGGTTAAAATTTTATCCAAGTCTATTTTTCTCGCCCCGCAGAAATCGAAAATGCGGATACAGCAATCGGCAAGTTCCTCGGCTATATTATCTTTGCTGCCGTGGGCGCGCATCGCCTCCAGCGCTTCGGAAAGCTCCGAATGCATAAGGGCTATTAATTCTCCGTCGTTACGCTCCATGTCCCACCAGCCCTTAGACTTGGCTATTTTGTGGCAGATGTCGATCAGATCATTCAAAGAGCGATTTTTTTGGTTCTTCATTCTTTCCTTTCTCGTCCTTGAGCTTTCCCTCCATGCCCAGGAATATTTTTCCGGAGATCAATTCCCTGGCGTAAATACTCGGAGAGGAAACCTCGATCGTAGTATTATCTTTGTTGATTGACTTAAAGAATATTCCTACCGGCGTAGTATCTGTCTCGGTCACATAGATGGCTATCATATTCTTTGAAGGCTCATCCGCGTAAATATAAGCGCTGATTTTATTCAAAGAGTCGATAGTGGTTTTATAACAAGTATCGTAATCACGGTTAAAATCTTTCTTTATCGCATCCTTCCTGCCTTCTTCGAGGACCTTGGTCGAGACACCCAGAGCGCCCTTGCTCAATTCCTTAACCGTGGAGCAACCGCATAAGGTTATTGAAGACAGCGAAGCGAGAAAAATAATTATCTTAAACTTCAAATTCATAATACCTCCTATTCGTTAATCAGTTTTTTTATCTTATCTAAATTCCTGCGCGTTTCTTCCTCGCCTCTTTTGGCGAATTCTTTCGCCCTGTGCAATTCCAGCCAAAACAAACCTGTTGTATCCGGATGTAGCACTATATCGGCTAACTGCGCCTCTTTCTTGGCTACTTCCGATTGCAAAATCTCCACGCTTGAGAATATTATACCTAATATATTGGTTTTAAACGCGTCTTTTAAGTGCGCTCCTATACTGAACCATCTTTTCTTTCTTATGTCCTGCGGGATCTTTACCGTGATATCCTCTTTTATCTTGTCGTACTGGCGCAGAATATCCTCCTTGGAGGGAGTGACATTGACCGCGATGATCTTTTTTATCCCCATCTTCAACAACGGCTCGGTAGGCAGGGGGCTGGTGATCCCGC
>JAPLLM010000026.1 GCA_026387555.1 Candidatus Omnitrophota bacterium | reverse complement strand
TCCGCTTCCAGGACTTTTAGAAAAGCTTTGACTATCTGCGTATTAAACTGCGTACCGGAATTATTCTTAAAATCCGCTATCGCCTCCTCCTTGCTCATCCCCTGACGGTAGGCACGGCTAGAAGTCATAGCATCGTAAGAGTCAGCCACCGATACGATCTGGGCAAAGATACTGATCTTATCGCCCTTGATCCCATCCGGATAACCCATGCCGTCGTATCGTTCATGATGAGATCTGACTATAGACAACATTTCTTCATCAAACAATATGGGCTTAAGGGCGCTCTCTCCTACAAGGGGGTGCTCACGAATGATTTTCCACTCATCATCAGAGAGCTTTTCTTTTTTATTTAACAGGCTCTCTTCTATGACCAGCTTTCCTATATCATGTAATTCCGCGGCCCTTCGCACTGACTCCGCTTTATCTTCCGTAAAACCCATCTCAAGAGCGATCTTTTTGGAAAAATCAGCTACGCGCTGCGAATGCCCCTTGGTGTAAGGATCCTTGGCTTCCAGTATATGGACAAGAGACTGCACTACGCGATAAAAATATTCCTGAAGTTTCTTTTTCGAATCCGCCAGGCTTAAGGCCATCTTGTTAAACGAATCGGCCAGTTCGCTCACTTCATCATGGCCGGTGACTTCGACTTTGAATTCCAGGTCATCGCTAGCAACATGCCGGGTCCCTTCGACCAATTTATGAATACGCTTAGTTATCCGGGAAGAAATCAAGAAACCCAGAGCCACCGACAGGAATAGTCCCAACAATAAAACCAACAGGGCTCGGTTACGCACTCCCAATTGAGTCAAATAGACATCCTTAGCCGACATATCCACCCCTAATACCGCAACCACAGTATTATTGCTGTCGCGGATAGGCGCATATCCTGAAAGTGTTGTGCCCCATTCATCGGTCATAATCGCCTTATCCGCCGACGCCGTCGAATACGCGCGCATCATTTCAGGGAAACGCGAGGCATTATACAAATCCCCGGGGAAGGCCGTAGTGGCTTTCTTTTTCGGGTTGATCTTTACCGGATTAAGGTCCACGATAAATTGCCAAATACCCGGCTTAGAGGTTTTGGCCAGCGTATAAATATAAAGCAGCGAGGGATTGGCGGTGCGGATGCGCTCTAATTGCTGGGCAGCTATTTTATAAGAAGAGTAATTTACGCCGTCTCGGTTAAGCGGGACACTCTTGATAACATCCCCATCAACGCTTAAGGCTGCGGTCTGGGCGATAACTTTCAATCTCTCCCTTATCTGGGCAAACTGCGATTTAAGGCTGTAATCGTAAATAAGAAAATTACTTAAGCCCATCACAAAAAAAAGCGAAAAGATCAATGCGAAGGTAACTTTGGCGCGGAAACTGCTAAAAAATAAAAATATTTTCTTCATTAGCTATATTATAGCAAAAATTCTAGAAAGTAAGCAGAAATCTTACTCCGCATGCCGCCGCCTCCCCCTCCTGTTTATCGGCATTGGGGTGCTGGACAAACTGCAGATTAGGCGTGACATAGAAATACTCCTTAACGCGCAGAGAATAGTACAACTCATACATGATTTCCGAACGGGCGAGGTCCGGGCCGTTGGCTTCAAGATAATCATCTCCGAATAAAGACTGCGCTACACCTAAACCCAAGCAGTCGTACTTGCGCCCCGGTATCGGCTCAATGAACTGTCCGCCGGCTGACCAGAAATATTCCACGTCTTTTACCTTCGGATCACCCAAGCCGTAACGGGCAAAAAGGGTCAAACGATTGGTAATCTCCTGATCAAGACTCAAGGCAAAACTATAATTGTTCCGGCGCACCCCCTCCGCATTAATAAAATCATACTTTTCCCGGTCAGAACAAAAAATGAACCGGTAATTCCCCTGCCTTGCTCGCCACTTGGGAGAAAAATCAAATTCCCCGAGAAAGATCTGGTTTCTAAAAGCGTTGCTAAAACCAATCATGGTAGGAAAGTAATCGCCGGTTGCAGCCCCAGCTTGAAAATTCATTAATTCATTAGGCTTGTAGCTCACAAAAACGCCCATGTTTTTAGTTGGTAACGGTAAGACCGGATTATTCACAAGTGCAGCGCTGGAAAACTGCGTATCCGCGGAACCCGCCACGACATTTGTATCGAACCAATTGGATAGATCGGTTTTTCCCGCGGCAAGAAACAATCTGTCGTTAAAAAGATCTTGCGTAAGGTAGCAGACCGGCACATAAAGACTTGCATTTTCGGTGCTGTTATAATTAAACCAGGAAAAGGTAGGAATAAATTTATCTATCCCCTTATTCTTATCCACTTCAAGTTCAGCATATATCCGG
>JAPLLM010000074.1 GCA_026387555.1 Candidatus Omnitrophota bacterium | reverse complement strand
TACGCTGGCTTGCGGCCATTGTAATTTTGAAATGGCGGTGCCTAAAATATGCCCACAGTGTAATTCAGGATACATTAAATTTAAGGGAACAGGGACAGAAAAGATAGAAAGCGAGCTCTCCCGCATCTTTCCCCAGGCAAAGATAAAGAGGATCTCGAATTCGGAAGAATTTGATTCAGGGAGCGCCGATATATTTGTCGCTACCAGCGCGGTTTTCAAACTCAAAGAAGTCAAGTTCGGGTTGGTAGGGGTACTCAATATTGATAGCGCCTTGAACCGGTTGGACTTGCGCTCTGCGGAGAAGGCCTTTGTAACATTAAATTCTCTGGTTTTGCTTGCCGGGAAGAAGTTGATCATTCAGACCGGCTCTGCGAGCCACCATCTGTTTGAAGCAATCATCAAAAATAAGCCGGAAATATTTTATGATAATGAGCTAAAAGAGCGAAAGCAGTTGGGGTATCCTCCGTATAAACATATTATTTTGATCAAACTGCGTTCACCATATCCGGAGAAGGTAAAGGTTGCAGCCGCCGCATTATTTGAGAAATTGGGTAAGATCAAGGAGAAGGGCGTAGAGGCGCTTTCGGTAAATCCTTCCAATCCGCCTAAATTACGCGGAAGTTTCTATTGGCAGATTATGCTTAGAGCAGCGAGTCCGGAGAGGGCGGGAAAATTTATAAAATTAAACTTAAAAAATTTCCGTCATTCAGGTATAATACTAACAGTGGATGCAGACCCCATATAATATGAATATAGTATTCTTCGGAAGTTCGGAATTTGCGGTTGTGCCGTTAAAAGCCCTTATCGAGGCGGGGTATAAGATTTCTTGTGTCGTGACCCAGCCGGATAAGAAGAAGGGCCGGGGACTGCATTTGGAAGGTACGCCGGTTAAGATTATAGCTAAGGCCTCCGGACTTAAAGTATTCCAGCTGCAGAAAATCAACTCCAAGGAAGGCGCAGATTTCTTAAGGGCCCTTAAGCCGGATCTGTTTATTGTTATCGCCTACGGCCAGATATTGTCGCAGGAGATTCTCGATATCCCTAAGATATTCTCGATAAATGCCCACGCGTCACTCTTACCTAAATACCGCGGAGCAGCCCCCATAAACTGGGCTATCATCAAGGGCGAGAAAACAACCGGCGTGACTATCATAAAAATGAACGCCAAAATGGACGCTGGCGAGATAATTATGCAGAGAAAGTTCGGCATTGATGAAAACGACACTTCAGTTATTTTAAGTAAAAGGTTATCCGAGTCTAGCGCGTTGTTGTTGCTTGAGTCTCTTTCGGCCATAGAAAATAAGAAGGTAAAATTGGCCAAGCAGGATGAATCAGCGATAAGCTTAGCGCCTCTTTTGAAAAAAGAAGACGGTTTGATCGATTGGAGCCGTTCAGCTTCTGACTTGCATGATTTGGCGCGCGGTATGCTCCCCTGGCCGGGTGCGTTTACCTATTATAAGGGTAAGATATTGAAAATACATAAAGCTAAAGTGGGCGTGCGGTGCCCGGTATCAGGTGTAAGGACGGGTGAAGTAATCGAGATCTTTAATAATATGATAAAAGTTGCTGCGGGAGACGGTTGTTTAGACGTGCTTGAGCTGCAAATCGAAGGTAAGAGGCCTATGTCAGCGCAGGAGTTTATTTCCGGACATAAAATTAAGGTAAAGGAGTGTTTGGGAAAAATTTAGTTGCAAGCCGGAGAAATTTTGTTATAATAGCACAATTATGCCAGAACTAAGAAAAGACCCGATTATCGGTAGATGGGTGATCATCGCTACGGAGCGCGCGAGACGGCCGGACCAGTTTGCCGGGACGCAGGATTCTCCGCCGGAGAAACCATGCCCTTTTTGCGAAGGGCATGAAGACCAGACTCCGCCTGAAATCTACGCCTTGCGGCCCAAGAGTACGGCTAAAAACTCTCCGGGTTGGGACTTGCGCGTTGTCCCCAGCATCTCTCCTTTTTTGATGATAGAAGGCGATCTGGATCGCCGCGGCAAGGGCCTCTACGATTTGATGAACGGCGTGGGTGCTCACGAAATAATCATTGAAACCGATGAACACGTTGACAATATCAGCGATTTAAGTGAAGAGCAGATCACTAAGGTCATCTCCTGTTATATCGACCGCATAAACGACCTCGAAAAGGATAAACGTTTTAAATATGTCTTAGTATTTAAGAATCACGGGTGGGCAGCCGGAGCAGGGAGGCTCAAGCACACGCGCTCCCAGCTTATCGCAACTCCCATTAATCCTAAAAGAGTCAAGGAAGAATTAGTCGGGGCAAGGAATTATTATGATTATCATGAGAGATGTATCTTCTGTGATATGATCAAACAGGAGTTGGATACCAAGAGCAGGGTTATTCTTGACATAGACGGTTTCGTGGCTGTCGCTCCTTTTGCTTCCAGGTTTCCTTTTGAGACCTGGATCCTGCCTAAGAAGCACTCCAGCGATTTTACCAAGATGGACCTGAATTCCCGGACTATGCTTGCAAGGATCTTGAAAATGACTCTGGCAAAACTCAAGAAGGGGTTGAATGATCCGCCGTATAACTTCGTCATCCATACAACACCTTTTAAACGCCAGAAGCTCGGATACTGGAGGAGTATTGATAATGATTACCATTGGCATATTGAAATCATGCCGCGTTTAACGCGGGTTGCCGGTTTTGAGTGGGGCACGGGTTTTTATATTTGTCCTTTACCACCGGAGAATGCGGCTGAATTCTTAAGGGGAGTGCAAGTTTAATGAGTGAATTAAGAAGGGATCCTATAGGCGGCAGGTGGGTCATTGTAGATACGGATCATCCGAATAAACCCGAAGATTACGAGTATGAGCCGCAGATCTATAAAGGCGGTAACTGTCCGTTTTGTTATGGTAACGAAACCCAGACCCCGCCGGAGATAGAGGCTATCCGCGAACCCGGGACTCTTCCCAATACGCCGGGTTGGCAGGTGCGTGTAGTCCCGAATAAATTCCCCGCTCTGCAGATCGAAGGCGATCTCGATAGGCATGGCGTAGGCATGTATGATATGACTAACGGCGTAGGCGCGCATGAAGTTTGTATCGAAACGCCGTATCACGAGAAAGATATCTGCGATCTTACCCAAGGTGAAATCGAGAATTTTATCGGTATGTATTGCCGCAGGATAAACGATTTGATCAAAGATAAGCGTTTTAAGTATGTGATGCTCTTTAAAAATTTCGGAGCTTCCGCGGGTGCGTCATTGGAACATCCACACACGCAGTTAATCGCGCTCCCGATGGTCCCTAAGAACGTAGCCGAAGAGATTAGAGGGGCGCATGAATATTTTGAATACCGCGAGCGTTGCATATTCTGCGACATCATCCGGCAGGAGACGCAGGAAAAGGAGAGGATTGTCGTAGAAAACAAATATTTTCTGGCTTTCTGCCCTTTTGTCTCGCGTTTCCCCTTCGAGCTTTGGATAATGCCCAAGAAGCATAACGGCAAATTTTGCCATATGCCTCCGGAGGAAGTCCCTGCTTTGGCAGCGATATTAAGAGAAATAATTTTGAGGTTAAAACATATATTCCCGCATTTACCGTATAATTTTATTTTACATTCGTCTCCGATCAACGGTGACGCTTCCGGCGACGGGTATCATTGGCATATCGAGTTTATGCCCAAGCTTACCCGCGTTGCAGGTTTTGAATGGGGCTCCGGTTTCTACGTCGTAGCTACCCCACCTGAATTAGCCGCGAAATACTTAAGGGAAGTTCCGCAGGACGCCATAAAATAAAAACTACGTTAAACTTATAACTTAAAAGGAGGCAGTAAAATGGCAGTGAAAGTCGGTATTAATGGTTTTGGCAGGATAGGCAGGCTGGTTGCGCGCGCTATTTTAGAAAAAAATTCTAAAGACCTGGAGCTGGTCGCGGTCAATGATTTGACGGACGCTAAGTCTAACGCGTTATTATTCAAATATGATTCCGTGCACGGCAGGTTTCCCGGAGAAGTAAAGGTAGCGGGAGATGACGCAATATCGGTTAACGGTAAAATTATCAAAGTCTTAAGCAAGAGGGATCCCTCGGAGCTGCCCTGGAAGGATCTCGGAGTGCAGATCGTTGTGGAGTCCACCGGCTTGTTCACGGTCAAGAAAGACGGCGTAAATAAGAAAGGAAAAGAAGTAAAGGGCGCCGAGAACCATATTACCAAGGGCGGGGCAAAGAAGGTCATAATTTCGGCTCCTGCCGATGGTGAAGATATCACTATAGTTATGGGCGTCAACGATGACAAATATGACCCTAAATTACACAATGTCGTTTCTAACGCATCTTGTACCACTAATTGCCTCGCGCCGGTAGCGAAAATTCTTAATGATAAGTGGGGCATTGTTAAAGGTTTGATGACCACGGTCCATGCCTATACTAATGATCAAAGGATACAGGATATGGCACATTCTGACCCGCGCCGCGCCCGCGCCGCTGCTTTGTCTATGATCCCTACGTCAACGGGTGCTGCGAAGGCGATATCTCTGGTCATCCCCGAATTAAAGGGAAAGCTCGACGGATTCGCCATACGTGTCCCCGCGCCTAATGTTTCCGCGGTGGATTTAACTTGCCTCATGGCTAAAAAGGTCACTGCTGCAGATATTAACGCGGCGTTAAAAGAGGCAGCCGAGGGTAAGCTAAAGGGTATTTTAGGTTATACCGAAGACCCTGTTGTCTCGGTGGATTTTAACCACTGCCCATTAAGTTCTATCGTGGACGCGGGCTGCACTAAAGTTATCCAGGATGATTTCCTCAAAGTGTTTGCCTGGTATGATAATGAATGGGGTTATTCTAACAGGGTAGTGGACCTCTGCGAATTCATGGTGAAAAAAGGGTTATAATAAATGGCAAAGCTTACCATAAAAGACATCGATTTAAAAAATAAAACTGTCCTGGTGCGCGCGGATTTTAACGTACCCCAGGATAAGGACCTGAATATTACCGATGATACGCGCATAAGGGCGACCGTACCTACCTTGAAATACATCTTGGATAGCGGCGCTAAGAAACTGATCGTTATGAGCCATTTAGGCAGGCCTGACGGAAAGCGGGTGGATAAATACAGCTTGAAACCCGTGGCTCTGCGCCTGCAGGAGCTCTTGGGAGTTCCGGTAAAGTTTTTAAATGATTGCGTCGGCGACAACATTAAACAGGAGGCGGATGCAGCCAAGGAGAGAGTAGTCCTCTTAGAGAATTTAAGATTTCATGCCGAGGAAGAGCTGAATGATGCCGGTTTTGCCAAGCAGTTGGCGTCTTTAGCGGACGTTTATGTCAATGACGCTTTTGGGACAGCTCACCGCGCGCACGCCTCCACCGAAGGAGTTACACATTTCCTGAAATCTAGCGCAGGGTTTCTTTTGGAAAAAGAAATTAAATACCTGGGCGGAGCGGTGACTAACCCGGAAAAACCTTTTATGGTCATTCTGGGCGGCTCAAAGGTGTCGGATAAGATAGGGGTTATAGAAAATCTTTTACCTAAGTGCGATGCGATTATTGTCGGCGGAGGAATGGCCTATACTTTTCTAAAGGCCCAGGGGAAATCAATCGGTAATTCCAAGTTAGAAAAAGATAAGTTGGATCTGGCTAAGTCAATATTGGGCAAGGCCAAGGCCTTAAAGAAAGAGATCATTTTACCCGTTGACCACGTAGTCGTCGATACAATTGACGCTAATGCCAAATCCGAAATAGCCGGTGAGAATATTCCTGACGGAAAGATCGCGGTGGATATCGGGCCGAAGACGATAGAGTTGTTTGAAGATAAACTAAAAAGCGCTAAGACCATTGTCTGGAACGGGCCTGTCGGTATATTTGAAATGGATGCCTTCAGTAAGGGGTCGCTTGCAATCGCCAAGTTTATTTCGGGATTGAAAGCTACTACTATTATCGGAGGCGGGGATACCGCAGCAGCAGTTGCTAAGTTCAAACTGGAAGATAAAATGACCCATATTGCAACCGGAGGCGGAGCAAGCCTGGAGTATTTAGAGGGAAAAGTATTGCCGGGAGTAGCCGCTTTAACAGAGAAGTAGATTATTCCGGCTCGTAAAAAGCACTAAAATTCTCTATGATAATTTTAGTGCACTCGCCGGAATCTCGCTAAACGAAAGATATAAGGTGCTCGATGAGAAAAACTATCATTGCCGGAAACTGGAAGCTGTTTAAGACCATACCTGAAGCCATTGATCTGGCTAACGGGATAAAGCGCGAGCTGCTTGATTGCGTAAATGTAGATGTAGTACTCTGTCCGGTTTATACCGCTTTAAGCGAAGTTGCCGAGATAATTCAGGATACGGATATTAAGTTAGGGGCCCAGGATCTTTACTGGCAGGATGAAGGCGCTTTTACCGGAGAGGTCTCCGGGAAGATGCTTTTAGATGCCGGATGTTCATATGTGATCATCGGCCACTCCGAGCGTAGGCAGTTTTTCGCAGAGACCAACGAAACCGTCAATAAAAAGATAAAGGCTGCGCTGAAAATCGGGCTTACTCCGATCGTCTGCTGTGGCGAGATGTTAGCCGAGCGGGAAGCGGGAAATACCTTTAAAGTTTTAGATGACCATATAAAGAACGGCTTAACCGGATTAAGCGAAGAGGAAGCTTTAAAGATAGTCATCGCCTATGAGCCTGTCTGGGCTATCGGGACCGGTAAAACCGCTTCACCTATTCAGGCGCAAGAGGCGCATAAATATATCCGCGATCAACTGGCCAAGCTGTATAATAAGGATACGGCAGACGCCATAAGGTTGCAGTACGGCGGAAGTGTCAAGCCGGAGAATATTACGGAGCTGATGAAGCAGCCGGATGTGGACGGCGCGTTAGTAGGGGGCGCCAGCCTTCAGGTAGCGTCATTCTCCGAAATCGTAAAGAAAGCGAGCACGGTTAAAAAATGACGACCCTAATCATCGTAATCCATGTTTTTGCCTGTGTTGTGTTAATAACGTTAGTCCTGATCCAGCGGGGAAGAGGGAGCGGTTTAGTCGAAAGTTTTCAGGGTGTCGAGTCTATGTTCGGCACTAAGACCAATGCCTTCCTGACTCGTATTACGACAATATTGTCCGTCGTGTTCTTTATAAGCTGTCTAAGCCTAGCCATAATGTCAGTGCGGCAGAGTAAATCACTGATGGCTAATGTAAAAGTAGCTGCTCCTGCTCCAGAGCCTAGCGCAGCAAAAGCCCCGGAACCAGTAACGCCTCAAACACAGCCAGAAAATAATGCCCCGGTTGCGGCACAGCAATAAGCTTTTCTGGGTCTATGCCTTAAGTAGCGCGGTCTATTTTACTCAAGGCATCGAAGGCCTCCCGTCCCAAGGTCTATTCTACTACCTCAAAGAAACACTCAAGTACTCCCCTGAAAAGATAATGTATATAGGAAGCATCACGACTTTTGCCTGGCTGGTCAAGCCGGTGATCGGCTACATTATCGATAATTTCTTCAATAAAAAGGCCTGGATCTATATTTCTTTGGGGCTGGATATCATTCTGGTCATATTTTTAGGTTTGGTCTGGCTTCCCATAATATTCCTGGTCAGTCTATTGATCTTTAATTCCACCAACGCTGCTTTTCGCGATGTGGCAGCAGACGGGATCATGTGCGTGGAAGGAAAGAAGGCAGGGGCGACCGGGAAGATCCAAAGTATCCAATGGATATCCATTTCTATTGCCGGCCTTATAACCGGGATCGGCGGCGGATACGTTGCCGATAAATGGGGATATCAGGCGGCTTTTCTTATGTTAGTGCCTGTCTATCTGCTCGTAGGACTGATCACTTTCTTTTATCAACAGGATAAAGGGGAGCAGAAGGAATCCTCGGCAAACCTTGTCTCTGATATGAAAAGACTATTTTCCCACAAATACCTGCTTATTGTGGGCCTATTCATATTCCTGTATAGATTTTCGCCTTCCATCGGCACACCGCTGTTCTTTATTCAGAGAGACGTGTTTGGTTGGAGCAAGATATTGATCGGATGGTTGGCTACGATAAGCACAATATTCGGGATCATCGGCTCGCTGCTTTATTACAGATTTTCCAGAAAGATCAATATCAAGATGTGGCTTTTCTGGTCGGTCTTCGCGGGGGCGGTCATCTCTTTGAGTTATTTGTATTACACCCCGGTAAGCGCTGTCATCTACGAAATAATCTACAGCTTGGCAGGGATGTTCATATTTTTGATGACAATGGATTTTATGGCCCGTAATTCCGTAAAGGGGCTGGAAGCCACGTCTTTTGCGCTTCTTTGCAGTTTCAGCAATCTGGCACTTGTTGTCAGCAACCTGACCGGAGCAATACTCCTGCCTAAAGTAGGCCTTAGTTGGTTGATAATCATATCCGCATTAACGAGTTTCCTTTGCCTGCCCCTCATTAGAAGAATCGATGATAAACCCTTGAAGATACCACTTGAAGCAGTGAAGAGTTAGTAGTATAATTTAATACCATGATGAACCTATTTCAGCCTTATCTATTGTCGTTTATCCCTATTTTTGTGGCGGTGGATGCCATAGGCAATATCCCGGTTTTTGTCTCGCTTGCGGAAGGTTTAAGCAAGAAGGATAAGCATAGGATAATCGTTGAGTCAGTGACGACCGCAACCGCCATGGCTGTCCTGTTCATGCTCATCGGTAAATGGGTCTTAAGGGTCTTAAGTATCACTATTCCTGATTTCCAAATCGCCGGCGGCGCGCTCTTATTTGTCATCGCCGTACGCTTGCTCCTTCCCGGTGCCTCAAAATTCTCGCTAACAACTAATCATGATAAGGATGTGGGTGTTTTTCCTCTGGGTACGCCTCTGATCACCGGGCCGGCAGTCCTGACTACGACTTTGATAATGCTCGATACCTACGGTTTAGTCATGACGTTTATCTCCCTGATACTTAATATGCTTATCGTCTGGATCACCTTGGTCAAGGCGGATGTGCTTATGAAGATCTTCGGAGCGGGAGGAACACGCGCTTTCTCTAAGATCATGTATATACTGTTAGCCGCAATCGCCGTAATGATGGTCAGGCGGGGCATTATGGGGGTATTCTTAAGATGATGCGCAAGGTACTGACATTTATTATGGCCGGAGGAAAAGGCGAAAGGCTCTATCCTTTGACCAAAGACAGGACTAAGCCGGCGGTTCCCTTCGGAGGGATTTACCGCATCGTCGATTTCACTCTCTCGAACTGTATTAATTCCGGGCTGCGTAAGCTTTACTTGCTCACCCAGTATAAATCCGCGTCATTACAGCGCCACATCCGTCTAGGCTGGAACTTTTTACCGTCGGAACTCGGGCAATTCATCGAGCTCTTACCGGCCCAGCAGCGCATCGGAGAGTCCTGGTATCTGGGCACTGCGGATGCAATTTACCAAAATCTTTATACCCTGGAAATGGATCGGCCGGATGAGGTCTTGATCTTAGCCGGAGACCATTTGTATAAGATGAATTATTATTCCATGATCGATTACCACCGCGATCAGGACGCGGATCTGACCGTGGGTGTAGTCGAGGTAGATAAAGACAAGGCTTCGCAATTCGGAGTAGTGGAGGTGGATAATCTCGGCCGGGTCATAGGATTTCAGGAGAAACCGAAGAACCCTAAGACCATACCCGCGCATCCGGATAAAGTATATGCCTCGATGGGAATCTATGTTTTTGAATTAGGGGCGCTGGAGCAGGAGCTGCATGATGATGCGCACCGGCATAATTCTACCCATGACTTCGGAAAGGATATAATCCCGCAGATGCTTAAGAAGGGTTTAAAGGTCGCGGTATATAATTTTATCGACGAGAATAAGAAAGAAGCCAAATATTGGCGGGATATCGGGACCATTGACGCTTATTACGAGGCGAATATGGATTTAATACAGGTCGATCCGGTTTTTAACCTCTACGATAAAAATTGGCCGATCAGGACTCTGCAAGAGCAATTTCCTCCGGCGAAAACGGTCTTTTCAGGTGAAGAGGTTACGGGGCGCGTAGGCCTTGTGCTTGATTCCATAGTTTCTAGCGGTTCGATCATTTCCGGCGGCCGCGTGCAGCGCTCGATACTCTCGCCCAATGTCAGGGTCAACAGTTTTTCTCAAGTTTACGATTCAATTTTAATGGACGGCGTAAATGTGGGCAGGCACGCTAAGCTTAAGCGTGCGATCATTGATAAAGACGTTCACATTCAGCAAGGGATG
>JAPLLM010000036.1 GCA_026387555.1 Candidatus Omnitrophota bacterium | reverse complement strand
GCAGGTCCTTTGGTGCGCCCGGGGAGGCTTATGGTGAGGTAGTCTTTAATACCAGCATGGCCGGATACCAGGAGATCCTCACTGATCCTTCCTACAAGGGCCAGATTATCTGTATGACTTATCCTTTGATCGGAAATTATGGGGTTAATTCCGAAGATGTCGAGTCCTATAAACCTTTTGCCGAAGGTTTTGTGGTCAAGGAGTATTCAAAAATGGACAGCAACTGGCGTTCGGAAGAATCCTTCGGTGAATATTTGAAGAAAAATAATATCCTAGGGATTGAAGGGATAGACACCCGCGCGCTTACTCTGCATATCAGAAAGGCCGGGGCGATGAAGGCAGTGATCTCCACCAAAGACCTTGATGAGAAGAGCCTGATTAAAAAAGCCAAGGCGAGTAAGGGTTTAGTCGGTATTGATCTGGTTAGGGAAGTAACCTGCAAGAAGCCTTATGAATGGGAGAAAAAAGGTAAATATAAGGTGGTGGTCCTGGATTGCGGGATAAAATACAATACCTTAAGAATTTTGGCGAAAAATAATTGTAAGGTGCAGGTCGTCCCGGCGAAAACTAAGACTAAAGAGATCTTGGATTTGAAGCCCGACGGTATTTTGCTTTCTAATGGGCCGGGTGATCCGGCGGCAGTCCCTTATGTGGTTGACACAGTCAGAGGATTGATTGGCAAGCTTCCTATTTTCGGTATATGCTTAGGCCAGCAGATGCTCGGTCAGGCGCTGGGAGGAAAGACCTTTAAACTTAAATTCCGCCACCACGGCGGAAATCACCCGGTCAAGGATTTAAAGACGGGCAAAGTCGCCATTACCGTGCAGAATCACGGGTTTTGCGTAGACATGAAGACGCTTAATAAAAAAGAATTAGAGATTACGCATATGAACCTTAACGACAAAACCCTTGAAGGCATAAGGCATAAGAAATATCCGTTATTCTCCGTGCAATTCCATCCGGAGTCTTCACCCGGGCCTCACGATTCTGAATACCTGTTTAAAGAATTTATAAAGATGATGGAGAAGTGGCGTGCCAAAAAGGACTGATATAAAGAAAATTTTGATCATCGGTTCCGGGCCTATTGTCATAGGTCAGGCGTGCGAGTTTGATTATTCCGGGACTCAAGCATGTAAAGTCCTGCGCCAGGAAGGTTATGAAGTAATTTTGGTCAATTCCAATCCCGCGACTATTATGACTGACCCGGAGACGGCGAACAAGACATACATTGAGCCTATAACCGTAGAGTCGGTGGAGAAGATCATCGCTAAGGAGAGGCCGGACGCACTATTGCCTACCTTAGGCGGGCAGACTGCGCTTAATACCGCGGTTGGGCTCGATGAATCAGGCGTCTTAAAGAAATATAAAGTTGAAACTATCGGCGCAAATATCAAATCCATAAAAAAGGGGGAGGACCGCCAGCTTTTTAAAGAAGCAATGGAGAAGGCAGGATTGGATCTGCCTAAGAGCGGAAGGGCTTATACTCTTGCTGAAGCGATAAAAGTGGCTGACAAGGTAGGATTCCCGGTCATAATCCGTCCGAGTTTTAATTTAGGCGGCACGGGAGGGAGTGTCGCTTATAATAAGGAAGAATTTGGCCAGCTTGCTAAACGGGGGCTGGAAGCGAGTATGATCAGCGAGATATTGATCGAAGAATCGGTGATCGGTTGGAAAGAATTTGAGCTGGAGGTTATGCGCGATAAATTAGATAACGTGGTGATCATCTGCTCGATTGAAAATTTTGATCCTATGGGCGTACACACCGGAGATAGCATTACTGTTGCTCCTGCCCAGACGCTTACCGACAAGGAGTACCAGAAAATGCGCGATGCCTCCATCGCCTGTATCCGGGCGATAGGAGTTGAGACTGGCGGGTCTAATATTCAGTTCGGGATAAATCCTAAAGACGGCAGAATGGTGATTATTGAAATGAACCCGCGGGTTTCCAGAAGCTCTGCGCTGGCATCAAAGGCAACAGGATTCCCTATAGCAAAAATTGCGGCTAAGCTCGCCGTAGGTTACACGCTGGATGAAATCCCTAATGATATTACTAAAGAGACCCCTGCATGTTTTGAGCCGGCGATAGATTACTGCGTGGTAAAAATCCCCCGTTTTACTTTTGAAAAGTTTCCTTCCGCCGATCCGACCTTGACCATATCCATGAAATCCGTGGGTGAGGCGATGTCTATCGGCAGGACATTTAAAGAAGCCCTGCAGAAAGGCTTGCGTTCTCTCGAAATCAAGAGATTCGGATTAGAGAGTTTGCTCTTTAATGATCCGGCTCATGTTGCGGCGGATAAAAGCGTTTTAGACAAGATCTACGCCAAATTAAAAATCCCCAACGCCGAAAGGATTTTCTACATCGGCGATGCCCTCCGCGCCGGGATGACTATTGAAAAGATAAATGAAATTACTCAGATCGACCTCTGGTTCCTGCACAACCTAAAAGAAATAATCGAGATAGAAAAAGAAATCGCGGTTAAAAAAGAGTTAAGCAAAGAAACCCTCTCCAAAGCCAAGGAATACGGCTTTAGCGACAGGCAGCTGGCTAAATTATCGGGCAGAGAGGAAGAAGATATCCGCGCATTGCGCAAATCTTTTGGCCTTATTCCCGATTTTAAGCTAGTAGACACTTGCGCCGCCGAATTCCAAGCCTTTACTCCGTATTATTATTCTACCTACGACAAATAAATGAGTAAAAGAAGGTATGCCCTTCAATTTATCGGACTAATCCTCTTCTTGGCCGGTATCTGGTACTTAAGCGCTAGATTCATAAAACTAAATACCGGGATTTTGGAAGATTCCCTTAAGTCGTTTCCTCTGGTTTATAGCTGTGTAATCTATATCATATCCTATGTGGTCATTACTTTTTTTGTTTTTTTATCTAAGGATGTGTTCTGGCTTGCCGGCGCGGTTATCTTCGGAGTCAAATTAAGCGCCCTGCTTATTTCAATCTCTGAAGTGATCAACGCCTTTATCCTTTTTCATTTGAGCCGTAAGTTCGGCCGGGCTTTTGTTGAGAAGAAAACTCCGGAAAAGTACAGGTATCTTG
>JAPLLM010000077.1 GCA_026387555.1 Candidatus Omnitrophota bacterium | reverse complement strand
TAGATTATGCGATTAATGATGTTCAAGCCCTGAAGTTGTCGCTAGACTATTATAAGAAAAAAAGGGGGGCTCTTTCCTGGGCTTTGACCGAAGCCCAGATTGCGCAGGATCGCAGGCAGGCGCGGCCGGGAACGGAAAATGATAAAAGCGACGAAACCAAAAACGATGTAAGCATTACACACGCCTGGGATGCAGGCGATAAGATAAACACGGAAGCGACATTTTATTACAAATACGACGACGCAGATTCGTTTTATACCAGCGGCTCCACAGAAAACACAACGAGAGAACAGCTTGAAGATGAGAATGCCTATGGCTTATTATTAAAGGGCGGCCTAAAACAAGAGATTACGGGCTTAAGGCATGAATTTACCGGAGGGCTTGATCTCGAAAGGGATAACTTTGATTACCAAGAGTATAATGCGCCGTATCAGCAAAGAGGGACACTGCGCAGTGATTACGGGGTAAAAAGGGATAAGTTGGGCCCTTTTCTTCAAGATGAGATTAAACTCATCGATTCCCTGCGTCTTATTGCCGGGGTTAGATACGATCGAGTAAGTTTTGATTTTGACGACAAGAAAACCACAACCAACTCAAAAACAGAAAAGATGTCTAAAGTAACCCCAAAATGTAGTTTGGTGTATATGTATCGGAAAGACTCAAGCCTTTATGCGAATTATGCCCAGGCCTTCAGAACCCCTACGATCGGACAGATGTTTACTTATGGAAGTTCAGCCAATCCCGATTTAAAGCCCGAGGAAGCGACAAACTACGAAATCGGATTACATCATCGTTTTAACGAATTCGTCAGGGCAGATTTGAGTTTTTATTGGATGGAGCTGGATAATGAAATTTGGTACGATTATGCTACTAACCAATATCAGAATTACGGCAAGACATCACATAAGGGCATAGAGACGGATTTAGATTTCAAAATTGCTAAATGGTTATCGGGCTTTGCGAATTATACTTATTCACGTGCCAAGAATGAAAATGGAAGCTATAGCGGGAAATATCTGACTAATATCCCTATTCATAAGGCAAGTTCTGGGTTTCATTTTGCCACTGATTTTGGGTTGAATTGGGATTTAGCCGTTACGTATTTCGGGACTTCCTATATCGATTCAGCGAATGACTTTAAACTTTCAAGCTATGTTACGGCAGATACTAAAGTGAGCTACGGATATAAGGCAATGAAGATTTTCTTAGCAATCGATAACCTATTGGCTAAAAAGTATAATTCATATGGTTTTGTAAGCAGCAGTACTAGATACTTCAATCCGGCCCCGGGTAGGACATTTACATTGGGAGCGGAGGCTAAATTCTAACCTTGAAATAAAATCGCCGGTGTGTTAATCTAGCGGTATGCTTGAAAACAGATTGTTCAGATTCGCGATCATCGCATCCATTACCGTCCATCTTTTTATATTAGGACAGAGATTCGATTTCTCATCGCTGTTTATCCCGCAGGAAGCGCCTAAGCTTATCGAAGTCAGTTATAAGAAGGCTGCTAAAACTGTCGCGGGTAAACCTGCGCCCCGGCCGCAGGGGTTAAGAGATGAACCATTCCTGAACTTGAACGCCAAAATCACCGCGGATACTAATTTACCTGCGTCGGCAGCGGAAAAAATGGTCTTTAAACCTCCCAGAGCCGCCCCGCTTAAAGGCCCGGTCTTTACCAAGCCGTCTTTGATCAAACCGGATATTATGGCGATAAAGAAAAGGATCAGCCTCCCGCCGGTAGATATCGACAAGATCAACAACCCTTCTTATATAAGCTACTACCAGATCGTGCGCGAGAAGATCCGCCGTTCTGCCTATCAGAATTACACCCGCACCGATACCGGAGAAGTATACCTAACTTTTGTCATCTCCAGCGAAGGTTATGTCAAGGGAGTGCATCTTGTAGAAGAGAAATCCAGCGGCGCGCTGTACCTTAGAGAGATAGCCTTGCAGAGCGTGAAAGATGCCGCCCCGTTTCCCGATTTTCCCAAAGAGCTCGACTACCCCAGCCTGACATTTAACGTAGTCATATCATTCGAAATCGAATAGCCGTTGACACCCGCTAAAACTAGTGGTATATTATTGACACTAAAATACTTATGAAAGGAGATGATTATATTGTCCGAAGTTGAAGTCAGAAAAGATGAACCATTTGAATCAGCCCTGCGACGTTTTAAGAAGAAGATCGAACAGGAAGGTATCTTAAGGGAGATCCGCGACCGCAAGTATTACGAAAAACCCAGCGAGAAAAAAAGAAAAAGAGCAAAGAGTAAAGGAAAAGGTAGAAGATAAGTAATATGAGTTTGGCGCTCTCAACTTCCTGGAATGCCTTTAGAGCTAAAAGCGCAAGTGATATGCTCTTTGAAATTCAGGGGCTCGGATTTAACGAAATCGAGCTGAGTTTCAGCCTGACCGCCGAGATGTGTGCCGGGGTAAAGAAATCAATCAAGGCTAGCGGCCTCAAAGTCAGGAGCTTGCATAATTATTGTCCGATTCCGGAAGGGCTTACCATAGAAGAAGCGCTTCCGGATTGTTTTTCTATGAGCTCCCTCGACGAGAATGAGAGGGGATCAGCAGTAAAACATACCTTAAAGACCATAGAGACTGCGGCTGATTTCCAAGCCCAAGCAGTGGTCCTTCATTGCGGCAGAGTGGAAATTGCGGATAAGACCCGCGACTTAATAAGACTATACGAAGGCGGACGCAATGATTTTCCGGAATTCAAAGAGCTGCGTGAGCTGATTATCCGGGAGAGAAAGACAAGCCTCGGCCGGCACCTAGACCAGACGCTAAAGAGCCTGGATACGTTAAACGCCGCAGCTAAGAAAAGGGGCGTCCTTTTAGGCGTTGAAACCCGCTACTATTTCCGCGAAATACCTTCCCTGCAAGAAATCTGTTTAATCTTAAAAGAATTTAAAGGTTCGCAAATTGGTTACTGGCACGATGCGGGGCACGCGGAAGTCATGGAGCGGTTGGGATTCTACCGCCATCTGGAGATCCTCGAACTGTACAAAGATTCTATGTTAGGTATCCACCTGCATGACCTTACGGGATGCCACGATCACAAAGCCCCAGGCCAGGGTGATCTGGATTTCACCAAGATCAAACCATATTTAAGTAGGGATTGCCTTAAGATAATGGAAGCCCACCATCCCGCAGCTACAGAGGATATAAAGAACGGAAAGGTCCTTTTAGAAAGAGTATTCGATGGCCTTATCTGATACGCGCAAACCCGTAGTGGCGGGGCAGTTCTATCCCGGCACGAAAGAATCGCTTAATAAGGCTCTCGCAGAGCTGATTAATCCGCGGGCTTTGAAAAACGATGTTATTGCCTGCATGCTCCCCCACGCAGGATATATGTATTCCGGCAAGGTCGCGGGAGAAACAGTTTCGGAAATAAATATAAAAAGTAAAGTGATCCTCCTCGGGCCTAACCACACCGGTTACGGAAATCCTTTCAGCATAATGACCAAGGGGAGCTGGGAGACTCCGTTGGGTGCCGTAAATATCGATTCCAGACTGGCTGCGGAACTATTAAAAAATTCAAAATATTTAAAAGAAGACAAACTCGCTCATGAAAACGAACATTCGCTGGAAGTAGAGTTACCGTTCTTGCAGTATCTAAAAAAAGATTTTGCAATCGTCCCTATAGCGTTTATGTCCGGAAACCTTGCGGCATTGAAGGCAGTTGGCGAAGAGATTGCCCGAGTAATAATCGATAATAATGTACGAAAAGATGTCTTAATCGTCGCCAGCTCTGACATGACCCATTACGAACCGCTGAAGGAAGCAGAGAGTAAGGACCGGGAAGCCATTGACGCTATCATCTCTCTTGATGCCGACAGATTAATGGCTAAAGTCAAAGAATTAGATATCAGTATGTGCGGATACGCCCCGGCAATAGTCATGATAACTTCGGCTAAGTTATTGGGCGCGAAAATCGGTAAACTAGTCAAATATCAAACCAGCGGCGATACCACCCGGGACTTCGAAAG
>JAPLLM010000080.1 GCA_026387555.1 Candidatus Omnitrophota bacterium | reverse complement strand
TGCCTCTTTTAGCAATTTCAAGGTATCGGGATCTATCTTGAAATCAAACCTTTGCTCAAAACGGATAGCCCGGATAATGCGGGTAGGGTCATCAATAAAACTTAAAGCGTGCAAAACGCGGATTGACCTAGCCTTTAAATCATTTTTCCCGCCGTAACAATCGATGAGCCTGCCAAAATCCTTTTCAACCAGGCTGATAGCCATGGCATTGATGGTAAAATCTCTGCGGAAAAGATCATCTTTAAGCGAACCCGGCTTGACTACGGGTAGATGTGCAGGATGAGGATAAAATTCGCTTCGCGCGGTAGCTATATCGATCTTTAATCCCGGCTTTAGAACTACGGTTGCCGTACCGAATCTCTTATGCCGGATAAGTTTTGCCTTAAGGGCCCGGGAAAAATATTCCGCGAATTTTATGCCGTCACCGACTACAACAATATCTAAATCGAAGTTGCGCACTCCCAAAATAAGGTCGCGCACAAATCCTCCAACCAGATACGCCGGCATGCCCCGATAAGCGGCCAGGTCTTTGGTAAAATAAACCAATTCCCGGATTTCTTTGGGTAATCTTTCCAAGTATTTCTTCATTTTCTCTCCTAAGGCCGCGGGTGAAACTGTTTATGTACAGCCTTTAGCCTGTCCCGGTTTATGTGCGTATAGATCTGCGTGGTAGAAATATTGGAGTGACCCAGCATCTCTTGCACCGAACGCAGGTCCGCACCCCTCTCCAAAAGATGGGTGGCGAACGAATGCCTCAATATGTGCGGCCGGATAGGTTTCTTGATCTTTGCCTGGGCAGCGTATTTCTTGATTATCTTCCAGAATGACTGCCGGGATATCTTCTTGCCGAAACGGTTTAAAAATAAATAATCCGATTGCTTACCCTTTAAGAAAATAGATCGGCTTGCCTCCAGATATCTTTTAATGCTGGCGATAGCCTTTGAACCTAAGGGTATTACCCTCTCCTTATCGCCTTTCCCGATGCAACGCAGAAAACCAATATCGAGATTTACGTTATCCAACCTTAAATTTACAGCCTCCGATACGCGCATCCCAGTGGCGTAGAGTGTTTCAAGTATAGACTTATCGCGCACGCCCTGTTTATCGCGGATATTGGGCGCTGCTATCAATGCCTCGACTTCGGCTAAAGAGAGTGAATCCGGGATCTTCTTCCAAAGCTTAGGAGAATCAATCAAACTAGTGGGGTCATTCTTGGATATTCTCTCACGGGCAAGAAACCTGTGAAACATCCTTATCGCGGCCAGCCTCCGGGCCACGGAATTCGCGGCTAGCCCCCTGTCCTTTTGCGAAAACATAAAATTAGTGATGTCGTTCTTATTGATCTTGGAGAGCGCGTCGATATGTTGGCCTTGCAGGAAATCTATATAGGTATTCAAGTCTTCGCGGTAAGAGATGATCGTATTGTTGGATAACCCCCGCTCGACTGAAATATAATTCAGAAAAGAATCGATCAGCTCTTTCATAAATAAGGATTCTCTTTCTTTTCTTCCTCTATCGTAGTAGACGGGCCGTGCCCGGGATAAACTACCGTATCGGAAGGAAGACTTAGCAACTTTTCCTTGATGGCTTTAACAAGCAGTTCGCCGTCCCCACCCTCCAGATCCGAGCGGCCTATCCCTTGGCAAAACAAGGTATCCCCGGTAAAAACAACATGTTCATCAGGTTTGATTAAAACCAAAGCAATGCCTCCGGGAGTATGCCCCGGTATATGCAGGACTTTCAGCTCTATCCCGTCGCAAGATATGACCTGGTTCTCTTCAAGCGTATTTATTTCGGACTTTACCCCGCAGGCCAGAGAAAACAAACCCGAGAGGTTAAGCATAGGGTCTTTAAGCATTGCGGAATCGAGCTTATGGATATAGACAGGCACGCCAAACTTGTCATCTGCGCCCATGTGGTCATAATGCCCGTGGGTGTTGATTACGAGCGCGGGTTTCAATTTATGCCTTTCCAAAACTTTCCGAATCTTATGCTCTTGCGCTCCCGGATCAATGATTATCGCCTCTTTTCCCTCTCCCGAGGCCAATACATAACAATTAGATTCCAAGGCACCCACCGGTATATTCTCTAATATCATCTGACTGACTTTCCTATACCGGGATAGCTGAAATGCTGCAATACGTTTCTCCTGATATTCTCCGCCTTATTGCGGTAAAAATGGTTGTTTGTCCCGTAGGTATCGTCGGATATCATATCCCTTAAATCCGCAAGCCGGGCTAAATAACCGCTTAACTCCTGCTGTTTTTTCGCGATAAGCAGCGGTTTTAATTCACTAAGGTGCTTTAATGCCTGCTCCGCGCAATCCACCCTCTTCTTAAGGCTCTTGTTCATAAGAAGTGACTCAACCAACTCATCCTGCCACGCCTTCCAATAAGTAAAATGTTCACGGTATTTTGCTTCAGCGGTACGGGTATCCTTATACTCCTCCGGCACAAGGACTAACTCTTCAGTCGGGCCCTCTTGCTTTTTTTTGCGGGTAAACTTGCGCACAAACGATTCGCATCCGGCCAGGTCGACAACTAGCAGGAGTATCACAAAGAGCTTAAAGTATTTTGAGTATTTCATTTTAGCATCTCCTTAAACTTTGCCTCGTCAATGATCTTTACGCCTAATTTCTTGGCCTTGGCTAATTTAGAACCGGCGTTTTCTCCGGCCACCACAAAATCTGTATTCTTGCTGACCGTAGAAGCAGGCATGGCTCCGGCTAAACGCGCCGTTTCTTCTGCCCGGGCCCGGCTGTATCCGCTAAGCTCGCCGGTAAAAACAATAGTTTTTCTGGTCAATTTAGTCAAGCGGTACTCTTTCGCTGCCTCCTTAAGGTTCAATTCCAACTCTTTAAACTCGCTGATCAATTTTCTAGTCGAGGCTTGCGAAAAATATTCCGCAATCGATTTAGAAAGTACCGGCCCGACTTCATAGATATTTTGCAGTTCATCTTTCTTAGCCTGTATAAGATTATCAATATCCTTGAATTTTCCCGCCAGGACTAAAGCCGCTTTTTCCCCTACGTGGCGTATACCCAGAGCAAAGATCAGCCGCGACAAAGGCTGCTTTTTGCTTTTCTCAATTCCGTCAAGCAAGTTGCCTGCCTTTCTTTCTTTGAATAATTCAAGTTTCAGCAGGTCTTTCTCGGATAATTTATAAATATCGGCAAAATCCTTTACCATCCTTAATTTCACCAATTGTTCTATAACCGCTTCCCCCATACCTTCGATATCCATTGCACCCCGAGAAGCAAAATGCTCCAACCCTCTTTCCAGCTGCGCCGGACAAGACGAATTGATGCAGCGGTAAGCTACATCCTCTTCTTTCTCTTTTATTACTTTTCCTCCACAAGCCGGACAGGTATCAGGAATAGGAAAAGATTTATTCCCCTTACTTTCTACGACCTTGACTACCTTAGGGATGACATCTCCGGCGCGCTCAATTAAGACGCGGTCGCCGACCTTTAAATTCAGGCGCTTAATCTCATCAAAATTGTGCAAGGTTGCGCGGGTAATCACTACTCCAGAACATTCGACCGGCGTAAGTTCCGCGGTAGGCGTGATCACCCCGGTGCGCCCGACGTTAATATTTATTTTCAAAACTTCGGTAGTCGCCTGACGCGCGGGGAATTTAAAAGCAACTGCCCAGCGCGGGCTTTTTAGAGTTGACCCCAGCTTCTTCTGCTGGCTGAAATCATTTATTTTGACTACAATACCGTCAATCTCATACCCCAGCGAATCTCTCTTCTCCTGCCAGTTTTTGCAAAAACATATTACTTCATCAAGATTTTTACAGAGCCGGGAATGCATATTTGCCCGCACCCCCCAGTTCTTAAGCTGCGCCAGGAATTCCCACTGCGAAACAATCCTCTTACCCTCATATTCGCCGATTGAATGCGCGAAAAAATTCAATCCTCTCCTAGCCGTTTGAGCGGTATCCAAAAGTTTCAAAGATCCGCTCGCAGCATTGCGTGGATTGGCAAAGGCAACTTCCCCCTCTTCCTCTCTCTGTTTATTGAGCCCGATAAAATCCTTGAGGCTCATATATATCTCGCCGCGTATCTCAATAAGTTCAGGAATATCATTATTGAGCAAAACCAGAGGTATGGGGCGGATAGTCTTTATGTTTTGAGTAACGTCCTCACCGGACTCTCCGTCTCCCCGAGTCAACCCCAGAGACAGGCTTCCTTTAAGGTAGGCAATATTCGCGCTTACTCCGTCGATCTTAAGCTCTGCGACATATTCGACGGTTTCTCTGCCTCCTAAGTCCTTGCGCACGCGCGCATCCCACTCTTTTAATTCATCAATAGAATAGGTGTTATCGAGAGAAAACATCTTCTGCCTGTGCCTGATAGCCTTAAAACCGTCTAAAATCCCGCCACCTACGCGCACGGTCGGAGAATCTTTGGTCTTAAGCTCCGGATGCTTGTCTTCCAGCTCTTGCAACTCTTTGATCAAAACATCGTATTCTTTATCGGAGATTTCAGGTTGGCTAATTACATAATAGAGATAATCGTGAAGGCGGATTTTGTCTATACTCTCCGGTCGCAGGGCCCCAGGTGATATCGGTGTCGGTTATATACCGGGAAAAACTTTTAGCGATGCTGTCTAAGAATTCTTTCAGGGAATCTTCCTCGGCTTCAGCGATGATCTCTACGCGGCCGTCCTTCAGATTCTTGACCCAGCCGGTTACGCCTGAATCCTCACCCAATCTCTTGGTGCTATAGCGCAACCCCACTCCCTGCACTCGTCCGCTGTAATAGACATGCACCTGTTTTTTCATAGAAAATGTCGGGGAGGTGGGACTTGAACCCACGGCCTTTTGGTCCCGAACCAAACGCCCTACCAAACTGGGCCACTCCCCGAGATTTACCCGCTATAAACTTATGTAAATCATCCCGAGCAACTATACGATTAATTTGTAGTTGCGAGGGACAAACTTTCTCTTAAATTGTTTCACTAGTATACCAGAAATCAGGCAGGATAGCAATAATTTCAAGTTAACATAACTTAAATTGCCGCGGCTTTCTTGGCGAGGATATCGAACTCGATATTCACTTTATCAGACGGGCCCTTGAATCCAAGAGTGGTGTTCTTTAAGGTGTGCGGAATTATGTAAACCCAGAAAGTATTCGATTGTCTCTTCATTATGGTCAGGCTTATACCATCGACCGAGACCGAGCCTTTAGGCAGGATAAATTTCATGAATTCCGGTTTAACTGCGATCTCGAAACCGAGATTATTGCTTACACGGGTTTTTTTACGTATCAATCCGATGCAATCAACGTGTCCGGTGACAAAATGCCCGGACAAGCGCTCGCCGATCATAAGGCTTCTTTCTAAATTTACCTTTTCACAAGTCCTTAAACATCCTAAATCAGTAGCATTCAAGGTCTCCGGCATGGCTTCAAAGACAAGATTTTCTGCGCCCTTTTCCACAACTGTCAGGCAAGCGCCGTTTACCGCAATGCTATCTCCAATCCTAGCATCATCTAAAACCTTACATGCTTTTATAGTTATCCGCGCGATATTACCGCGCTGGGATATATTCTTTACTTCTCCCAATTCTTCGACTATTCCGGAAAACATTTTATTTTATATCTCCCTCAACCAATATATCCTCGGCGATCCGCCTGACTTTTATATTTTTTAATTTAAAGGCCTTATCAACCCTTGATACGCCCCTGCCCATTACCGAACCCAATGACTCTTTGCCTCCGATGATCTTGGGGCTTATGAAAAACATCACCCTGTCTACTAATCCTTCGTCGAAGAGAGCGCCGATAAGCGTTCCTCCCCCTTCAACCAGTATATTGGTTATCTCCATTTGAGCCAGCTTCTTAAGCATATCCCTTAAATTGATCTGTCCGGATTTTTCTTTTACCTCTAAGATCTTGGCTTTTTCTGTCAGGGCCTTGCGGTTATCCGTCTCCTGCCCCGGACGAGATGGCAGGGTCACGATGACTACCGGGCTATTCCCCGAAAAAATCGCGGCGTTTTGCGGGGTGCTTAACTGGCTGTCGGTCACAACCTTGACCGGATGCTTTTTAGAAAACCAGGCATCCAGATTAGGATCATCTCTTATCACGGTATTGACCCCTACAATGATGGCGTCAAACTCCGAACGGATGCGGTGGGCGTACGCGCGCGATTTATCCGAGGTGATCCATTTTGAATCTCCTTCTTTAGTGGCGATCTTACCGTCGAGTGATTCGGCGATCTTGACCGTCACAAAAGGCGCGCGCTTGGTAATATATTTTATGAACGGTTCATTTAATTTCCTTAGCTTATCCTCGAGGAATCCGACTTCGACCTTTATGCCGTATTCTCTTAGCTTAGCTATTCCTCTTCCGTTATTAAGCGGATTAGGGTCGACCATCCCGATTATTACTTCCTTAATACCCATTTTTATTATTTTGTCAACGCAGGGCGGCGTGCGGCCGAAGTGCGCGCAAGGCTCAAGGGTCACATAAAGCGTCGCGCCCTTAGCCTTGATACCCGCTTTATCAAGGGCAGCTGCTTCTGCGTGGGCAAAGCCGGCTTTCTTATGGTAGCTGCTTGCGACGATACGGTCATTCTTGACCACTAATGCGCCGACGCAAGGATTAGGCGAAGTCCTACCTTTACCCTTAGCCGCCAATTTTAAAGCCAGATCCATAAAATAAACTTTACGCTTCTTAGTCATGCTTATTTTTCGCCTCTTTTAGCCGTTCGACTAATTCATAGGGAATCTTGGTTGCACCGATCTTGACTTTCGGCTTAGCTGATCCGTGGAAATCCGATCCTCCCGTAACCAGCAGGTTATTTTCTTTAGCCAGATTAAGATAGAAATTTATCATTGACTGCGAATGTTCGGGATAATAGGCCTCAAGCCCCATCAACCCCTGCTCAATAAGTTCATGGAGGAGTTCGTCATTCTTTACCACATAAGGATGCGCCAAGACCGGAATTCCGCCGGAATCACGGATGGCTTTTATCGCCTCTTGCGCGGAGAACTTAAATCCACAAACATAAGCCGGGCATTCATCCCCGATATATTTATGAAAGGCATCATAAAGAGAGCTGATCAATCCTTCTTTGACCATGGCGCGGGCGATATGCAGCCTCCCCACGGTCCCTAACCCCGAAACCTCGAAGACTGTTTGGGGATTAAGTTTAATTCCCATCTCTTTTAATTTTTCGACCATTTTATAGACCCGCTCCACGCGCCTCTTATTCAAAAAAACAAGTTTTTCATTCAAAAGCTTTGAACGGTAATCAATGAGATAGCCCAGGACGTGGATCTCCTGGCCTTCGCTTTCAGCGCTTAGTTCTATACCCGGGATAACCTCCAGGCCATTCGTTTTTCCGGCTGCAATACAGTCCGGTAGGCCTTCCACCGTATCGTGATCGACTACGGCAATGGCGGATAACCCGGCTTTAAGGCTCTTAGCGACCAGTTCTTCTGGGGTATAGGTACCGTCGGAAAACGTGGTATGCAGGTGCAGGTCGGCGAATTTTTTCGGCTGGGTCATTTTCCCTTTTCCAGTTTTACTTTATCAAGGATGGCGTTGACAAATTTTCCCGCCTCAATGCCCGAATATTTTTTAGCTAACTCGACTCCTTCATTAATAGCAACCTTAGGCGGGATATCTTCCCTGAACATCAGTTCAAAACAACCCATACGCAAAATATTTCTGTCCACCACTGCCATGCGTTTCAAATGCCAGTTAGCGGCAAACTTAGTGATACTTGCGTCGATAGCCTCGACATTCTCACGGGTTCCTTTGACTAATTCCGCGGTAAAGGCCTTCAGATCATCTCCCACCTCTTCTTCAAGATGGGCTGTCCAGAAACTCTCTAAGGCTGCCTCGGGCGCTTCTTTAGTGATATCCAACTGATAAAGTATCTGCAGGGCGAATTCCCTGGCTTTTGTGCGTTTACGCATGGATTATTTGATCTGGTTTAACAGATTGGCCATTTCAATGGCAGTTTGGGCTGCGTCTCTCCCTTTGTTTCCATCTTTAGTACCCGCGCGCTCAATTGCCTGCTCAATAGTATCAGCTGTGATCACACCAAAGACCACCGGTACACCGGAATCCAGAGAAACTTTAGAAACTCCCTTAGCCACTTCCGCGGCGATATAATCAAAATGCGGAGTCGAACCGCGTATTACCGTGCCTAAACAAATTACCGCGTCCACATCTTTTGATTTGGCTAATTTCTGCGCGATAACCGGGATTTCAAATGCTCCGGGGACCAAGGTGACAGTCAAATCCTTATCATCCGCGCCGTGCCTTATTAGCGTATCGGTGCAACCGGAAATCAATTCCTTGGTGATAAAATCATTGAAACGCGACGCTACTATCGCAAACCGCTTTCCCTTCGCTATCATATTTCCTTCTATTACCTTTGCCATCTGTTCCTCCTTTTTTAGTCTAATGATAAATTATGGCCCAGCTTTTCTTTCTTGGCCTTCAAATAGTTATAATTCGCCGGGTTGGGTTCGATCTCAAGCGGGACCCTCTCGATCACTTTCAAACCATAACCCTCTAAACCGACGATCTTGCGCGGGTTGTTGGTCAACAAACGTATATTCTTGATCCCCAGGTCTACTAACATCTGCGCGCCTATCCCGTAATCCCTTAAATCCGCTTTATGCCCCAGGGCGGCATTCGCCTCGACCGTATCCATACCTTTATCCTGCAGATTATACGCGCGTATTTTATCAGTAAGCCCTATACCGCGGCCCTCCTGATTCATATAAAGGATGACTCCGCTCTTTTCTTTATCGATTATTTCCATCGCCTTCTTAAGTTGACGTCCGCAGTCACAGCGTAATGACCCAAAAACGTCTCCGGTCAGGCATTCGGAATGCACGCGCACCAAAGCCGGGTCATCCTTGGCTTCACCCTTGACCAGGGCTAAATGAGTTTTGCTATTGGTCAAATCTCGATAGAGTATTAATTTGAATTTTCCGAATTCCGTGGGGAGTTCTGTTTCGGTGACGCGCTCGATCAATTTTTCCGAACGCCTGCGGTATTCGATCAAATTAGTTATGGAACAGATCTTCAGATTATGTTTTTTGGAAAAATCCAGCAATTGAGGAAGGCGCGCCATGGTCCCGTCGTCATTCATGATCTCGCAGATGACCCCGGATGGATTTAGCCCGGCGAGTTTCATAAAATCAACGCTGGCCTCGGTGTGCCCAGCTCTAACTAAAACCCCGCCCTTACGAGCGCGTAGCGGAAAAATATGCCCGGGCCGGATCAGGTCTTCGGGTTTGGAAGCGGGGTTAACCAGTACTTCAATGGTCCTTGTCCGGTCGTGCGCGGATATTCCCGTAGTAATTCCTCTTGCTGCATCAACGGAAATCATCCAGGCGGTT
>JAPLLM010000021.1:2728-4456 GCA_026387555.1 Candidatus Omnitrophota bacterium | reverse complement strand
CTCTTACTCATTGTCGGAACTCGTAGGGGTAATCTGCTACTGGATCGCGCTTTTAGTTACTTTTATGGTAGCGATCAACTCGGTAGGGCTCACCATCGCCGCGGATCTGTTGAAGAAAGTGATCTTGTACATACCTAACGTGGTTGGGGCAATGTTCATCCTCATCCTCGGGATGTTTGTGGCAACGTTATTAAGGAATATAGTCCAGACCGCTGCTAACAACGCGGGCCTCTCACAGACCAAGCTTCTGGCTAAGGTGGTAGAGGTTATCGTGGTAGCGTTCTCGGTGTTTGTGGCCTTAGAGCAGTTAAGGATCGGTATACGTATTACCGAATTAACCGTAAGCATAGTGCTCGGCTCCGTCGGTTTAGGGCTGGCATTGGCTTTTGGTTTGGGCTGCAAAGATATCGCCGGAAGATATGTGGGCGATACACTGGAAAAACTAAAGAAGAAATAATTGTGTTAGGATAAATCAGTAAATTAACCCCGCTCTCGCGAAAGCTTGGGCGGGGTTAATCATTTATACGGATGAAGGAGCTTAAAAAGGATGAGAGAAGGTATAGCTAGGGGTTTATCGTTCATTGACCGGTATTTGACGTTGTGGATCTTTCTGGCAATGGGGGCGGGGGTCTGCTCGGGTTATTTTTATCCGCAGGTAGTCGGTTTCTGGAATAAGTTCCAAGTAGGCACGACTAATATCCCGATTGCTATTGGCTTGATCCTGATGATGTACCCGCCGCTGGCAAAAGTAAAATATGAAGAGATGGGTGGCGTTTTTAAGGACGCAAAGATCCTGGGGTTATCTCTCGTTCAGAACTGGATAATCGGGCCGGTGCTTATGTTTTTGCTGGCAATATTATTTTTAAGGGATTTCCCGCAATATATGGTCGGTTTGATCATGATCGGTTTGGCCCGTTGCATTGCCATGGTGATCGTCTGGAATGAGCTGGCTAAAGGGGATACCGAGTATTGCGCAGGGTTAGTAGCTTTCAATTCCTTCTTCCAGGTGATATTTTATTCTGTGTATGCCTGGTTTTTCATAACGGTTTTACCGCCCCTTTTCGGGTTAAAAAGCGTGCAAGTAAATGTAACGATGATTCAAATCGCCAATAGCGTTTTTATCTATCTGGGGATACCGTTCCTCGCCGGCATTATTACGCGAATCGCGCTATTGAGATTAAAAAGCAAGAAGTGGTATGAAGAGAAGTTTATTCCTATGATCAGCCCGATAACCCTCGTTGCCTTATTATTTACTATCCTTGTAATGTTCTCGTTAAAAGGCGAGTACATTGTTAAGATACCTTTTGATGTGGTAAGGATTGCGGTCCCCCTCTTAATATATTTTGTAATAATGTTCTTAGTTTCTTTTTATATGGGTAGAAAATTCAAGGCAGGGTATGCCAAGACAGCTACATTATCTTTTACCGCAGCCAGTAATAACTTTGAGTTGGCGATAGCGGTGGCGGTGGCAGTTTTCGGGATCAATTCGGGTGTCGCCTTTGCCGCAGTCATCGGGCCGCTGGTGGAGGTGCCGGTATTGATCAGCTTAGTAAACGTTGCGCTATATTTTAAAAGAAAGCATTTCGCAACCCAATAATCTATTCCGAGATTGATTTCAATGAAAACATTCAGCGGTTGGTTTGTTTATCAGATACTCGCAATTTCACCCGATACCTTATTGGGGGGCGCGTTAAATTTCTTTATCTACGACACAATTAAGATATTCCT
>JAPLLM010000021.1:0-2715 GCA_026387555.1 Candidatus Omnitrophota bacterium | reverse complement strand
TATTCCTGCTTTTGTGCGTGGTTATCTTTATTGTCTCCTTTGTGAGAACCTTTTTCCCTGCGGAGAGGACGAGGCGTATACTAAGCCATGAGAAGAGATATGTAGGTAATATTATCGCGGCCTTACTGGGTATTGTAACGCCGTTCTGCTCTTGCAGCGCGGTCCCGTTGTTCCTGGGATTCGTCGAGGCAGGCATTCCCCTGGGGGTTACCTTTTCTTTTTTGGTCTCCTCGCCCATGATCAATGAAGTGGCGCTGGTCATGCTCTGGGGTATGTTTGGATGGAAGATAGCCGTTCTTTATGTAGCAAGCGGTTTAGTCATAGCTGTATTGTCCGGTATAGCCATCGGAAAGCTCAAAGTAGATAATCTTATCGAGAACCTGGAGCAAGATACGAAATCCTGCTGTTCGCCTGAATTATATAAGTTGACCTTACGGGACAGATTGAATTTTGCCAGGGATTATACTTTTGGAATTTTAAAGAAGATCTGGCTTTATGTAGTGATAGGTATAGGGTTGGGCGCGTGGATACACGGCTATGTCCCGGCAGACTTCATCGTTAAATATGCCGGAAAAGATAATTGGTTGGCTGTCCCAATCGCCACGTTAATAGGCATTCCGCTTTATTCGAACGCAGCCGGGGTCATACCGTTAGTAAGCGCCTTAACCGAGAAAGGTGTAGGTTTAGGTACGGCTTTGGCATTTATGATGGCAGTCACCGGGCTTTCTCTCCCGGAGTTTTTAATCCTTAGAAAAATTATGAAATTGAGGCTGATTATGATCTTCGCCGGTATAGTCGGGGCAGGCATTATCATCACGGGCTACCTCTTTAACTATCTCATCCGCTGATACTTAATCAACAAAGTTAACAATAATATTATTGCAAGACAGGATAAATTTGTTATAATATTAACTTCTTGTCATTAAGCAGATAAAGCCCAAATATTAAGGAGGCAATTAATGAAACAAGCTGGTAGTCAGCCAGAACACCGCACAACAGCCCAGAAAGACCGCGTTCCCGTCTGACAAAAAGTCGCATACAGCATAGGATCGCTGGTTAATCAATTCCAGGCCGCCGCTATCGGATCGCTGGTTATTGTTTTAAACCTCGGATTAGGGGTAAACCCCGCTTTAGTCGGTATACTTGGAGCTATACCGCGGCTCATCGATGCTTTTTCCGATCCCATAATCGGGCATAGTTCCGATAATACGCGGACCCGCTTTGGGCGCCGCAGGCCCTGGATATTCTACGGCGCTATTGTTTCGGGTGTCTTATTTTTCCTGCTCTTCCGCCTATATAAGGGGCAAACCGAGAGTTTCTATTTCTGGTATTTCTTAGTAGTCCAGTGCCTCTTTGTCATTTCTTTTGCCTGTTATTCTATTCCGTGGATAGCGCTCGGCTATGAAATGACCCCCGATTATCACGAACGGACCCGTCTGCAGGGGTTCGCCAACTTTTTTGCCCAGATAGCCTGGCTTATCGCGCCCTGGTTCTTTAAGATCATGAACAATAAGACAATGTTTCCTGATATTGTCGCTGGCGCGCGGTCTATCGCTATGGTTGTCGGAGCCTTTATCGTAGTCGGCGGCATCCTCCCGGCGATCTTCAACAAAGAGCTTTTCGGTAACCTCCCGAGGCCGAAAAAAGAAAAGGGTTATCTAAGCGCTGTGAAGGGCCTGTTGAATAACTGCGCAACGAGTTTCAAATGCCTTCCTTTTGTCAAGCTTATTGCGGTGACATTCTTGATCTTTAACGGATTCATGCTCGCGTCCGCTTTTACTTTGTATGTCGTTGTTTACTATGTTTACGGCGGCGATTGGGGAAAAAGCGGTACATTACTTGGTTGGTTTGGTACAGCCAGCTCCCTTTGCACCTTGGGCGCAATCTCCTTGACCACGTGGATATCCACAAAGATCGGAAAGCGCAAGACCTTTTTGATCACCATGTGCCTGGCTATATTCGGTTATGCCTTAAAGTGGGTTGGGTATAATCCTAAATATCCCTATTTACTGATGATAGCCGCCCCGTTCTTGGCTTTTCATCTGGGAGCGCTCTTTACTATGGTTCCTTCCATGGTCGCTGATGTGTGCGACTTGGATGAGCTGCACTGCGGCACCCGAAGAGAAGGCATATTCAGCGGTATCTACTGGTGGATACAAAAGTTAGGCCAAGCCGGGGCATCGATCCTCTCCGGGTTTCTCCTGGTCTGGACCGGTTTTAATGTCGCGTTAGGCTCTAACCAATCGACTCAAACTTTGTTATATATGAGGCTCTGTGATATCGGTATTCCGATCATTACCTCTATTGTGGCGATGTTTATTATTATGACCTTTGACCTTTCAGAAGCCAAGTGCCATGATGTCCGCATGCAGGTCGAGAGGAAAAGAGAGGATAGGCGAATAGCAGAAGAAATAAGACTAGGAGAAGAAAGACGAAAAGGAGAAAGACGAGAAGACGCGTAATATCAGCTTCAATTCTATTTATAAGAGGTTAAGCAAAAAGGCCGAGTAAGACAATTGTTCGGTCTTTTTGTTGATGGGATGCCTAAATGAAGAAATTTTTTATTAAGACCTATGGATGACCGCTGGTTTCGTTCCCACAGGACTATCCTACCTTTTCTTCAAGAAGTATATCAAGACAAATTAGCTGAGTTAACAAGTTACGCGCCAAAGGGTTAAAGACAGTTTAATATTAGACTGTCTTTTTTATTTACTT
>JAPLLM010000084.1 GCA_026387555.1 Candidatus Omnitrophota bacterium | reverse complement strand
GAGGCAGAGCTGTCTATTGCGCTCGTAGATGAGGGTATCACGCGACTTACAAACTTTAAAACTCCGGACCCTTTTGAGTTCTTTTATGGCAGGCGCGCGAATTTTATTCAGACCGCCGATTTGTATTCTTTTCTTATCCCTGATTTTGATAAGGAGAAAATCGGGGCTGATTCAACACCGTCTGCTGATGGCGCATATGATCCTAAAGACCGCCTTAATCCGATAAGCGCACAAAGGGTGAAGCCGGTTGTTTTGTGGAAGACAAGTCTGGTTACCGACAAAAACGGCAAGGCAAGCGCTGAGTTTGACGTGCCTGAGTTTACAGGAAATCTTAAAGTAATGGTAGTCGGCGCAGCTGCAAAAGAGTTTGGCAATGTCGATGGCGATATTAAGGTAACTGAGCCGCTTATGATTACGCCGAATTTGCCGAGAGTTATTTCTACGGGCGATGATTTTATTGTGCCGGTTACCCTTCTTAATGATATAGGTAAAGACCAGTCTGCTGTAGTATCAATTGAAGTATCCAGCGGCTTTACAGTAACAGGAGAGAGTTCGTATTCAGTTGAGGCAAAGGATAAGAAAGAATCAATCGTTGTATTTAACCTTAAAGCAGCGCAGCAGCCGCAAAAAGGAACCATTACCATAAAGGCATCCGCAGGCAGCTATTCCACATCGCGCACAACAGAGCTGGCAGTAAGGCCTCCGGCACCGCTTACTACTTTATCCGGCTCAGGCGTGCTTAAGGCGCCCGGAAGCCAAACTATTAAGGCTCCGGCTGAGTGGTTGAAGGGGACAGAGAAATACTCACTGGTGGTTTCGGCTTTACCGGGAGTTGAGTTTTTGGGGGCGCTAAAGTTTCTCATGCAGTATCCGTATGGCTGCATTGAGCAGACTACGTCAAGCGTTTACCCACTTCTTTACTTAAAAGATGTTGCCGCAAAAACCGATCCGCAGAAGTTTAGCAGCGATGCTATTGATAATTATATTAATGCGGGCATTGAGAAGATTTTGTCGATGCAGACATATTCAGGAGGGTTCTCTTTGTGGGAAGGCTATAATGATCCTAATAAGTTCGGAAGCGTCTATGCTACGGATTTCTTAGTTGATGCAGAAAAAGCAGGTTATAACGTGCCTAAGCTAGACAAAGACGCAGCGCTTGATTATCTTGAGAGGGTTCTTTCGGGAGAAGAAAAGGATAATCCTTTAGAGCTTAAAGCTTACGCCTGTTATGTGCTTTCTAAGGCAGGACGAGCTAAGCAGTCATGGGTAAGAAAACTTCAAGAAAGAAAATCCGATCTTCCTGAGTATGCGCGTTTTTATTTAGCTGCAGCATTAATGACTATGAATGATAAGCAGGGGGTTTCTGAGATATTGGGCGAAGGCATTGCGGATAAGAAAATAGAGCGTAAGACAGGAGATGATTTTGACTCTTATGTTAAAACAAACGGACTTGCGCTCTCAATGTATATGGATATTGAGCCTGAAAACCCGATTGTGCCGACACTTGTAAAGCGCTTAAAGGGTGCAATGAAAAATGGTAACTGGGGGACTACTCAGGACAATGCCGCAGCGCTCATTGGGCTGGGTAAGTATATCCGTTACCTTAATACACAGGATACTGGTTATCAAGGCTCAGTTACTCTTGATAAAAATGTTGTTGCTCAATTCGATAGTACCAGTACGCTGGAATTAAAAGATATCGACTTTGGCGCAAAAGACCTTGAGCTTTCTGCACAAGGCAAAGGGAACGTCTATTATTACTGGAGCTCAGAAGGTGTTCCTTTATCCGGGAAAATCGAAGAGAAGGATAAGGGGATAAAGATACGCAGAAGCCTGCTTACGCGTGAGGGTAAAGAGGTCAGCCTTGATAAGATTGCCCAAGGTGAAACAATCGTGGTTGATCTTACTATCCAGGCAGATGCCGCATACAAGAATGTTATTGTTGAGGATCTGATGCCTGCATGTTTTGAAATAGAAAATCCGCGCATTGCAACCAGTGAAAAAGTCGACTGGATGACAAAGGATAACTTTGAGCCGGATCATATAGATGTAAGAGATGATAGGTTATTGTTATTTACTGACCTGCCATCAACGGATACCATTCACTTCCGCTATGTAGTGCGGGCAGTGACTAAGGGCAAGTTTGCGCTTCCAGCTGTAAGTGCATCATGTATGTATGACCCAAGTATTTCTAGCGCATCAGGACAGGGAAATATAGAGGTAAAATAAAAAGTGATAAGAAAGAATATTAAGTCTTGGTTAAGGCGCTTATTGGTATTTAGTGCGGCAGGGATAGGCATATTTATTGCAAGCTATATGCTTATCCTTTCCGTATTTCCTTTTCCGCATCAGGCG
>JAPLLM010000115.1:21002-22525 GCA_026387555.1 Candidatus Omnitrophota bacterium | reverse complement strand
TCCGCCTAAGGATATTGACGAGCTGATAAAATTATTCGCATCCGAAAACGTGGAAGCAACGGTAATAGGCGAGTTTACGGATACGAAAAAACTGGAGCTTTACTATAAAGATAATTTAGTCTGCGAATTAGGCATGGGATTTTTGCATGAAGGACATCCAAAAATAACTAAGGAAGCGGTGTTCGCGCTTCAGAAGCATCGCGAGCCAAAGATTAATTGCGCCAAAGACCAGACTAAAAATTTAATCAAACTCCTATCTCATTACGACATTGCTTCCAAGGAATGGATAATCCGCCAGTATGACCATGAAGTGCAGGGCGGTTCGGTTTTAAAGCCTTTGACCGGTATTGTCAATGATGGCCCGAGCGACGCCAGCATAAATAAACCTATTTTAGGTTCAGATAAAGGTGTGATAGTTTCTAACGGGATTAATTTCCGTTTTGGTTTCATCGATCCTTACTGGATGGCTGCTTCCTGTATTGATGAAGCGCTCCGCCAGATTATTAGCGTAGGCGGATCATTAAAAGAAGTGGCGATCCTGGATAATTTCTGCTGGGGTAATCCGGATAAACCCGACCGGCTGGGAGGCTTGGTGCGCGCAGCCTATGGCTGTTATGATGCGGCCAAAGGTTTTGGCGTGCCGTTTATTTCCGGCAAGGACAGCCTTTATAATGAATACGCGGTCAAAGGAAAATCTTTGAGTATCCCTGGTACGATTTTGATTTCGGCTATTTCAGTTATGGATGATGTTAAACACGCGGTATCGATGTATGCCAAGCATCCGGATGATTTGATATACATAGTCGGGGCGACCTATGATGAACTGGGCGGTTCGCATTATTATGATCTGTCCGGCGGGATAGGCAACAATGTTCCGAAAGTGGATCTAAAAAAGGCAAAGCGCTTATTCAATCAGTTAAGTAGGGCGACTGAGTCCGGCCTGGTCAAGTTTAAGGAATGATTTTATATTATTCTCGGAATCGAACTCAAGATTTATCGTGGAGGTCGAAAGAAGAAAACAGAAGCAATTCGAGCAGCTTTTAAAAAATATTCCAATCGGCGTAATCGGTTGCGTAAGCAAGAGCAAAAAATTTAATATCTATGGCCTGGATTCCAAACCGTGCGTTCAGAGCGATATCGACACTTTGAAGGAAGCGTGGCTTAAACCATTGAGGTGGTAGATGACAAGAGCTAAAGCCTTGAAACTGAAAGAAGATTTTACTCAAGAGGATCCGTGGCGGGTATTTCGCATTATGTCGGAATTCGTGGAAGGTTTTGAAGTGCTGTCTAAGATCGGCAAGGCTGTATCCATATTCGGTTCCGCCCGTACCAACCCCGGGACAAAGTATTATAAGCTCGGCGAAGAGATCGCTTATCTGGTGGCAAAAGAGGGCTACGCCATTATCACCGGAAGCGGCCCGGGCCTGATGGAAGCAGCCAATAAGGGCGCCCGGCGCGCCAAAGGAAAATCCGTAGGGCTTAATATCCAGCTACCCTCGGAGCAGAAGGCAAATAAATACGTA
>JAPLLM010000115.1:10192-20996 GCA_026387555.1 Candidatus Omnitrophota bacterium | reverse complement strand
TGTCAAATACGCCAAGGCATTCGTGATCCTTCCCGGAGGTTACGGCACTTTGGATGAATGTTTCGAGGCCATCAATCTGGTCCAGACGAACAGAATAGAGAAATTCCCGGTTATATTATTTAACCGCGAATACTGGAAAGGCATGGTGGATTGGCTTAAGACTAAGGTAGTCAAAGAAGGGTGTATCAATGATAGCGAGCTCGGTATTTTTACGATTGCCGATTCACCCAAAGAGGTGGTAGCGGTCATCAAGAAATTCTATGCTAAAGCCTAAAGTTTGCGTTTTAAGGACAGCCGGAACGAATTGCGATAAAGAGACGGCCTTTGCTTTTGTTAAGGCGGGCGCAGAGGCGGAGTTTGTGCATATAAATCAGCTTGTTTGCGCGGAAAAGAAACTAAGCGATTATCAAATTCTTGCCCTTTCCGGAGGGTTCAGTTACGGAGACGATATCGCAGCGGGGAAGATCCTAGCCAACGAATTAAAGACAAAACTCTCCGGAGATTTAAATGAATTCATCCGCGCAGGAAAACTTATTATCGGTATCTGCAACGGATTTCAGATCATGGTTAAGGCCGGGCTCTTGCCCGGGAATAAAGAGATGAAGCAGGAGGTAAGCCTGATCAATAACGACTCGGCTAAATTTGAGGCCCGCTGGGTTTATCTATCGAAAAGCGAAAAGCGCAAAGCGCAAAATAAATGCGTATGGACGCATAACCTTCCGGAAGTAATTTATCTGCCCGTAGCTCACGGAGAAGGGAAGTTTATTGTAAAAGATAATTCGATTTTGGAAAGATTAAAGGAAAACGGACAAATAGTTTTTCAGTATTGCGATGAGTCCGGAAAATTGGCTGGTTATCCGGATAACCCCAATGGTTCGACAGAGAATATCGCCGGCATCTGCGATGAGACCGGTAGGGTCTTTGGCCTCATGCCGCATCCGGAGAGGCACGTTTACGGCCAACAGCACCCGCGCTGGACCGCGGCAAAGCTTAAAAAAGAAGAAGGCGACGGTTTTCAAATCTTTAAAAACGGAGTGGAATATGCCAAGAAAAATATCTGACGATCATCCTAAAGAGTACTGCGGGTTATTCGGTATAATCAATAACCGGCACGCCAGCTGGCTTACCTATTTGGGATTATACGCCCAGCAGCACCGGGGGCAGGAGGCCTGCGGGATAGTCGCCAATAATAAAGGCATACTTGCTATCCATAAGGATACCGGGTTAGTCAGCGATGTTTTTGATGAGGATGTGTTGAGTAAATTAAAAGGGAATATGGCTGTGGGCCACGTGCGATATTCGACTACCGGCTCAAGCGTATTAAAAAATGCCCAGCCGCTCTTGATTGATTATGCCAAAGGTTCCATTTGTATCGCCCATAACGGAAATCTGGTAAATTCGCTTGAATTGCGCAAATACCTGGAAAAATCAGGTTCGATATTCCAGACTACTACTGATTCGGAATTGGTAATTCATCTTATGGCGCGCTCACGCTCGATGGACCTGGAAGAGAGTTTAGTTTATGCTTTAAAAAGAATTAAAGGCGCTTATTCATTGGTAATGATGGATAGTAAGCATTTGATCGGGGTGAGGGATCCTTTTGGTTTCCGGCCGCTTTGTTTAGGTAAACTGGGGAACTCTTGGTGTTTGGCTTCGGAAACCTGCGCCTTTGATTTGATCGGCGCCAAATTCGTGCGCCAGATAGACCCGGGTGAGATCGTGATCATCAGCGAAACCGCGCTAAAATCCATTAAACCCAAAGACCTGCAGTTTAAGCACCGCCATGCCTATTGCACTTTTGAGCATGTGTATTTTTCCCGTCCGGACTCGGTCGTCTTCGGAGAGACCGTACATTTAGTCAGGCGCAAATTAGGCGAGCAGTTGGCCAGAGAAAATCCCGTGGATGCGGATTTTGTCGTTCCCGTTCCCGATTCGGGTTTTTCCGCAGCACTTGGTTATTCCAAGCGATGATCCGCGTGCGCAATTTAAGAAAGGTCGGGGTACAGGAGATACACTTGAGGATCTCCTGCCCGCCGCCCCGTTTCCCGTGTTTTTACGGAATAGATTTTCACCGTTCATCGGAGCTGATTGCGAACAGATATGAGTCGTTGGATAAGATCCGCCAGTATCTGGGGGTAGATACCCTGGGTTATTTAAGCCTCGAGGGGATGCTTGGCTGTTTAAAGTATCCGAAGAACCATTATTGCACCGCGTGCTGGGTGGGAAAATACCCCATTAAAGCGGAGAAGAAGCACAGCAAATTTTCGCTGGAAGGCCGCTGCTGCGGGCAGGGGGAGATTACGAAATGTTAACCTATAAGAAATCCGGAGTGGATATCAAGGGCGCGAATATTTTTAAAGCAAAGATCAAGGCGCTAGTGAGAAAATCTTTCCGGCCGGAGGTCTTAAAAGATATCGGAGGGTTCGGAAGTTTTTTTAAAATGCCTTCGGGATACAGAGAGCCGGTCATGGTCTCATCTTCTGACGGAGTGGGGACGAAGCTGGCGGTGGCAAATCTCATCAATAAGCATGATACCGTAGGCATTGACGCAGTGGCGATGAATGTGAATGATATACTCTGCACCGGAGCCGAGCCGCTCTTTTTTCTTGATTATGTCGCTTACAGTAAGGTAAAAGAGCAGGTACTGGTCGATGTTGTCAAAGGCATTAACGACGGATGTATTGAATCCGGCTGTTCTTTGATCGGCGGAGAGACTGCCCAGATGCCGGGGATGTATAGGCAGGGTGAATATGATATCGCGGGCTTTTGCGTAGGGGTTGTAGAGCGGGCGAGTATTATCGACGGCTCAAAGATCGAACCCGGGAATATGATCATCGGATTAGAGTCGAGCGGCGCGCATTCTAACGGCTATTCATTGATCAGAAAAGTGTTTTCGCAAAATGAATTAAAGCGCATGGGTAAGGAATTGATTACTCCGACCCGCGTTTATGTCAAGCCGGTCTTAAGCTTATTGCCCGATAAAGCCATAAAGGGTATTGCAAATATTACCGGCGGCGCGTTTTACGATAAGATTTCCCGTATTTTGCCGGATAACGCCAATGCGCGTATTAACAAAGATTCGTGGCTTATCCCTAAGATATTTAAATTAGTCCAGAATAAGGGGAATATCGCTGACCGGGAGATGTATCACACCTTAAATATGGGGATAGGGATGGTCTTGATCGTTGAAAAGAATGCGGCTAAGAACATAATCGCTAAGCTTACGCAGTTTAAGTTGAAGTCTTGGGTTATCGGCGAGATCATCAAAGGAAACAAAGAGACAGAGATAATTTAAGGAGGGGGTAAAAATGAATATATTAACTACGATTATAATCGCGGCCATTGTGATCTTCTTCGCGGGGATTAGAATAGTCAGGCCTACGCACCGCGGATTGGTTGAGAGGCTTGGGAAGTATAACCGGTTTGCATCTCCGGGATTCAGCTGGGTGTTTCCGTTTATCGAAAAGATGTATCAGGTCAATACTACCGAACAGATGGTCGATGCCGAGCCGCAGGAGATCATTACTAACGACAACCTTAACGCCAAGGTCGACGCGCAGGTCTATTTTAAAGTTAAAGATAACGAAGAAAGTGTTAAGAGTTCGCAGTACAACGTGAACAATTATCAGTGGCAGATCGTAAATTTGGCGCGCACCACTTTAAGGAACATTATCGGCACCTTGACTTTAAAATCCGCCAACAGTGAAAGAGGAAAGATCAACGCGGAATTGCACGATACGCTTTGTCATGAGACGGCCAGCTGGGGTTTAGAGATCGTGCGCACAGAATTAAAAGAGATCGACCCGCCCAAGGATGTTCAGGAGACGATGAATAAAGTCGTCAAGGCGGAGAATGAAAAGATAGCCGCTATTGATTATGCTACCGCGACAGAAACTGCTGCCGACGGGCAGAAGAGGGCGGAAATCAAAAAAGCCGAAGGTATTAAACAGGCGCGCATTTTAGAGGCAGAGGGGGAGGCTACGGCGATCAAGCTTGTAAATGAAGCAGCGGAACATTATTTTGTAGGCAACGCCCAGGTGTTAAGAAAACTGGAGGCAGTTGAAAAGTCTCTGCAGAATAATGCTAAGATCGTCGTTCCTGCGAACACGGAGTTAGTCAATGTGATCGGCGAGATGGCAGGTTTTCTGCCGTTAAAGAAAGAAGCTAAGGAAAAAGAAGGTAAATAAGTTTTGTACGCGTCTGCCGGTGCTTGGTCTCGCAGCACCGCTTGATTTTCCCCAGCGTGGAAAATCTTCGCTTCGGAAAAATGCGTTGCTCTCCCGCATCCGGGCCGTATATAAGTCCGTTTTCTATAATCAGGAGCCGGATGCGGGAACCGTGCCCGCAACGCATTTTTCCAAATCTTGTTTGCGCGGGTGGCGAGGCGCGATTCGAGCGGGGCGTCCGAGGACCCGAGCGGGCAAGGTTCGCCCGCTAATCCAGCGTCTGCGAGAGCGAGGGCCGCAGGCCGAGCGAAGCTTTGGCTCGCTGGGCCAAAGCGAGCGTACCCGCGAGAATGCGACTCGACAGGCCCTGCGCAATAAGGCGGGCGAGAGAATAAGGTTTAATAAAGAATGAAAATATTAGTCATTGGTTCGGGCGGAAGGGAGCACGCTTTAGTTTGGAAGATCAAACAGTCCAAGCTGTGCGATAAGGTGTTTTGCGCTCCGGGAAATGGCGGGATTGCGCTGGATGCCGAGTGTATTGATATAAAAGCTGAAGATATCCCGCGTCTGCTGGAATTCGCTAAAAAAGAAAAGATAGATTTGACCGTTGTTGGGCCAGAGGTTCCTTTAAGCGCCGGCATTGTCGATGAATTCGAGAAGAATAAATTAAAAGTATTCGGCCCGAATAAGCAAGCTGCGCAGATGGAGGGGAGTAAGGTTTTTTCCAAGCAGCTAATGGCTAAATATAAAGTTCCGACCGCTGCTTTTAAGGTCTTTGATAATGCTGATGAGGCAAAGAAGTATATTCGAGCTAGGGGCGTTCCTTGCGTGGTAAAGGCTGACGGGCTAGCCGCGGGTAAAGGCGTGGTTGTGGCAAAAACTGTCGGCGAAGCAGAGAAGGCCGTAGACTTAATGCTGACGCAGAAGGCTTTCGGTGACGCCGGGAACAGAATAATCGTCGAAGACTGCCTCGAAGGCCAGGAAGCCTCAATTTTAGTCATCACTGATTCAAAAGAAGTCATTGCTTTAGCCAGCGCGCAGGACCATAAACGCGTTTTTGATAACGACCAAGGTCCCAACACCGGTGGAATGGGAGTTTATTCTCCTGCTCCGGTAGTGACGCGAGAATTACTGAAAGAAATTTTAGATAAAGTTGTTTACCGCACCATAGACGGCCTGGTAAAAGAAGGAATTACTTATAAAGGTGTTTTGTACGCCGGCATAATAATCACTAAAAACGGTCCGATGACGCTGGAATTCAATGTGCGTTTCGGCGACCCCGAAACTCAAGCGATATTGCCAAGGTTGAAATCGGATCTGGTTGAGGTGATGCTTGCCGCTACCGAAGCCAAATTATCCCGGCTGCGCGCTCTGGAATGGGATGAGCGTCCGTGTGTATGTGTCGTCTGCGCATCTAAAGGGTATCCCGGAGAGTACAAAAAGGGAAAAGAAATCTTCGGCCTCGATGAGGCGGCTAAAATTAAAGATGTGGTGGTATTTCACGCCGGCACTAAAAAACAGGGTGATAAAATTTTGACTAGCGGCGGAAGGGTTCTAGGCGTCACCGCATTAGGAGCCACCATTAAAGACGCGATAAATAATGCTTATCAGGCAGTAGGCAAAATTAGCTTTGACGGCATGCATTATAGGAAAGATATAGGAAAGAGGGCATTATAGCAGGAGGTATAATGAAGAAAATCGCGATTATTATGGGGAGTCAGTCGGACCTGGATACGGTCCAGGCTGCGATTGATATATTGAAAGAGTTTAAGGTTGAGGCGGAGGTAAAAGTTCTTTCTGCTCACCGCACACCCAAAGAATTAGCCGCATACGTTGAGAGTTCTACAAAAAAAGGGGCTAAGGTCTTTATTGCTGCTGCCGGCGGTGCTGCTGCGTTAGCCGGAGTGATCGCTGCGCATACTACTTTACCGGTAATCGGTATTCCTATTGAAACTTCAAGCCTGAAAGGCATGGACTCATTATTATCTACGGTACAGATGCCTGCGGGTATCCCGGTTGCCTCTATGGCTATCGGAAAAGCCGGGGCTAAAAACGCGGCGCTCTTTGCATTGGAGATTTTAGGTGTGAGCGACAAAAAGATCAGCAGTCAGCTTTTAAAACACAAGAAATCCATGGCTGATAAAATCAAGAAAATAAAGATCAAGGCATGAGCCCAGCGATAACCGCAAAAATTAATCCCCTAAAGCCGGAAGAGAAAATCATCAAAGAAGCAGCCGAGATGATCAAAAAAGGCGGCTTAGTGATCATTCCTACGGAGACTGTTTACGGAATAGCGGCCAACAGCCTTAATGAGGATGCGGTAAAAAGGCTGTATGAAATAAAGAAGCGTCCGCTAGACAAGCCTTTTTCTTTACTTATAGACAATAAAGAAAAGATAGAGGAAGTTGCCCGCACTATTCCGGTAGGCGCGTATAAATTAATGCATAAATTCTGGCCCGGGCCGCTTACCATTATCCTAAAGTCAAAGACCGATGGAACTGTCGGAGTTCGTTTTCCCGACGATGAAGTGGCGCGCGCCGTTTTAGCCCACGTCGGGGTACCGTTAGCTTGTCCTTCGGCTAATATTTCAGGAGCTAAGCCTCCGGTCAATTTTGAAGAAGCGATTATTGACCTGAAAGGCCTGGTAGATTTTGCCATTGACGCGGGTGAGACAAAATTAAAGTGCGAGTCTTCCATAGTCGACCTTACGGTTGAGCCGGGAAAAGTCATCAGATCCGGCGCTATAACAAAAGGCGCTATCGAAGAAACCCTAAAGAATAAAACCGTTTTATTCGTCTGCACCGGTAATTCCTGTCGCTCGGTAATGGCAGAGGCCCTGCTTAAAAAGAAATTGCAGGAGAAAAAACGCAGTGATGTTGAAGTGATCTCCGGAGGATTGATCCTTTTGGGAGGATTAGGGGCGACCGACGGGACAAAAGAAGTTTTGCAAAGCGCAGGGATCGATATCTCCGGGCATCGCTCGCAGAGGGTGACTAAGGAGATGGTGAAGCGCTCGGACCTCATATTGGTAATGGAGAAAGTGCACGAGGATAATATACTTAAAATCGCTCCGGAAGTCAAAAACAGGGTGTTTTTGCTTAAGGAGTTTGCTAAACTAGATGACGGAGATCTCGGAGTGGCGGATCCCATTGGGCACTCCTCGGATTTCTACCAGAAGACTTTTAACGTGATTAATGGCGCAGTAGAAAGGATAATTAATATAATATGAAAGAGACGATAGTGATCGGAGCTGACCACGCAGGTTTCGTTCTAAAGGAAAAATTAAAACCGTATCTTGTTAAGAAGGGTTTAAATGTTTTAGACCTGGGGACTTATTCAAAAGACCGCTGCGATTATCCTGAATTTGCAGCCAGAGTGGCGGAAGTGGTATCGAAAGGTAAATTTAAAAGAGGGATTTTGATCTGTAAGAGCGGCATAGGTAATTCTATTGTGGCGAATCGTTTTCCCGGGGTGCGCGCTGCCCTCGTATACAGCGTAAAAGCAGCGAGGTTATCACGCGAACATAATGACAGCAATATTCTGGTCATGGGATCAGGTTTTGTAAGTAAGAAATCAGGCGAAAAAATACTTAACGTCTGGCTCAAAACCGAATTTCAGGGTGGGAGACATCAGAGGCGCCTGAATTTGATCAAAAAAATCGAAAGGGGGATAGCATGAAACACTTAAAAAAGACCGATCCCCAGATTTTTACGGTGGTCAAGAATGAAATCAGGAGGCAGGAGGAAAACATTGAGCTTATCGCTTCGGAAAATTTTACTTCTATGGCAGTTATGGAGGCGCAAGGGACAGTCCTGACCAATAAATACGCCGAAGGATATCCGCACCACCGCTGGTACGGCGGTTGCGAATTTGTGGATGAAGCGGAGAGGCTGGCAATCGATCGGGCCAAGAAACTTTTCGGAGCAGAGCATGTCAATGTGCAGGCCCACTCCGGTTCGCAGGCAAATATGGCGGTTTATTTTTCGGTCTTAAAACCCGGGGATACGGTCCTGGCTATGGATTTGGCCGCCGGAGGCCATCTTACTCACGGGCATCCGCATAATTTTTCGGGTATGCTTTATAAAATCGTCGGTTACGGCGTTGACCGCAAGACCGAGATGTTGGATTACACTAAGATCATGGATTTAGCTAAGAAACATAAACCAAAACTGATTCTCGCCGGCGCTTCGGCGTATCCGAGAAAAATTGATTTTAAGGCCTTTCGCAAGATTTGTGATAAGGTCGGCGCGTATTTATTTGTGGATATGGCACACATCGCGGGTTTAGTCGCCGCAGGAGTGCATCCGTCGCCCGTGCCTTACGCTGAATTTGTAAGTTCTACTACTCATAAGACTTTGCGCGGCCCGCGTGGAGGTTTTATCATTTGTAAAAAAGAATTCGCCAAGAAGCTCGACGCGGAAATCTTTCCTGGGATGCAGGGTGGGCCTTTGATGCATGTCATTGCTGCCAAGGCTGTGGCTTTCCGCGAGGCAATGACCCCGGCATTCCGCGCCTACCAGAGGCAAATCGTGAAGAACTGCAAAGAATTAGCCAAGGCATTAGCCGGATACGGTTTCCGCATTGTCTCGGGTGGAACTGACAATCACTTAATGCTCGTAGATTTATCCGAGAAAGGCATTACCGGAAGTGATGCTTCATTTATTTTGGGAGTTGCGGGTATTACCGTAAACAAAAACCTGATCCCTTTTGATAAAAAGAGCGCGGGGGTTGCCAGCGGTATCCGTATCGGTACGGCGGCAGTTACTACGCGCGGGATGAGAGAGGCCCAGATGCACAAGATCGCGCAGCTTATAAATAAGGCGATAGAGGGAAGCGATAATACCGATATATTAAAAGAAGTTCGGAAAGAAGTATTGGCCCTGGCCAAGAGATTTCCGCTATATCCGGAGTTGATGAACCTATGACAAAGAAAATCTACCATAAGCGCCCGACTTGGGATGAGTATTTTTTAGAAGTTGCCGGGCTTGTGTCAAAAAGGGCGACCTGCCTGCGCCGTAAAGTCGGTTCCGTTATTGTAAAAGATAAAAGGATACTGGCTACGGGTTATAACGGCGCTCCTTCGGGCCTGAAAGATTGCCTGGAACTAGGTTATTGCGTAAGGGAAAGATTAAAAATCCCTTCCGGCCAGCGCCATGAACTCTGCCGCGGCCTGCATGCCGAGCAGAATGTTTTGATCCAAGCAGCGCTTCATGGGATAAGCGCCAAGGGAAGCACTTTGTACGCCACACACCAACCCTGCATCATCTGCGCCAAGATGCTTATTAACGCAGGGATAAAAGAGATTGTCATCACTGACGGATATCCGGATAAAATGGCGATGGATTTCCTGAAAGAAGCGAAAATAAAAGTAAGAAGAGCGAGAAATAAAAAATGAACCCGTTCGCTTAGCTCAGGGTTCATCCTGAGCGAGCGACGAAGGAGCGAGCCGAAGGATGAAATGTCCGCACTGCGGTTATAAAGAAGACAAAGTTGTAGATTCTCGGGCCACCGCCGAGGAGTCCGCGGTAAGGCGTAGGCGCGAGTGTTTAGAATGCGGGAAGCGCTTTACCACTTACGAGTATGTTGAGGAAGTATCGCTGATGGTCATCAAGAAAGACGGCCGGCGCGAGCCTTTTGACCGCAAGAAAATATTAAACGGAGTGATCCGCGCCTGCGAAAAAAGGCCGGTGAGCATGGAGAAGATGGAGGAGATAGTCACGCAGACTGAACGCTCGATCCAGAAAAAAAGTGACCGCGAAGTATCTGCCTGCCGTATCGGCGAACTGGTCATGGAGAGATTAAAGGGCCTCGATGATGTGGCTTATGTGCGTTTTGCTTCAGTGTATCGGCAGTTTAAAGACGTGTTAGGCAAGGACAAAAAGGCTAGAAGATGATCGAAATGGAATTAAATAAAATCGTAATCGATGAAAAGCGCCACGACCAGCTCATTGTCTTGAAAGAGAAGAACGGAGAGAGGGTGCTGCCTATTGTGATCGGTTTGGCCGAGGCGAGCGCCATAAAATTGAAGATAAGCGGGTTTAATCCGCCAAGGCCGCTTACTCACGACCTGTTATATATCGCTATCGGAGAGCTTGAGGCCAGAATTGAGAAGATAATCATCGATAAGTTAGAAGAGAATACCTTCCACGCTAAACTCGTCATAAAAAGCGCTAACGGCGAAGAGAAGATAATCGATGCCCGGCCGTCGGATAGTATTGCGCTTGCGGTGCGGGCGCACGCGCCGATTTTTGTCGAAGACGAGATCATTAAGAAGTCCGAGATTTTTAACCAAGGTAAATGAAGCCGGCGCGTTTCTCGCTCCAAATTCCCAGTCGCTCGAAATCGCGCCGGCTTCATTTTTAGACATGTTTAAAATTCCCGAAAACTATAAAATATTACTCGTTCCTGTTTATGCCTTTGCCAAAAAGCGGCGCGTTAAGCTTTATTTGGTGGGGGGGATTTTGCGCGATCTAATCCTGGGAAGAAAAAAAGAGAATCTTGATTTTGATTTTGCAATTAAAAGAGGCGCAATTCCTTTCGGCCGGGCGCTGGCCAAAGAAATGAACGCGGGTTTTGTAATTTTGGACGAAGAACACGGCGCCTGCCGGGTGGTCAAAAAGGCCGGAGACGGATTTTAT
>JAPLLM010000115.1:0-10183 GCA_026387555.1 Candidatus Omnitrophota bacterium | reverse complement strand
TCCGCGGCAAAACCCTCGAGGAGGATTTAAAGCACCGCGATTTTACTATTAATACTCTGGTATTTGACCTCGCTACTGGTGAATTGCTTGATCTTTACGGTGCAAAAGAAGATTTAAAAAATAAAATCATCCGTATTCCCGGGAAGAATGTTTTTTCCGAGGATCCGCTTCGGGTCATGCGCGCCTTTAGTTTTTCCGCGCTTTTAGGTTTTAAGATCGACAAGGATACCTTAAAGTCGGCTAAGCTTCAAAAGAAAAAGCTGCTTAAAGTATCCGGCGAGCGCATCCGCGACGAGTTATTCAAGGTATTCGCAAGCAGCAAGGCGTATAATTGTCTGGTCGAGCTGGATAAGCTGAAGATTTTAGAGTTACTCTTTCCCGAGATAAAAAAGATGCGCGGCATCGGCCAGGGGCCGTATCATCATCTGGATGTCTGGCAGCACACCCTGGAAACATTAAAACAGCTGGAGCTTGTTTTAAAAAACAATCGCAACAAGGATATCGAGGCTTTCTTAAAGGAATTGATCTCCGGTGAAAGAAAGAGGGGGGCCGTACTTAAATACGCGGCGTTCCTGCACGATGTGGGTAAGCCTGCAACTTTGCGGCATGTTGGCGGCCGGACCACATTTCACGCCCACGAAAGGGTCGGATTGAGGTTAGCCGAAAATATCAGCCGAAGATTAAAATTATCCAATGAAGAAATATGCGCTGTAAAGACCATAGTCCTCTGGCATTTGCGTCCGGGGTATCTGTCGGACAACGCGGTACTTACTGCCCGCGCTAAATTCCGTTTTTACCGCGACTCCGGAAAAGAAACCATAAGTATTCTCCTGCTTTCTTTAGCTGACCAGCGGGCGACTAAGGGGCCGTTAACTACCGCGCAATCACGCATTCGCCATGAAAAAACCGTAGCGCGCCTTATCCGCGATTATTACCGTAAACAAAGAGAAAACAAGCAAACCCGCTTGATAAACGGCGATGACATAATCAAAAAATTCAAATTAAGACCTTCTCCGCTGGTCGGGAAGATTCTCTCTGAACTGGAAGAACTCCAGGCGATTGGAAAGATTAAGACTAAGCTCGAGGCAATAAACGCTGCCGCGCGGTTTATCCGCAATAAAAAGTGAAGAAGATAATATTATTTTCGATTCTTGCCGTTGTCATCATTTTATCCGCCGGGATGATCTACCTGAATAACGTAATACTTCCCACCAAAGTAAAATCCTGGATAGTAAGTAGTATTTCCGAACAGACTCAAAGGAAAGTCACTCTTGATTCAGTTAGCATAAATCTCCTGCGCGGGCTTACCCTTAAGAATCTGACTATTTACGACGAGAGCAAGGCGGTCATCAGCGTAAAAGAAGCCTCCTGCGGATTTTTTATTTTTCCTATGCTGCAAAAGAGACTGATCATACCTTTTGTGGATATCCGTTCACCCGCCGTATTCCTCGAGCGCTTGCCGGATAATTCCTTCAATCTCCAAAAGTTGATCGCTGTGCCTAAAGCGGAGACTAAAGATTCTAAAAACTCCGGATTTATCGTTTCGGTCTATAAAATAAGCGTGACCAATGCTAATGTCTATTTCCAGGATGATACTTTCCCGCAGCCGTTTAAGAAAGAGTTCAGAAAATTAAACTTAGCGCTTAATCTGTCTCTTCCGAGCAGCGTGAAGTTTAAGCTTACAGGTTCTAGCTATCCACAGCCGGGAGCGGTTTTTAGGGCTATCGGCGAATATAAAATCCCCGGCCAAGAGTTTTTGGCTAAAATCAATATGGATGATTTTTTGCCCGCCGAGGTTGAGCCTTATTACCGCAATTCAGGGCTTACTATCCCTAAGGGTAAAATAAGCTCTGATTTAGACCTGCAATATAAAAATAAGCAGTTAGTTTATTCCGGAAAATTAAAAATAACGGATTGCCGCCTTGAGGGTTTGCAATTCGCCAAAGTGATAGACAATATTTCCGGAGACGTGGTTTTTGATAATGCGGGCCTATCCTCGCAAAATCTCAACGCTACCCTGGCAAATCTGCCTTTTCAGGCAAATGTCAAGCTGTCGGATTATGCTAGCCCCAAATTTACCATCAATATCCCGCAGTTAAATTTGAAAAACCTCCCCGTGTTATTGAATTATGAATTCGGTTTTATCCCCCCAGGCCATTCCGACGGGGCTGCCAGTTTTACAATGGATGCGCGCCGTCTCCCTAATACGGATAAGTGGGAAATAAGCGGGCATGTGGACATTGCCGATGCGCTGATCAGTATGGACAAGCTCCCCTGGCCGCTGGAAAAGTTAAACGGAAGGATAAACTTTTATCCCGGGTTGATGGAATGGGAGGGCCTGAATTTTAATATTAACGCCGTAAATTATACATCCGTCGGTTCATGGTCGGATTTTAAAACGCCGCATATTAAACTCGCTCTTGTTTCAAAAGAACTTAAGTTGAATACGGATTTTACAGTCGATGACAAGCTGATAGATTTTAAGGAATTCAGCGGCGGGTATTTGAATTCGACATTTTCCGCTAACGGAAGGCTGAATACACAGAATCCTAAATCCGTGTTTGCAGATATTACAGGTAAGGTCGACGCTGATTTAGAGGATCTAAAATCCGTTTTTAAGAAAGACAGGGAAAAATTTGATAAAGCGGGTTTAAAAGGCAGGGCGCGGGCGGATTTTGTCTTAAACGGCAGGCTCGACGACATAAAGAATTGCGCGCTGCAAGCTAAGGCCTCAAGTTCCATGATATCGGCTTATGGATTGAAATCCGAGAATCTTTCTTTTGATTACGTTCAAAACGAAGGCGCGGGGAGTATCTCTTCGATCAACATGGCGTTTTACGGCGGATTAATCCGAGGTACGGCAGGCATGAATTTTTCTTCCTCTAATTTTCCGTATCGTTTAGACTTGGATATGGATAGGGTAAGGATCGAACAGTTGAAATTAGATACCCCGCTTAAGAACGAAGACATTGCAGGCTCTATACACTCGAATATAAAGCTTACCGGCGCGCTGAACGATATCTCTCGTCTAACCGGCTCGGGTGATATTGTGATAAGCGAGGGGAGGCTCTGGGAGTTAAATCTGTTTAAGGGGATGGGTAAACTTTTATTTGTGCGCGATTTTACCAGCATTATTTTCAAATACGGTTCCTGTTCATTCATGGTGGCCGATAATTCGATCTCAACTGACAATTTAGTTTTAAAAAGCGATATCACTGACCTCGACGGAAAAGTGAAAATCGGTTTTGACTCCGCAATCAATGCTCGTCTAAACGTGCACATACTTAGCGAAAGTGTTCCTTTAACCGGCACATTTAAAGATATAGCCACAGCTATCATCGGACAGGCCGGGCGCTTTGGTGTTATAAAGATCACCGGGACGATAAAAGAGCCCAAGCATAGCTTTGAACCCGCTGTAGGGGATATTTTGAAAGGTTTGACCGACGTGCTTATGGGTAAGTAGTTAGCCGTTGACAAAAGGTCCGCGCATGCTAACATATAAAACTGAGGAGGCTTCAATGATAAAATATATGACTAGGGCTTGTTTTATTTTTACATTTTTTCTTCTCTTTGCGTTTTCTGTATCAAATGCCGCAGAATCTAATAAGGATGACGCGGTCAATAAAGCTATGGCTGAGGCTAGTCTGGAAGATGAGGCGACACAGAAAAACGCCGAACTCCTATACCGTCAGAAACTGGAGCAGGCTGTTACGTTAGATGAAGGGCTCAGGCAGGAATTGAATACCTATTCGCGTTTTATCCCTTCGACCGGAGCAAAGTGCCAGTCAGGGAGCGTGAGCATTATTGATAATGCAGCCGAATACAGTTATGATTTCAAGGCTTTTGGCAAGCTTCCCATTGCCTTAGGCCTTGATACTCAATATATAGGTGTAAATAATACTACGGCGGTAAAGCTTCCCAGCCGTCTTACCGGAATCAGCTTCGGGATGGAGACTACCGTTCCGTTCTTTAACGTCAAGAATACCTATTTCAGGGTCGGTGTGGCGCCTTCTTTTTACGGCGATAGCTGGAATATCAATTCAGGAAATTTCCGCCTTCCCTCACGCGCCTTCTGGATATATCAGCCTAATGATAAGCTTACCATTGTCGGAGGGGTTTCCATTACCATTGATTACAGCGAGGCATTTTCTCCGATCATCGGTGTTATCTATAAACCCAATGACCGCCTAAGCTTTAACCTAGTACCTACACGCCCGAATATCGTCTATGATATTAACAATAAGTGGTCTCTCCTTGCTGAAGCAGGTTTTAGTTCCGATGAATTCCTGGTTACTAAGGATGGCCAGAAAAATATCAGGCTTGCTTATAATGAATATCACGGCGGCCTGGGTGTTTCCTACGCATTCAATAAGGATATAAACGCCGCTCTCGTCGGCGGTATGGTTATGGGCCGTTCGCTAAGATATACTCCGGATAGCCTCGGTAAGGTAAGCATTAAGAATTCCCCCTATGTCGAATTCCGCATCAATATGGGGATGTAAGGTTTTGCCATCATTTCGGTAACCCGGATTTCAAACCGGCGACCCCTACCAGGTTTTCTCCTATAAAAAAGGAGCCGTTAAAATAAAAAAATTACTTTTTTTAAGCCTGCTGCCTATTATTTACAGCCTGGTTTATGCCGACACGGTTTATTTAAATAACGGCAGGCACATTACGGGGTTGATTAAAGCCGAAGATAATTCCGGGGTGGAGCTTGAGGTTTCCGGCGGCTTGATTAAATTCTCAAATTCCGAGATAAATAAAATTGTCAGGTCAAGCCCGGATGAGTCTGCGTCTATCCGTCAGAAGATAGAAAGCGATAAAAAACAATCCGCGGACAGAATGAAACAACGCAGGCTCGAGGAAGAGCGCAAACCCAGGGATGTGGAATTTTCGAGTGACTCCAGGGGTATATTGATTAAGACTGTTTTAAACAATAGCGTAGGGGCTACGTTGGTTTTAGATACCGGCGCTTCGGCTGTGATGCTTAAGAAGAGTGTGGCGGAAAAATTAGGGATAAATCTGGATAGCGGCCCTTCCGATGTCAAGATCACAGTTGCCGACGGTAGGGAGATAATGGCTAAGCATATATTCTTAAAAAGTGTCAAGGTCCAGGATTATGAGGCGCGTGATGTGGAGGCGGTTATACCGCTGGAAGAATCAGGCGTGCCGCTTATATATGATGGGCTCTTGGGGATGTCATATTTAAAGAACTTTAATTTTAAGGTCGACCATAAGGAAAATAAGCTTATTCTGGAGAAACTCTGATGAAAGCCTACACTCAATATCTTGTTTTTAATACCAAGAACCGGCAGGAATTCCTGAATATCACTTCCGAGGTAGAGGAGGTAGTGAAGAAGAGCGGTATAAAGGAGGGATTGTGTTTAGTTAATCCGATGCATATAACCGCCAGCGTTTTTATTAACGACGACGAAGGAGGGCTGCATCAGGATTTCGCGGCGTGGCTTGAGAAATTGGCGCCGTATGGGAAAGATAAATATAAACATAATTTGACCGGAGAGGATAATGCCGACGCGCATTTAAAGCGCACGGTTATGGGAAGGGAAGTGGTGGTGGCTATTACCGCCGGGAAGCTGGATTTCGGACCGTGGGAGCAGATCTTTTACGGAGAATTCGACGGCCAGCGCCGCAAGCGAGTGTTAGTTAAAATAATAGGGGAATAATGAGAATAAAAAACACCGAAATGAAGGTAGTTATCGGAGATATAACCGAATTGCGCGTGGACGCCATAGTCAATGCCGCCAATAATAAATTAGTTATGGGTGGAGGAGTGGCGGGTGCTATAAAACGCAAGGGCGGCAAGTCCATCGAGGATGAAGCGGTGAAGCTTGGGCCGATTGAAATCGGAGAGGCTGTTGCGACTAAGGCGGGTGAATTGGCTGCAAAATACGTGATTCACGCCGCGACTATGGGGATGGATTTTAAGACCGATGAAACAAAAATCCGCGATTCCGCTAGGAGCTCGCTAAAGTTGGCGGAGAAACTTAAAATAAATTCTATTGCTTTTCCTGCATTGGGGTGCGGCACAGGAGGTTTTCCGATGCTAGCCTCAGCAAAGATAATGGCTCAAGAAACTTTGAAGCATTTGCGCGAGGAGAAATCCAGTTTAAAAGAAATCATCTTCTGCGTTTACGATAAAGAGGCTTTTGATGTATTTAATAAAGGTATAATCGGCTATCTGGAATATGTTGCGCATAAATTAGGCGATGGGCCTTACACGACGGTGGATGCGATAATAGAGATCGACGGCGGGATAGTGATCATTAAAAGAAGTAATCCTCCTTTTAGCTGGGCGCTGCCCGGTGGTTTCGTGGATTATGGGGAGAGCTTGGAGGAAGCGGTGGTCCGGGAGGCAAAAGAAGAGACGGATCTTGATTTAACGGATCTAAAACAATTCCACACCTATTCCGATCCAAACCGCGACCCGCGATTCCATACGATCGGCACGGTTTTTATTGCCAAGGCAAAAGGAAAGCCGAAAGCTGGCGACGATGCCGCGGGTTTAAGGGTTGTAAAGTTAGATGAACTAAAGAAATTAGATTTTGCTTTTGACCACAAGAAGATTATCGAGGATTATTTGAAGTTTAAGGCAGGTTAGCTTTCCCGCAATTGTTTCTCCGCATCCACAATATCGCGATTGATTACCCGGGTAGTTTCTCGAATACGTTCCTTTAGGGTTTGAGAGCAGACTTGAGCGCAGTTGACTTCGCGTAAAACCTGCACCGCCATTCTGAAGTATCGCACCACCTCGCCCTCATCCGTATCGGTAAAACGCAATATTTTGTCGAATGCCGTACCGCGCAGCCACCCTTCCATCGCCGGGGCTAAATGAAAAGCCGCTGCTTTGGAAAAAGGATAAATACGGTAGCGTTCCTCTTTGCGCTTAATGCGCGCGTAGATCTCCTCGCAGGCGGTCTTGATGCGGCGGGAATTTTTGGAGAGCCCTAGAGGCAAACTCTGGTTTTTACGCGGCTCAAAGACTACTGCCGATGAAATTATCCCTAAGCCGAATTCATCCAGCTGCTCCAAAACCTTTTCTTCGTATAACTCCGATAAAATCAGCTCGTAGCCGTATACGCTTTTTGCGAATTGCCCTTTTTGCGTCAGCGAGTTACCGTAGATATATCCTAATTCCTTTAAAAGTTTTAATTTGGCCTCGATCAGGCGCAGCGCTTCCTTTTTTTCGTTCTGGCGCGACTGAAAACTATGTAAAGAGAGCGGATAAATTTTGAAAAGATCATTCTGGTATTTTTCGTAGAGATTTAGAATCGTAGCGTAGGAAGCATTCAGCTGGCTTTTTACTTCTTCAGGCTTACCGTAAATGATGCGCTTGGCATCGTCGAGAGTGATGCGGTGCGGATTTATGCGGCAATAAACAAATCCTTCTGTGTCTATCCCGCGGCGTCCTGCGCGCCCGGCCATCTGGTAAAAATCGCGCGTTTTTAAATTGCGCACGTAACGGCCGTAATATTTCCTTAAATCGTCGAACATCACCGATCGGCTGGGCATATTTATGCCTAAGGCAAAAGTTTCGGTCGTAAAGATAACCTTTAAAAGCCGGCTGGTAAAAAGCCGTTCGATCACCTCTTTTAAAGTTGGGAGCATTCCCGCATGATGATAAGCGACTCCGTTTTGCACCAGCATGTAGAGGTCCTGCGTGGTGCGGTCGCTTTTTAGGTCAAAACGCTCCACCAGAGAATTATATAACTCCTTTATTTGTTGGCGCTCTTCGCTGTTTAAGAAATTAAAGTGGAACATCTCCTGGGCAAGTTCTTCGGCGCGCCTGCGGCCGAAGACAAAATATATCGCCGGTAAGCCATCTTTCTGGCGCAGGTAAGTGATCAGGGTACTTAATTTATTGGCCTTACCGAAGCGCATCCTTTTCAAGGCATCGATTTTATCCACGACTTCATTACCCGACTGAAAGAAGAAATGGAGGGGGACCGGGCGTTTTTCTTCGATGACGACTTGTACTGGTTTGTCGTGAATTGATTCGATCCATGCGGCGAATTGTTTAATATTTGGAATTGTCGCGGATAGGCCAAGGAGTTTCATATGTTTGGGTAAGAATATCAGCGATTCCTCCCAGACCGTCCCGCGCTCGGGGTTGTCTATATAATGAATTTCGTCAAAGATTATCCAGCTATATTTTTCCAGCGACGCGGGCTCGTCGAGTATTTTGTTGCGGAAGATCTCCGTGGTCATAATGAGGACTGTCGCCTGCGGATTTATGGAGACATCGCCGGTAAGTATTCCTATTTCATCGCCGAACCGGCCCTGAAAGTCGCGGAATTTCTGGTTGGAGAGGGCTTTGATGGGCGCTGTGTAGATTACACCGGTCTTATTTTGAATACAGGTATTCAGTATATGTTCCGCGATCGCAGTTTTTCCCGCTCCGGTCGGTGCGGAGACGATCACCGAATGCCCGGCATTGATATGATCAATCGCTTCTTGTTGGAATTTATCGTAAATCATACAGTCATTATAATGTAAAACAGTTGATTTATCGAGGAAAAATAGTAGAATAAATCTAATGAGTTACGAAGCGGCAGTAAATAAATCTTGGGATGATCTGGTAAAACTAAACCCCGCCAATAATATTTCAGTAAAATTCTTAGACGACGAATACAGCGTCGATATCGCAGCCAAAAAAATCCTCTCGCTTTCATGCAACATTGCGGCTAAAGATTTCATAGCTATAATCATCCTGCACTATTTAGTAAGTTTTTTGAAAGGCCTCCCACCGTTGGCAGGAGAGTGGTTGACATTCCGCGAATTTTCTGGTATAGAAGGGTATTACGATGCGTTCAAGATTCGCTGCATTGAGCCGATAATCCGCAGAGGTATTAAAAATAAAAACGAGGATTACGCAAGAATTGTAGATGCGTTTGAAGGCGTGTCCGTCTTAGTCAAATTTTGGAAGGGCGATGATGAGTTCAGCCCCGACGCAAACATTTATTTTGATAAAAGTATCACCAAGATATTTTGCACCGAAGACATAATCGTTCTTGGCAGCCTAGTCGCCTCAAAATTATAAAAAGGAGAGCTGATGCGTAGATACCGTGTACTTGCAATGTTGATAGTGAGCGTTTTGTTTTTATTCATAAACCAGCTGCATTCCCAGCCTTTAAAAAACGTAAACAAACCTTCCGAAGAATTCAAATGGAGCATGCCTTTCGGCAGGACTTTTGATTATACCGATATTGTGGTTGAACGGGTTGTCGACGGAGATACCCTGAAACTTGCAAGCGGGGAGAGGGTCCGTTTGATCGGGATCGATACCCCTGAAATGCACGAGTCCGCTAAGCTTGACCGCGACGCCGACCGCAGCAAAACCGATAAATCCGCTATTAAAAAAATGGGGATCGAGGCTTATAAATTCACTAAGAATTTGGTCGAGGGTAAGCGCATTTCCCTTGAATTCGACGTTGAAAAGTACGACAAATACGATCGTCTACTCGCGTATGTATATTTAAAAGAAGATGGTACTTTTGTTAATGCCGAAATCGTGAAGCAAGGTTACGCCTCATTATTGACTATCCCACCTAATGTGAAATACGCCGATACATTTCGTAAGCTATATCAAGAAGCGCGCGAAAATAAACGCGGCCTGTGGAGGTAATAATCGTACACGCTGGAGCACAACTTTCAAAACGCCGGTAGAAGGGGAGGAAGAATGTTAAGATTATTGACTGCAGGTGAATCGCACGGAAGAGGCATTGTCGCTATTCTGGACGGGATGCCTGCGGGATTAAAGATTGATACGGCGCTGGTGAATCAGGAATTAAAGCGCAGGCAGTCCGGATTCGGCCGCGGCGGCCGGATGAAAATCGAAAGCGACCGCGCCCAGATTTTATCCGGATTAAAAAACAGCCGCACATTAGGCTCGCCGCTCGCAGTATTAATAGAAAATAAGGATTTCCGTATTGATAAAATGGCTAAGGGAATGTGCCCGCGCCCCGGGCATGCGGATTTATCCGGTTTGCTGAAATACGGCCTAAGCGATGTGCGTGAAGTTCTTGAGCGCGCATCAGCCCGGAGCACCGCGGCTACCGTAGGAGTCGGGGCTCTCTGTAAAATCTTGCTAAAAGAATTCGGCATCGGGATTATGAGCCGGGTCTTGTCTATCGGCGGAGAAAATTCCAGAGTGGGGATGGTCGAG
>JAPLLM010000092.1:8141-16157 GCA_026387555.1 Candidatus Omnitrophota bacterium | reverse complement strand
TACCGAAACGGTCTTAACATTGGGCCACGAAATCAATAACCCGCTTCTTATTATGCAAGGAAATCTTGCTTTTTAAGGCGAAGAGTTAAAAGAAAAACCAGTTGAAGATAAAACTAAAAATAGGGTAACTACAATTAAGGCTAACTGCGAAAGAATTATGCATGTAACGGAAAAACTTTCCAGCCTTGAAAAACCGGTATTAACCCAAATCCACGGCAAAAGTAAAATGATTGATTTGAATAAATCGTCTTAATACATTCGGCGGCGTTCACCCCGCTTTTTTAGGGTGGGAAAAGTTTACGCCGCTCTCAGTATCAATCCTGAGCAAACTCCGGATTTTAGTCCAAAGAGTCGAAGGATTGATTAAACGACGATATTGATCAGTTTTTTGGGCACAAAAATGAATTTTTTTTTTGTTTTGTTCTGAATCCAAGGCTTTAATCTCTCATCAGAAAACACCAATTCTTTAAGTTTATCTTCCGCAATATCCGCAGGAACTTCCAATTTCAAACGCAGCTTCCCATTAACCTGAATCACAATTTCCACGTTCTCATCAAGCAATAAATTGGAGTCATATTGGGGCCAAACTGAATTAAAAATACTTTCTTTATTGCCTAACTCCTGCCAAAGTTCTTCGGCAAAATGCGGGGCAATCGGGCTGATCATAATTAATAGATTCTTGAATACTTCTTTATCGCAAGTTGACTGATAGATTACGTTAACAAATTCCATTAAACCGGCAATGGCAGTATTAAATTTAAAGTTCTCAATATCAAAAGAGACTCTCTTAATTGTTTTATGCATAACTTTGATTAATTCAGAATCAGCTCTATCTTTTAAATTTTCTTTAATCCGCCAGACGCGGTTTAAAAATTTAAAAGCCCCTTCTATCCCGCGGTCATCCCACTCTAATTCCGTTTCGGGGGGTGCTGCGAACAAAATAAATAACCTTAAAGTATCCGCGCCGAAGAGTTTGATAATGGAGTCAGGGTCAACAATATTCCCGCGCGACTTTGACATTACCTCCCCGTCTTTTAAGACCATGCCCTGCGTCAAAAGCCGGTTAAAAGGCTCTTTAAAATTTATGAGGCCTAAATCCTGGAAAAATTTAGCAAAGAAACGCGCATACAACAAATGCAAAATCGCATGCTCTATCCCGCCGATATACTGGTCTACCGGCATCCAATACGCAGCATCATCTTTATTAAAAGGAAGATGATCATCCTTAGGGGAACAGAATCTTAAAAAATACCATGAGGAGTCAAAAAAAGTAGCCATAGTGTCGGTTTCCCGACGGGCAGGTCCATTGCATTTCGGGCATTTTACGTTGACGAATTCTTTGACTTTGGCTAAGGGGCTTCCTCCTTCTCCGGTAAAAGGCGCATCCTTGGGCAAGACTACGGGCAAATCCTCGTAAGGGACAGGTACGACTCCACATTTAGGGCAATAGATGATAGGGATAGGTGTGCCCCAATAGCGTTGCCGTGAAATTAACCAGTCGCGCAAACGCCAGTGGGTCTCAACTTTTCCGATGCCCTCTTCCTCCATCCACTGCGCTATTTTTGATTTTGCTTCTTCATTATTCAAACCGTTAAACTGGCCGGAATTTACCTGCACGCCGTTACCTTCGTATGCCTCGGTCATTTTCTCTAAAGAGTCTGGGCCCTTGATTACAATGCGCATCGGCAACTTATGCTCTTTGGCGAATAAAAAGTCCCGCTGATCGTGCGTAGGCACGGCCATTATGGCGCCTGTGCCATACTCCATCAAGACATAATCCGCGATCCAAATCGGTACCTCTTCGTTGTTCGCCGGATTGACCGCAAAACTCCCGGTAAAAACCCCTTCCTTTTTCACATCCGAAGACGAACGCACCACCTTGCTCTCGCGGCTTACCCTTTTAATAAACTTTAGCGCTTCTTTTTCTTGAGGATTCCCTTGGATTATATTTTTGACTAATGGATGCTCCGGGGCAAGGACGATGTAAGTCGCCCCAAAAATAGTATCCGGCCGCGTGGTAAAAACCGGAATAGTTTCACCGGTATTTTTCAATTTAAAATAAATCTGTACCCCGGAGCTCTTTCCTATCCAGTTAGACTGCATGCTTAAAACCCGCTCCGGCCAATTTTTAAGCCCTTGCAAATCATCTAAAAGGCGCTCTTTGTATGCAGTAATCTTTAAATACCACTGCTCTAAATCTTTTTGCTCGACCCGGGTATGGCAGCGCCAGCAGGCTCCGTCGATAACTTCCTCATTAGCCAGGGTGGTCTCGCAAGACGGGCACCAATTGACACCTGATGCCTTTTTGTAGGCAAGGTTGCGCTCGAACATCTTTAGAAAGATCCACTGGTTCCATTTATAATAAGGGCTGTCGCAGGTCGATACCTCTCTTGCCCAATCATAAGAAAAACCCATCTTTTTCAATTCAATGCGCATCCAGTCTATGCACTTATGCGTCCAGGTATCAGGCTTGGTCTTATTTTTTATCGCCGCGTTCTCCGCCGGCTGGCCAAAGGCGTCAAATCCCATCGGGTGCATCACGTTAAAACCCTGCATGCACTTAAAACGCGCGGCTACGTCGCCGATAGTATAGTTACGCACATGGCCCATATGGATCTTGCCCGAGGGATAGGGGAACATCTCTAAAAGATAATACTTTTTTCTTTTAGAATCAGGCAAAGAGACAAAACTTCCCTGTTTTTCCCAGGCTTTCTGCCATTTTTCTTCGATTTCTTTAAAAGGATAACTCATAGATTTATTACAGGCGGGCAGGGATGAGCGAGATCATCGTCCGGATGCCGCGTAAACGGTTATCCAGAGTGCCGGGCTTGGTCAGATAATGGTCCGCTTCCATGTCGTAGCCTTTTTTGACGGAAGTCAGGTCAACCGAGGCGCTGATAATGATCACTGGCCTCCACCTGTCAGTATGATTAGTCCGAATCTCTTTTAAAACTTCGAAACCATTTAACTTAGGCATCATCAGGTCTAGAAGTATAATGGCGGGGTTATCCGCTTTTACTTTCATAAGGGCCTCTTCTCCGTCGTAAGCTACCACCACGTCATAGCCCTCGCGCACGAGGCGCGGATTAAGCGTTTCAGTTATCTCTTTATCGTCATCAACCAGCAGTATTTTGTAAACCATTCCTACTAAATCAATCCTTTCTTAACTTGCGCACTGCCGCCAAATTCTTTTTATCGGCTGTTAGCGTATCCTTCGGGGTCTCCAGAATAAAAGCGCAGTCTTTTAAACTCGGGTTGTTTACTATTAATTTCATCCCGCTTAGGCCGATATTCCCTTTCCCGATGTGAAAATGTATGTCGTGATGCGAACCAAGTTTTGCCTTGGTGTCGTTTAAATGCACCAGTTTGATCTGCTTTAAACCGACGAGGCTATCAATTTCATTAAGCATCGCCTCTAAGCCGGATTTCTTGGCGACATCATAACCTGCCACATATGCATGCGCGGTATCCAGACAAAGGCCTACGCGCTCTTTATTCTTTATCCCGCCCAGTATTTTCTTCTGATGCTCAAACTTATATCCCAACCAGGAACCGGAACCCGCGGTATTTTCTAATAATATCCCTACTTTAGTAGCCTTAGTCTTATCCAAGATGCGATTCAAAGCGTCAATCAGCCTCTCGATCCCTGCTTCTTCGGAAGTCTCTTTGTGGCTACCCATATGCGTGACGATGTAATCCGCATCCAGCATATGCGCTTCCAGAATATCCTCGATATAAGCCTCAATTGACCCTTCATAGAGACGCTTATTCGGGGAAGCTAGGTTTATCAGATAAGAAACATGTATAAAGAGCGGGTCGATATCGAAATTTTTGCGCAGGCGGATAAACTCCTGGCAATCAGCAGAATTCAGAAAATCTTTGCGCCACTGCTGCGGGTTGCGGGAGAATATCTGCATGGTATTACAACCCAGCTTATGCGCCCGCTCCACCGACTCATAGATCTTACCTTCCGCCGAAACATGGACACCTAATAGCATGATGAGTTAAATTATACCCCTTGAGTAAAACAGCGTCAAGGTTATAGTTGACAATGCTTTGGGCGGATGTTATATTAGTAAACCACATCATGAATATTACGGGGCTGTAGCTCAGCTGGGAGAGCACTTGCATGGCATGCAAGGGGTCAGGAGTTCAATCCTCCTCAGCTCCACCAATTTTTTCCGCCCCACAAAATAACCCGCATCTACATCTGCCGAAGTGGTGGAATGGCATACACGTCGGTCTCAAAAACCGATGAGCGCAAGCTCGTAAGGGTTCAACTCCCTTCTTCGGCACTTTAATCAGCCTTCCTAAGTTCTGAATTCTTCTTCAAATACGGATTTATTGCGGCTTGAACGCGCCGGGCAACAACCTGATAGCCTGCGGCATTGGGATGAAGAAAATCGCTCTTCATGCTGGGATTAGTGATTAATTTAGTCAGGACCGCGGGGATAAAAATACACCCCTCTTCCCTGGCGATTTTGGCAAAAAGCAGGCGGTAATCCCTTAAAAACAACCCCGCGCTGATATCCACGATAGCCACCATAGCGCCTCTGGCCTGGATTCTTCTGATAAACTCCCGGGTATTCTTGATGGTGGTTTCTTTAGGGACTTTTTTTATAAAATCGTTTCCGCCGAATTCTATCAAAACCAGGAGCGGGTTGCGCTCTAAGACTTCTTTATCCAGCCTAAGCATCCCCTCGGTGGAGGTATCGCCGCTGACTCCGGCGTTGATCACTTCCCTACCCAGGAGTTTCCCTAATTGCGTGGGAAAATCCTCTCCCGGGTCGGCGCCGTAGCCAAAGGTAATACTGTCGCCGAAACAAATAATACTCGTTCCTTTAGAATTAATATTTTTTATTTCTCTTTTTGCGCAGCCGGTCAGCCCAAAAACGCACAAGCCCAAAAACGCGAAAACCAGCAACTTATTTCTTTTCATGGCTTAACCTCAATTGGCCACAGGCGGCCTCAATATCTTCGCCGCGCGATTTTCTTAGGGTAGCGGGAATCTTATGCTTAGAGAGATGGTTCCTGAACATCTGGATCTCGGCTCTCCCGGGCGGCTCTATCCGGCATTCCTTGACTATATTTGCCGGGATAAGATTAACCTTAACCAGCCTCAAGTCCTTGATCAAGGCTACCAGTTTCTGACAGCTATGGATATCCGAATTCAAGTTCTTGATCAAGACATATTCAAAGGTTATCTGGCGGCCGGTTTTTCTGATATATTCGTTGCACGCGGCAATCAAGATATTTAAGGGGTATATCTTATTTATCGGCATTATCTTCGAGCGCACCGCGTCATCCGCGCTGTGCAGAGAAACGGACAATTCGAATTGCAGGTCCTCTCCGATAAGTTTTCTTATCCCCGGGGCCACACCGCTCGTCGATATAGTGATGCGCCGTGCTCCAATATTAAGTGATTCCTTGGAATTAATAATGCGGATGGCTTTTAATACGGCGTCATAATTATCCAGCGGCTCGCCGGTGCCCATAAACACGATATGCGTTATCTTCTTGCGATTATTCAGAAAAAGCATCTGCTGGATTATTTCGGCGCAGGTCAAATTACGCCTAAAACCGCTTATGCCGCTGGCGCAGAACGAACATTTATATTTACATCCTACTTGAGTCGATATGCAGGCGGTGACGCGGTCATCCGTCGGGATAATCACCGATTCGATCAAATCCCCGTCACTTAAGACAAAAAGGAATTTTTCCGTACCGTCTTTGGATTTTACGGATTTAATCTGTTTTATATCGAACAGGGTAAAATCTTCTTTTAATTTATTACGCAGGCTAGTGGAAAGGTCGCTCATCAATGAAAAATCCGAGACGCGTTTTTTATAGACCCAAGAAAACACCTGATTAGCCCGGAATGCCTGCTCTCCCCAGCTGATCAGGATATGCTCCAACTCGCCTAACGAAAGTCCTGTTATGCTCTCCATGATTTTATCGCTTTCTCAATGTTTCTTTATCGATCTTCCCGGTGCGGTTCTTGGGTAAAGAACTTATAAATTCAAAATAATGCGGTATTTTAAAATGCGCGAGGTGTTCGCGCAGGAAAAACCGCAGATCTTCTTCGCTTAAGGCCGAATCATCTTTTAAAACTATGAAGGCCTTGGGGACTTCTCCTCTTAATTTATCCGTCACCCCCACAACCGCAGCTTCAGCGACCAGAGGATGCTTGTGTATAACACTCTCCACCTCCGGCTCAAAGACGATCTCTCCCCCGACCTTAATCATCTCTTTTTTTCTGCCTACGATATAAAGAAATCCCTCGGAGTCGAATCTACCCAGGTCGCCGGTGTAAAACCAGCCTTTGCGCAAAGTTACGGCGGTCAACTCCGGGTCTTTAAAATATCCGTCGGTAACTACCCAGCTTTTTACCGCTACCTCGCCTACGCCAGCGCAAGGAACCTCGGAATCATTATCACCGAAGATCTTTACCTCGATCCAAGGAGCAGGCCTGCCCACGCTCTCCAATTTCTTGGAGCCCATAGGAAGGACTGTGGTCGGGGCATTGGTTTCCGTCAGGCCCCATCCGTTTAAAAGACCGGCCTTAGGGCAAAACTGAAGAAATCTACGCAAGGCATCCGGAGAATTGGAAGCGCCGAAGGTCACTATCCAACGTAATTTGGATAAATCAAAGGTCTCAAATTCCTTTAACTGCAAAAGCGCGTAATACATCGAAGGCACTATCCAGAAACAGGTCACTTTATGATCCGCAATGTTTTTTAAGAAATCGAGCGGGATAAAACGCTCCAGCAAAACAAAGGTTAGGCCATGGGTTATGCAATTCTGGATATAAATCAACCCTCCTAAATGCGAAAAGGGGAGCGCGCAAAGAGCCACATCGTCCGACTTGATCCCTCCGACGAAGAAATCCATGGATTTGGGCGGTGCATCCAGCTGGCGGTAATTAATCAGCACCCCCTTAGGCCTACCGGTAGTGCCGGAAGTATAAAAAATGATAGCGTAATCGCGCTCGTCAATTTGCGTATTCAAATCGCGGGTGACCCCTTTTCCCATGAGTTCATCGAAAAGGGTCCCGCCTTCGATCTTATCTTTACAAGTGACAATATTTCTTAAATTCGGACACTTCTGTTTGATCTGCGCCAGATTTAAGTTTGCCTTTGGTTTTACGATAAGCATTTTTGCTTCCGAGTGCGAGACGCAAGAGATGATCTCATCTTCGGTAAGCATAAAATCCAGGGGCACGGCAATGGCCCCCAGCGACCATATCGCTAAATAGCTGTAAATATATTCCGGCCAATTGGGAAGATAGAGAGCAACCTTATCCCCTTTTCTAATCCCTGCCTGCGAGAGCCCTGCGCAGAGCTTCTCAACCCTCTCTTTGAGTTGAGCAAAACTTACCTCTTCTCCCTTGAATATAAATGCGCTCTTTTGTGGTATACTCTTGGCCTGATTATCTAAAAGTTCTCTGGCCTTCATTTTGTAATCCTGCGATAATCCCATCGATAAAGCGATTTGTCTTTTGTGTGATTGAAATCATCCCAGCCGTTAATCGGCGCCCATATCCCGTAAGCCAGTGGAAGCCCGTCCATGCTTGATCCTTCGCCATAAGCCGTAATCCATATGGCGTCAAGGTCTCCGTATTCCAAACGCTCTTTCTCCGCGACACAGCTGAATAAACTCTTCAATTGTTCAAAGTTAGTCCTTCTCGGGACGATAATAGTCAATTCCCTTCTCGCCATGCGTATATTATCGATAGAGATATTATTATCCGCGCGTTTATATACGCGGCAGGGACAGGTTTTTACCGGGAAAAAGATAGGCCGGGATACTGCCGGCTTGACTTCCGGCTGCTTAGGCTTGGGGGCGGCTTTAACGACAGGTGTTTTTTTTGTTTCTACCGGTTTGGCTTTAACTGCCGGAGCGGGCGTCGGCTTTGGCGGTTTTGGTTTAACCACCGGCGCAGGCTTAGGAGGGCCTTCGATTTTGCGGGCCTCTTTTATCTTTTCTACCCGCTTCTTCTGGGCCTCTCCGCTCTCC
>JAPLLM010000092.1:0-8100 GCA_026387555.1 Candidatus Omnitrophota bacterium | reverse complement strand
TCCCGGACGATCTTTACTATTTCCGATTGGGGGGCCTCTGTCTCGCAGCTTGTCCCGCTCTCATCTATCTCTCTGATGATTACCACTCTTTTATTCTCTTTGATTATTCTTCCTACGGACTTTGTCCCGTCCTTGTAAAAAACGATGTCCGCGTAAGCCGGCACTGCTAACATTATGGCGCATAAAATCAAAAACAATCTTTTCATTTAGCCTCCATACCAGTAGTTAACCAGTGGTTTTCCGTCTTCCGACTTATCGAAGATAATATTTTTAAGCCGCGTGTATTCCAGAAAACCTTCTTTGCTCAATTCTTTGCCGAAGCCGCTCTGTTTGAAGCCGCCGAAAGGCAACTCATTGTAAAACATCCCATAGGTATTGACCCAGATGGTTCCGGCGTTGATCTTTTTGGCTAATTCTTTGGCTTTTATTTCATCCTTACTCCAGATGCAGGCGGCTAAGGCAAAATCCGAGGCATTTGCCAACTCTACCGCTTCATCCGGCGTAGCAAATTTGTTGATGATTACAACGGGGCCAAAAATCTCTTCCTTAAAAATAACGGAATCTTTTTTTGCTTCGGCAAAAACCGTAGGTTCAAAGAAAAAACCCTTCTTGAGTTTTGCGTCTTCGGGGAGGCGCCCCCCGCAGACGAGCCTTGTCCCTTCTTTTTTGGCCTTGCTTACAAAATCAATGACTCTTTTGCGCTGCGCGTCAGAAATCAACGGCCCCATCTGGGTTTCGTGGTCGAGACTATCCCCCAGCCTTATCTTTTGGGCCTTGGCCGCAAAATCGTTCAAGAATTTATCATAAATCTTATCCTGCACAAAAATACGCGACATCGCCGTGCACATCTGGCCCTGATTCAAGAATATCGAACATAGGGAGCCGTTGACCGCAGTTTCAATATCCGCGTCAGCTAAAACAATAGAAGCGGATTTGCCTCCCAATTCCATGATGATTTTCTTTACGTTTTGAGAAGAATATTCTAGTATCTTTCTTCCTACGGCATTGCTTCCGGTAAAAGAAACCATATCCACGCGCTTATCCGAGACTAACGCTTTACCTACTTCATCTCCGCCGGCGTTAATTACTGTGAATACTCCGTCGGGAAGTCCGGCAGCGCGGATGATCTTTTCAAGCTCCAAAGCAGTCAACGGGGTTAAACTCGATGGTTTCAAGATAACGGAGTTCCCCGCAGCTAATGCGGAAGCTGCTTTCCAACAGGCGATCAACAAAGGATAATTCCAGGGGACGATTAAAACAACCACACCCAGCGGCTCGCGCAGTAATTTCGCTTCGGCAGATGCTTCTAATTTCGGGGCATCCTCGTTTAAATATCTTTCAAAATTTTGCGCGATGAATTCAAAAGCCTTGGCGCTGGACGGGATATCCATAAAGGTCGACTCTTTAATCGGCTTTCCCGTGTTCTTCGATTCCAGCTCTGCCAGCTCTCCAGCTTTTTCCAGAATGCCCTGTCCTATCTTGAGAATGAATTCTCTACGCTTGGAAAGACTAAACCTCGGCCACGGGCCATGATCAAAAGCCTTTCTGGCTCTGGCAATCGCCTCCCCTGCCTCATCCAAAGAGGCGAGATGCAACTCGGCTAAAACCGTACCGTCGCAAGGATTGATTATTTTATTTTTCTGACCGCTCATTTAAATTTTACCTGCTTGAATAAAGAAAATAGGCGCGTAAAAGGCACGTACCACTTGGAAAGCTGGCCTAATTGTCCATCCAGCTTCATCTTACCTTGAGTGACAGCGACAAATGAATCGAGTTTACCTGAAAACACCTGCTCCCAGATTTCTTTAGGCCCTGAAATAACAAAGGGCGCGTCAGCATCATTATCTAAACGCACGATTTTACCTTTTTCGAAGTTAAATCTAAAAGCCCTGTCTGTTCCGTCGAGCTTAACCGCCAATTTAAGGGTCAGATCAAGTTCTCTCCCTTTGCTGGCGATAAATTCGTCTTTATTTACTAAATCTACTATACCCTGGATATGTTCGCGAGAGAACATCGGATAGGCAATTGCGTCTTTAGTAAGGGTTTCTTTTAACGCGCCCTCCAGCTCGTCAAAGGCCTCTTTATTAAAAAGCCTGCCAATGGCTGCGCTTCTGACTGCCTCTTCCAGCGCCTCGGTCAGGCTCAACGCCTCCTCGAACTTTCCGCCGATAGCCACAGTCCCGTGATTCTTTAAAACTACGAGGCTATTACTTTTTAACGCATTAATTACAGCTTCGGGGTTAGTTACAGTCGGAGTCTCTTGCGCTACTACCGGAACATCGCCTAAATAAAACTTGGTTTCAAAGGTCAGGGCCTTAAGAGAATTATTCAGCGCAAAATAACCGTTTATAAGCGGCGGATGACAATGCAAAACCACCTTAGCTGGAAAATTCTTATAGACTAACGTATGCAATGGCAGCTCTGAACTGGGATTTTTACCGCCCTCTGATTTATTAGTATTAAGATCTACTTTTACAATATCGTCTTCCTTTAAATCGCCCAGGAATGTGCCGGTTGCGGTAATCAGAATATTCTCGCGGTCGAGCCGGCAGCTTAAATTGCCGGACTTGGCCACGGCAAGCCCTGCCTGATACAAACGCTTGCCTACTTTGATTATCTCGATTTTAAGCTCTTTCTCAAAATCAAGCATTAACGCACCTCTAAGTAAATATGTTTAGTGATCAAGGCGTTAGGCGTGATGTCAAAAGCCGGATAATAACCCTTTACCCCGATAGGCGCAAGCCTTTTGCCCTGAAATTCCAACAATTCTTTCTCTGGCCGGATCTCTATTTTTATATCGTCTCCGCTTTTGACTTTTGAAGGCGGAGGGCAGAGCACGTAAAAAGGAATTTTAAAATATTTTGCTAAAAGCGCTATCTGATAAGTCCCGATCTTATTAGCAATATCTCCGTTAAGCGCCAGATGGTCTGCTCCGACGATAACTTTACTTATTTTCCCCTCTGCCATCACGTGCGCTGCCATATTATCCGTGATCAGGGTGACGGGAAGCCCAGCTTCTTTTAATTCCCAGGCAGTTAACCGCGCGCCCTGCAAATACGGACGTGTCTCGGTAACAAAAAAACTGATCCTTTTATTTTGAGCTGCCGCAAATTGCGCAATCAAGGGCATCAAGCCGCTGACATTACAGTGAGTAAGGATAATGTCGTTATTTTTAAGGAGTTTTGCGGCATCTTCCGCCTGTTTTATGCGCTTGGTTCTAAGTGTTTCGAGAAAGCCTAAAATACATTTTTCTAAAGGTGCTCCGCTCTGCTGCCAACCCAAAACCATGTCAGTTAAAACTTTAAAAGGTAAAGTCGGCCGCGCGCCATTGATCGCTTTCGCTACTTTTTTTAAATCCTTTCCCTGTTTCAAGGCCTGCAAAAAAGTATAAAAAACCAGGATCACCTGGCCTACGGCGCGCGTCTTCATTTCTTTGATCGCCGAGCAAGCCTCAATATAATTTTTGGCTTTGATATATTTTACTTTTTGCGGCAGCAGAGTTTCGTCAAGGATATAAATAGTGCTACCTTTTAATTGTATAGGCCAGAATAGCGGAGAAAATTTCATCATTTCCCTTCTAATTTTTTGACTGTCTCTAAGGCGATCTTGATCAGGTTCGATTCAGCCATGTAATATAGCGGGTTCATAAAACCCATCTCGCCGGTAATGACATTGTCGCTTACGGCTAAAATAGAGCCGGCCTTGATATTGTAAGTCTGGGCAATGGTGAGAATCGTTGAAGAGACCATATCCACGGCCTTGGCGCCCTCTTTACGCTTGGCTTCGATTATTTCGCGCGTCTCGCGTAAAAGCGCATCCGTAGTCCAGGCAGTCCCGCGGTGAACATTCAGCCCCATCCCCTTCGCGACTTCATAAAGCGTATCGCTAATCTTTTTATCGGCTACGGTCTTAAAATTTTTATCCACGTAATAAGGCGTAACCCCGTCTCCGCGCAGCACCTCGTCAACTACAAATAAATCCCCGACTTTAATATTTTCATCCAGCGCTCCGGCAGTGCCGATACGGATAATATTCTGGATTCCGGCATTACACATTACCTCTGTCGTGATCGAAGTATCGGTGGAAAACCTCCCGCCGTTTATGCCGGTAATCTTAATCCCTTCAAGCATACCGGTATACATAGAGTATTCCATAAAGGTAAAATTCTTAACCGGATTCTCGATTTTCTTCAGCAAGGCATCCAGCCTATCGCGCGGGCCGGGCACAATCGCATACTTACCTACATCCTGCGGCCTCAACTGCACCATCGCCGTCAAATCCTTGCCTGTCAAATGTACTTCTTTCTGCATCTGCATTTTTATACTCCTTTTAAGATATATTCCAGGTTCCCGCCTAAGATCCCTTCTTTATCCTCTTCCGAAAGTTCAAGGTTCTGCACTGCCTGTATCGAACTTACTACATCTTTTTTCGCCGGCCAGTCACTCCCCCATAAAATATGCTTCGGCCCCAGCAATTCAAGCGCGGCGAGGAAATTAGTCTTGGACTTATCACCGCTGGTATCCACATAGATATTCTTTAAATAATCCGTAGGGTTGCTTTTCAAATCTTTGACAAAATTTAAACCGCGCAGCATCTGGTATGTGGCGTCAAAACGGTACGTTAAGAACGGGATAACCCCGCCAAAATAAGCAAAGACGAATTTCACCTGCGAAAAATCGCGCAGGATATCCGCCATTAAAAGCCTGCCGATACAAATAGTGGTATCAAAAACGTATTCGATTACCGGAGTCAACAAGGGATCCTGCACCCGCTTTAAATCCCAGCTCATCAAGCGCCCTTTTCAGCTCATTCAGCATATTTTCAGGCTCATCGACCGGTAAGACCGCAGCCCCGATAAATCTTTTAGGATAGCGCTTAATAATCTTAGAGACGTTGTCGTTATAAATCCGGGCTACTTCCTTAAGGCTCCCTAATTTCAAATGCGCATCCGAGGTAGGATACGTTAAAACCGCTTTGCTAATTCCCGCCTCATCCATGATCCGGGCCTGGGCCTCGATATCTCCCCAACCCTTATGGAAAAAATGGGCATTGCTTATAATCTCATCCGGGAGCCAGTGGCTGTGGCTGTCGATTATCATCAATGCTCCGTGCTCTTTAAAATGCGCTCGGTCATCTCTCTTTCATAGAGCACTTTTATTTTATCCAGGGCCTTATTGCCCAATTCTTTTTGTATCGCCTTCTCAACAGCCTGCAATTTCATGACCAGAAAAGTATATTCCGGCCTTATTTGTTTGCCGTCGTATTTTAAGACAAACCCATCCATCTCTTTTTCCAGCATATAGGCCTCAAAACCGGCGAGCAACTTTTCTGTCCCCTTGGCCTTATTCTGCTTTTTAAGTTCTTTTAAAATAAACTTATCCACTTCTACCTGGGTGAACTTGCGCTCTATCTTATCCAAGGCCTCCTTGGTAGTCTTATAAAACCAGACCAGATAGCGCCTTTTAAGATTTTTAATATCCTGTTTGTGCATTTTATTTCCCCGGGTGCTGTTGCTTAAATGGTATTACGGGTGCTACCCACGGCGTCTGCTGGTTTATAATGGCTATTTCCAACGGGCAGACATTAGCCGGAACAGTCAGGGCAAACTTTAGCGCGTTTTCAATCGCTTCCGTAGTCATCAGGCGCGATGAGTCTTCCGTAACATTCTTCAGTTTTCCCGTAAGGTCGGTATCAGTGACTCCGGGTAGCAATGATGTTACTTTAATCCCATAGTCGCGTAACTCCCAGAAGAGACCTTTTAAGAACGCGCGCAGCCCAACTTTTAACGAGCTATAAACTATAAAGGTACGCGGAAGAGGGTCGCAAAGCGTAGAACCGGAGACCATATTAATGATCGCCCCACTCTTCTGTTTGATCATATCGTTGATCACTAGGCGGATTAAGCGCACATAACCTAAGTAATTTGTGTGCGCTAATTTCTCGAAATCCTCTATGGGCTGATCCTGAAAAGGATACTGGGAAGAAACGCCGGCATTATTGATTAATATATCGATACGGCCGTATTTTTCCTTAGTCTTATTAACCAGGTTCTCAAGGTCCTCTAACTTTGTCACATCACACTCCACCGGGAGTACTTCCACTTTATACTTTTTAGCGATCTCGTCAGCGGTTTCTTTTAAGGGTCCGATCTGGCGCGCGGCAATAGCTAGGTTTATCCCTAAACTTGCTGCGGTAGAAGCCAAAGCCTTACCTATTCCGCGGCTTGCTCCGGTGACAATGGCAACTTTTCCTTTTAATTCCATGGCACTATCCTTTCTTACTTGTTCGCTGCTTTTTCGATAGAGTCTTTAAAAATCTTCAAGTTATCCTTGGAGTGTTTATTGATAAAACCCTCGACCTGCTCGTCGTTAAATTTTGCCTTCTCGTCCATCTCAAAATGCTGGATCCAAACTAACTCCACAGGACAGAAGTCCGTGGTTTGGCCTCCTTTAGCCAAAGCCACCCCTTCCGGCTTAAGCGTATAAAGCCAGACAATTTTCATATACTTGAAAGGAAACTTTGGCTCTTGTCTTTCGGCGTAAGTGAAATATTTATCTTTGAAGAGCAGCCGCCAGGAGACCCAGGATTTGCCTTCGTCATCAGTCAGACGGAAAGTTATCTTATTATCCTTTTTTTCTACTACTTCCGCTTTCTGATATTCCCCACCGAACAATTCTGTCCAGCGCGGTATATCGTTAGAGATATCAAACACCTTTTCGTAAGGCGCGTTAATTATGATCGAATTGCAAGTGTGTCCCATACTATCCTCCTTATTTTGCGGGTCCTGCCTGCCGATCCACCCCGCCGTGCTCGCTTAACGCTGCGCGCGGCAGGGGCCTCGTCTCGGCAGTCACCCGCAAAATTTACATTATTGCGACTACTCGCGCCCAAGCGGCGCCCGTGCGTTTGATCTTAATCGGAAAACAGATGACCTTAAAACCGAAATCCGGCAAATTCTCCAGATTTGCGAGGCGCTCTATGTGGATAAACTCGCGTTTTCTGCCGTAAAAATGCGCCGGGTATAAATATTTTATATCCTTTTTCTCTAAAAACTCTTTTAACATAAAACGGTATGGCCGGTCGATACCCATAGTATCTGTACCGAAGATCTTTACCCCGCGGTTAAGAAGATAATCTATGGCCAAAGGGTCTATGCCTGGATAATCCGTAAAATATTTAGGTGAGCCGTGCAATTTATCCGCCCCGGTCTGGATCAAGACTATATCATTCGGCTTAATGGTGTATTTAATCTTCTTTAATGCCTCTTCTATGTCCTGCGGGCCGATGGTTTCCGCGGGCTTTTTGTGGGTCATATCCAGTTTTACGCCATCGTTATAACACCAATCCAAAGGAATCTCTTCCGCGGTCTTCGATGGCCTGTTTTCCGACTTTGAGCCATAATGAAAAGAGTAGTCTAGGTGAGTCCCTACATGCACAGGGGCATGCACTACTTCTAGCGAGAGGAATTCTTCATCCGGAAGGTCTTCCTTCTTAAGAATGCGTATACCAAGCGCATATTTTAACTTACCGAGCAAGGTCTTACCCATAATCACGCGGTTAAATTTCTCCACACCGGCTTTATGGGAGATACGCTCGATATCGACCTTATGCACCTCAAAGGCCTTCTCGTCGATAGGAAGGCTTATGTCGATTATTTTCATTGGCCCAGTTTAGATTGAATCACTTTAGCGATATCGCTGATAGTGGAAAACTTGGTGATATCTTTAGGGCTTAACTTAACATTAAACTCCTTGCTTAAAGTAATCACAGTCTCCACCATTTCCGTCGAGTCCACGCCTATAGAATCCTGTAAGGAAACATCGTCTTTAAGCTCTTCCGGCTTGACTCTTAATAATTTTACCAAAGCTACTTTAATTTTATCTTTCATATCTGAACCTCGCCTTTTGTCGCAGCTGCTTCCCATTTATTTATTCCGTCCATGACGTCCTTAAAACAAAGCTTGGCCAGCGGATCAAAATCGCTCTCCATGATCCGGTTGATGCGCCCGGGCTTAGAGAAAAACTCCCGCATGCACCATGAACCCAGGCGGCCTAAGTCTTCAGTACTCAAATGATCCGTAGGAATTACCGGATGCAGAAA
>JAPLLM010000066.1 GCA_026387555.1 Candidatus Omnitrophota bacterium | reverse complement strand
GCTAATCAGCGCAAAGGCCTGGCTTCAACGAAAACCCGCGGCGAAGTATCCGGCGGCGGTAAAAAACCCTGGAAACAGAAAGGGACGGGTAGAGCAAGAGTCGGATCGACGCGTTCGCCTTTGTGGAAGCACGGAGGTGTAGTCTTCGGGCCTCACCCCAGAGATTTTTCTTATGAACTACCCAACAAAATAAAATTGGTCGCGTTAAAGTCAGGGCTTAATGAGAAGGTGAAAGAGAACAATCTGCTTATCCTTGATGGTATAAAATTGGATTCATCCAAAACTAAAGATGCGCTCAAGGTTTTTTCTAATTTGAAACTGACTAACAAAAAAAACAAGAAAACAGACGGGATCCTTCTGTTATTAGATAAGCCTGATAAAGGCTTGAGATTGGCTTTACGGAACATAGATTTCTTAAACGTAGGTTTTGCCAAGGATACGAACGCATACGAAGTGATCACGCATAAAAAGATCGTGGTTACCAAAGACGGCCTGTCCGATATCGTAAAGAGGTTTAAATAATGATAGATCCGAGTACTATAATTAAAGCGCTGATCCGTACCGAAAAGTCGACTCTTAGGGAGCCGGACGGGAAATATTTATTTTTGGTTAATCCTGCGGCAAATAAGATCCAGGTGAAGTACGCAGTGGAGCAGGCCTATAAAGTAAAAGTAAAAGACGTAAACACCTTTGTTTCACAGGGAAAATTAAAAAGGGTAAGGCGCGAATTAGGAAGAACTCCGGATTTAAAGAAGGCGATAGTCACTTTAAAGGCCGGCCAAAAGATAGAGTCAATTTAAAATGGGCGTAAAATCATTTAAACCTACAACACAGTCAAACAGGCATACGGTTTCGGCTGATTTCGCCGAGATCACTAAGGGTAAGCCGGAAAAATCGCTATTGCGTCCTTTAAAGAGGAGCGGCGGAAGAAACTCTTACGGCCGCATCACTGTGCGCCACATCGGCGGCGGGCATAAAAGGATGCTTAGGGTCATTGATTTCAAGCGCGATATCCTGGATACCCCGGCAAAGGTCCTGGCTATCGAGTATGATCCTAACCGTTCATCGCGCATCGCACTTCTTGAATACCCCGATAAAACTAAACGTTATATCATCGCCCCGACGGGTGTCGGTGTCGGAGACACACTGATTTCATCCAATCAGAAAGACTCGGAAATCAAAAACGGAAACTGTCTGTTGATAAGGCACATCCCATCGGGAACTCTCATCCACAATATAGAATTATTCAAAGGCAAGGGCGGCCAGATCGTAAGAAGCGCCGGCTCCAGCGCCCAGATCATGGCTAAGGAAGGCGACATTGCCCATGTGAGGCTTCCTTCGGGCGAAATAAGGCTTATTAACCTTGACTGCCATGCTACTATCGGCCAGGTAAGCAATATTGAACATGAAGCGATACGTTTAGGTAAAGCAGGCCGCACCCGCTGGCTGGGGATAAAACCGACAGTGAGAGGCTTGGCAATGAATCCCGTCGATCATCCGCACGGCGGCGGCGAAGGAAAATCCGGACAGGGTAACCCGCACCCGGTAACACCGTGGGGTAAACCTACAAAAGGTTATAAAACCAGAAAACCGAATAGGTATTCTAACGTATTTATCGCAAAAAGAAGGAATTAATCATGCCGCGTTCGCTTAAAAAGGGTCCATATGTTGAACAGAGCTTGTTGGATAAGGTGGAGAAATTGCGCGGCGCCGGTATTCGCCAGGCGATCAAGACCTGGTCGAGACGCTCGACAATAATCCCTGAATTCGTGGGCCTTACCTTTGCAGTATATGACGGTAAGAAGCATGTACCCGTTTTCGTCACCGAAAACATGGTAGGGCATAAGCTTGGTGAGTTTTCTTTTAGCCGCATATTCAGAAAACACGGCGGCGTAAAAGCCAAAAAGGCGGCGGAAAAGACATAATATGATCGCTAAAGCTGAATCAAAATTCTTAAGGATATCGCCGACAAAAGTCCGCCAGGTCATGGATTTGATCCGTAACAAAGAGGCACTGGCTGCCGAAGCGATACTGCTGAATATTAATAAGAGGCCGAAGGAACTGCTGATCAAGATATTAAGGTCAGCCATGGCTAACGCCAAACATAAAGGTTTTAACGCCGACCAGCTTTACATTTCCAAAGCGATATGTAATGTGGGCCCCAGTTGGAAGAGATTTAAGGCCGCAGCTTTTGGCCGGGCGCAGCCGATATTAAAAAGAACCGCACACATTAAAATAGAGTTAGATCTAAAGTCGGGAGAAAAATAATGGGTCAAAAGGTACACCCCTTAGCTTTAAGGCTCGGTTTTATCAGGGATTGGAATTCGCGCTGGTTTGCCAAGGCGAATATTTACCCGAAATTTGTCTTGCAGGATTATAAGATCCGCCAGTATATCCGCAAGAAATTCAAGCAGGCAGCAGTCTCGAAGATCACTATCGATAGGCTTGCGGATAAAGTTAAGATCCGCATTCTTACCGCGCGCCCCGGCTTGATCATCGGCCGCCACGGCGCTGATATCGAGAAGCTGCGCGAAGACGTGAATACTATGGTGAAAACCGAGGTTGCTATAGATATCGATGAAGTAAAGAATCCGGCTATTGACGCTCAATTGGTCTCCGAAAACATCGCTAATCAGTTAGAAAAGCGCATAGCTTTTCGCAGGGCAGTGAAACGCGCGATGGAGCAGTCCATGAACGCCGGGGCAAAAGGTATCAGGGTTTGCTGCGCCGGCCGGTTAAACGGCGCGGAAATGTCCCGTACCGAAACTTATAAAATCGGAAAAGTTCCTTTACAGACCTTACGCGCGGATATCGATTATGGTTTTTCGGAATCTCTTACTACCTACGGTTTAATCGGAGTAAAGGTCTGGATCTATAAGGGAGATATACTTTCCCTTAAAGACCTGCGGGCTAACGAGCAGGAACAACAGGCCGCTCAAGCAGCAGGCCAGAATCAAGAAAGAAGAAGGGGTTAATTGCCATGCCGTTAATGCCCAAAAGAGTAAAATACCGTAAATTGCAGAAAGGCCAGCGTAGAGGATTAGCGACAACCGGATATACCTTGGCTTTCGGAGAATACGGTTTGAAGTGCCTTGAAAACGGATGGCTTAAGAATACCCAGATCGAAGCAGTGCGCGTAATCCTCGCCCGCCAATTAAACAAGGGCGGAAAACTCTGGATCAGGGCTTTTCCGGATAAGTCTATCACCAAAAAACCGGCAGAAGTCCGCATGGGAAAAGGCAAGGGTGACCTGGATCATTGGGTGGCGGTCATAAAAAGAGGCAGGATTCTTTTTGAACTGGGCGGCATACAGGAAGAATACGCCAAGATGTGTTT
>JAPLLM010000067.1:2469-2832 GCA_026387555.1 Candidatus Omnitrophota bacterium | reverse complement strand
TAGGATGGCCGATGAATTTTACATGCACGCGCAGCTGATGCGTCCTGCCGGTAAAGGGCTTTAATTCCAGACGGGAAAAATCCTTAACGCGCTTTAAAACGCGGTAATAAGTCTTGGCGTACTTGGAATTATCCGCGTAACTTACCGCCATATTTTTCCTCTTGAACTGATGCCGTGCGATGGGCGCTTCGATGACATTCTCGTCAAATTCCATCCGCCCCTTTACTATGGCTACGTAAACGCGCTCAATGGAGTGTTTCGCAAATTGCCTGGCTAAATTCAAATGGCTGGCATTATTCTTAGCGATAACCAGCAAACCGGAGGTTTCTTTATCCAAACGGTGCACGATCCCGGGACGGCCGG
>JAPLLM010000067.1:0-2360 GCA_026387555.1 Candidatus Omnitrophota bacterium | reverse complement strand
CGCGTTTACCAGGGTGTGTTCCGCGTTCCCCGGAGCGGGATGCACCACCAAACCCACGGGTTTATTGACAACAGCCAGATCCGCATCTTCGTAAACAACCTCTAACGGGATGTTTTCCGGATTAAGATCAGCCGATTTCCTGTCTTCGACGGCGACCGCAATGATTTCCGCGGCCCTTACTTTATGGTGCGGCTTATCGAGGATAACTCCCGCGCACTTTACTCCCCCTTCTTGGATAATTTTCTGTAATGTAGTGCGGGAGAGCCCGGAATTTACCCTGTTAAAATATTCCATCAGGCAGACATCCAGGCGCTTTCCGGACTGCTCAGGAGTGATCTTTATTTTATATTCCTGCATATTATTTCTTTCTTAGTTTGAGCAAGGTTAGGGAGACGGCGGAAAACAGAAAAAGTACCGCGCTAAGTATTTGAAAAAGGGTAAGATTTGCCCAAATTATGGGGTTATCCGTGCGGAAAAACTCGATAGAAAATCTTTTAACCGAATAAAACAAAAGATAAGCCAGGATTATCTGGCCGATAAGATGTGGCCTTCTAAGCATAAACCTTAAAACAATAAATATAACCAAAAGCAAAAAAGATGAAACCAGCTGAACCGGGATACGGTTAAAGATCGTTCCGCCGCAGCAACCGTTTAAAAAACAACCTACCCTGCCCACTGCCTGCGCCAACGCTATGTACGGCGCGAGTATATCAAGGGTCTTTAAAACCGGGGCTTTTTTAATTCTTAAATAAACGATTCCCGATGTTGAACCGAGGATCAGGCCTCCGAACCAGGATAGCCCGCCGTGCTGAAGCATGATTATCTCCAACGGCTTCTTTATATAGGTATCTAAATTCTCAACTACGAAAAATAGGCGGCTGCCGATGATCCCTGAGATAAAAACAATGAAAGTCAGATTAAAAATGAGCTCGGGAGAAATTCCCTGCCTCTTAGCTTCTCTCGCAGCAAAAAAAGTCCCCACGCTAAATGCAGCAACCAGCATCAAGCCGTAGGAGTAGATCGTGAACGGGCCTATTTTACAGATTTCAGGAAACATTTTTTTCAAACAGTACGGACCAACCCAATATTACCGCTCCCATAGTTATAGCGCTATCCGCGACATTAAAGACGGGCCAGACGCGAAAATCCAGAAAATCAACCACATAACCTAAAAAGATCCGGTCAATAAGATTTCCTATGGCCCCGGACATTATCAAAGCCAAGGCAAATGCGTATATCGCTTTATATCGTTTATTCTTAAGCGCCGATATTATTAAAAATATCGCTACAAGCGCGGTGATAATAAATACCGGCAACTGGTTCTTTAGGACACCAAAAGCCGCGCCCCGGTTCTGCACCAGGGTAAGATAAAAAATCCCTTTTACAACCGGGATAGACTGGCCGAGTTGCAGATTATGTAAGATTATGTATTTGCTTAATTGGTCTAAGGAAAGGATAACAAAAACGATGATCAAGATCATCGCGAAAAAGAAAGAGTTATTTCTTCTCCTTCTTCTCCTGGCACTTGACGCAGAGGCGCGCGTGAGGTACGGCCTTTAACCGGTTTTTGGCAATAAGGGCTTTGCAGTCTTCGCAGACTCCGAATGTTCCTTCTTCGATCCTTTTTAGCGCGTCGTCCAATTCATAGATAAATTTACGCTCATTCGAAGCCAACCCCAGTGAAAATTCGCGGTCGTAGGAGTCTGTAGCAACATCCGCCATATGGTAGGTATACCCTGATATGTCTCCGGAGGCCTCTTTCTGCGATTTTTTTAAGGTATCATCCGAAATATGCTTTATATCGTCGAGTATCTCTTCTTTTCTCTTTAAGACGAGCTTCTTGAATTCGCCCAGCTCTTTTTTACTTAGTTTATTTTTCATGTATGTTTAACCCCCTATTGCCTTCAAACAGTTATCGCAGAGGCCGGGATGCGAGGCATCCGACCCGAGGACCGGAAAATAGTTCCAGCAGCGCACGCATTTATCGCCGTCTGCCTTAAGGGCGCTTATCGCAACCTCCGCAGAGCCCTCATTTTTGACTTCGACTTGAGAAACCTTGAAAATCTCGCAGAGTTCTGTTTTCAAGCTTGTTAAAAATGTATACCTCTCGGGGTCTTTTGTCAATAGATTTATTTTGGCGTCGAAAGAACTGCCTATAGCGCCGCTTGCGCGCAATTCCTCCAAAACCTTAGCCGCCTGTGGTATCAGATCAATAACCGCTTGAAGGGGCCCTTCTTTATACTCTTTATTAAGTTCCGGCCACTCCAAAAGGTGGACGCTGGCGACGGAGGAATCTCTTTTCTGTTTCGGAATATACTGCCAGGCCTCCTCCGCGGTAAATACGAGTATGGGCGACATCA
>JAPLLM010000095.1 GCA_026387555.1 Candidatus Omnitrophota bacterium | reverse complement strand
TCCGTATAACTGGGGGAGCATTGATGCCGGATATGATCTTTCCAAGGCCACTAAACTTACTTTCTGGGCGCGCGGCGCCAAGGGCGGCGAACGCATAGAAGAGTTTAAGGTCGGCGGCATCATGGGTGAGTTTTCCGATACCGATAGCGCAACTATCGGGCCGGTCATCCTGAACAAGGATTGGACCCAGTACACCATTGATCTTAAGGGCAAGGATATGTCCTATATTATCGGTGGTTTCTGCTGGACAGCCAATCTTGACAATAATCCTGACGGCGTAACTTTCAATCTGGATGAGATCAAGTACGAATAATAATATCAAAACTAAAACTGCAGGCCGCAAGTTTTCTTTACTTGCGGCTTGCGGTTTTTTTGTTTTCATTCTGCTTATGGGGATGAGCTCTACACCGAAGAAGAAAGTCTTCATAAAAAAATTACAAGATAGCCGCTATCAGCTTATTGTCAGCGGCAAGCCGTACGTCATAAAAGGCGTCTGTTACAACCCCATCCCGATAGGCCAGAGCCACGAATATGACTGGTGGTCGGATACTAACAAGCCTTGGCTGGTCGACGGTAAATTGATGCGCGAGATGGGGGTAAATACTATAAGGCTCTATCAGTCCCACGAGGATATAAACGAAGTCAAGACGGTAATAAGGGACCTCTATGAAAAATACGGCATCCGAACGATTTTGGGGGACTGGTTGGGTTTCTGGGAATACCCCTGTCCGTTTTACGGTGATAAAGCCTTTCAAGACAAGGTAAAGAATAACGTCCTGAATATGGTCAAAGAGCTCAAGGACGAACCAGGTATCCTTTTCTGGGTTTTGGGTAATGAAAATAATTATTCCTGTTTGGGCCGCGTTAATCCGTGGTCAAGCGACGAGATAGACAAAGAGCCTAACCCGCAGAAGCAGAAAGCCATGAAGGCTAAGATCTATTATTCTTTTGTCAACGATATCGCCAAAGAAATTCATAACATAGACCCGGATCATCCGGTAGCCCTCGGTAACGGCGAATTGGTAGGTTTGGAATTCGCCAAGGATTACGCGCCGGATATGGACCTGGTTGCTTGCATAATATATAGAGGAAAGACATTCGGGAATCTTTTTCGGTCTCTTAAGATGACTTATGACCGCCCGATATTCTTCGCCGAGTTCGGCGCCGACGCCTATGATGTATTCGCCAAGAGAGAAGACCAGAATATGCAGGCGTTCTTTTTAGAGTCGCAGTGGCGCCAGATATATGATAATCTTGCGGTTAAGAAGGCCGGAGAAGGGAACTGTTTGGGAGGTACGATTTTTGAGTGGAGCGATGAATGGTGGAAGCATGAACCGAATGACTCCGATGCCTGGAAGACGCATGATACCGAAGGCGGATGGACTAACGGAAATTACTATTACGATATAAGGGTTGAAGGCGGGAAGAACATGAATGAGGAGTGGTTCGGTATAGTGGCCCTTTCGGAACAATTGGAAAACGGCATAAATAAACGCATCCCGCGTAAGGCATATTATGTGATAAAGGAATTCTGGAAGAACCCGAATTTAACGCCAAAGAAGAGAGGCAAGAAATGAAAAGGAATTTGAAATTTAGTCTGTCATTTTGCATTTTGATTTTTGGATTTTGGATTTGCTGTTTTGCCGCAGAAGCCAACCTTGTGGATTTAAGTAAAAAGATAATGGATTCTAAATGCGATAGCTCTATCTATCCCGCGCTGGAAGAATCTTCTTCCGCCTATTTTAAAGACCATAAATTTAACGAGTATTTCGATTTCGTAAGTTCCCTGTTAAAGCAGAAAAACGATGCCTGTCCGGTACTTAATTATAATGCCGCACTTGCCCGGTTTAATCAGCTCAAATATTTGGAGGAATCGCAGGGGTGGGATGAGTATTTTGCCCAGGGGAATAACTATCGCGACCAGATCGTGGAAAATCTTAAGAAGGCCATAGATGGGACAACCCCTAAGGATTCTACGAGTATCAAATCGCATATGCTCCTTTGGCAGTTCCATCGCGAGCAGCAGGATGATCTTGACCAGGAAACGCTCACCGGTTTGATCAATGCCGTAACCGAGTACGCTAAAAGCAGCGATGACCCTGCACTGATTAAGGAAGTCGCGGATAAGATCTCTTCCTACGGTGAAAAAGGAAAGTCCAAGGAGCTCTACCGGATGTATGTGGATAAATTGACTACCGCGGATATAAAATCAGACGAGCTTAAACAGATAGCCCGGGATTTCTATAAAGAAGGAAACCTGGATTTAGCAGAGAGCATATTTGATTCTTATATAGAGAAAGCCATAAAATCCCTCCCCAAGGAAAAGGTTATGCCGGAGCTTACGGAGATCGCTTCGATGTTTAGTTATAAAACAGAAGGCCAGAAGGATATGGTTTATGCCGAAAAGATATTTGCTAAAGCGGAATCGTTCGGCGGCAATGAGGCCTTAAACGAGGAGCAAATCTACTTGCGCGCCTTCAACTTAGAGAAATCCAAGGAGTGGACGAAGGCCGGGGATGTTTATTCCAATCTTATCAGCCGTTTTCCGGAGAGCAAGTATGCTGACCGAGCGGCATTCAAGGCAGGGGTTATCTCTACCTATATATTGCGGGACAAGGATAAGGGCGCAGGTTATTTTGTGAAATTAGCTGAAAAGGGAAATGCCTCGGCGCAAAGTATATCCAGCCTCTATCAGTTGGGTTTATTGAGCCAGTGGGGGAAAGATTACCCTAAGGCCAAGGCTTATTACAATAAACTGTTGGAAAAGGCGCAAAACAATTTTTCCGAGACGCAGGCTATAGTCAAAGTCAGATTAAAGGAGATCGAGGGCGGGAAAGCGCTCGAAAATAACTTATTGAACTTTCTGGACGATTCCCTGAAAGAAGAGAACTCTCAATTTGACATGTCCCGCACATCTTTGACCCTGAATCCCTATAATGCGGCAGTGAATTCCGAGATAACAGTGGGCTCTAACGCATTATCCGGGGCCAGCGGGTGCATGCAGGTGGAACTGCAATACCTCTGGTCCGGAGATTTAGGGTCTGCAACCCCCCAGAGCGCCCAATCCAGCTTCCCTACTACGTATAAAGATACCGGTTCCAAGGTTATTTTCCTGGTAGTGCTTGCTCCCAGCGGGACTCTTGACCGGGCGTTGGACTTCGCAGACATAGATTAACCTTCCGGATCACTCTTGTCATTACTTCTTAAAATCACTTGACTTATATCGGTTTTAGTAGTATAAATAATTTAATAAATTACTTATTAAAGCCACGGGGAAAGCCATTTAGCGTCCTATGAAGGGTTTAGATTTCCAGAAAGAAGAACTCTCGGAAAAGGAAAGGCGCAACGCCGATATTTTAGAGATTTTAAGAAGAAGCGGGCCGATTTCCCGGCCGGATATTTCCAAAGAGATGGGGATAAATGTCGTCACCATCTCTAATTATATAGACGAGTTCCTGAAACGTAATTTAGTCCACGAAAAAGAGTTTGATGTTTCCGAGGGCGGGAGAAGGCCGGTACTTTTAGATTTAAATCCGCAGGCTGGTTTTGTAGTAGGGGTGGGTTTGAACCTTATGAATATGGTCGGCCTGCTCGTAGACCTGAAAGGGAACATTGTTACCAAGACCCAGATCGCCCGGCCCAAGGCTTCAGTCAAAGAAATCTCCGAATGCCTTCTTGAAATAGTCCGTGAGATCTTACGCCGCTCCAAAGAGCACGCCTCGAATATCAAAGGCATCGGAGTGGGAGTGGCGGGGCTTATCAATAAAGATAACGGTTCGGTCCATTGGCCGCAGAAGATGGACCATTACTATACCTACGCTTCCGTCGATGTTCCGTTGAAGAGTTTGATGGAGAAAGAATTTAATCTCCCTACGCTCATTGAAAACGACGCTACCGCCGCCTGTTTCGGCGAACACTGGCTGGACCTGGAAAAGGGTTATAAAAACGTAATATATTTATTTTCGGGCGTGGGCCTCGGCCTTATGCTAAACGGCGAAGTTTACCGCGGTTCGCAAGGTTACGCCGGAGAAATATCGGTCTATAATTTTAAAGAACAGGATAGTTTTAACTGCGAGATGGGGAATTCCTGTTTTATCAAGCGCTGGGAGGTCGACCTCGGTATCGTCGATGACGTAAAGGCGCGGTTTAATAAAGATAAAGAAGGCGCGGCTAAATTCTTCAGGCTTACCGCGAGCAATATCGAGAACGTAGATTTAAAAAGCGTTTTTATCGCGGCCAAAGCCAAAGATCCTATTGCGCAGGCTAGCCTTGACCTT
>JAPLLM010000031.1 GCA_026387555.1 Candidatus Omnitrophota bacterium | reverse complement strand
GAAGTAACCGGTAAGTCTATTTTTTTTGTTACGGTAAAATATTTTTTGTCCGCTAATGCCGCAGCATAGCCGCTTAAACCTATTATTTCCGCTCCATACCTCTGGCTCAAGCGCGCGGCTTCAATAATAGTATTTAATTCGGAATCGTCTCCTAAGCGGCGGGTTAATATCGGGCAGACAACGGTAAATCCGTTGATTTCCTGTTCCTGGATTGATTTGATTTTCTTAAAGCAGGCAGATTTGAAAGGCGCGCAGTCCTTTAAAAACGGATTGACCAGAAAATCCGGTAAGAGGCGCGCTAACGGTATGTAGTTTTTAAGCTGTTTCATAGTCAGTGGGCTGACTATGTAGGCAAAAGTTTTCATAGGCGCTAAGTCCGATTAAAGCAGGTCTTTTTTGTCTTTGCCTTCACTGTGGTAGCCGGATTTTTCTCTAATCCATCTCTCAATGTATTTCTTATGGAACCGCCAGTCAGTCCCGATCTTAAAGGCAGGAATTTTGCCTTCGCGGGCATATCTGTGGACGGTGAGAGGATGGATACTGAGATATTCAGCTACTTGTTTGGCAGTTAAAATCTCTTTATCCTTTGGCATATCACCACCTCTTTTAGCATATTTACGATAATCATATGTATACAAAGAAAACCATAGTTTGTCAAGGATTATTAGAGAGAGTGAGGCAAAAAAAGGCACACAGCTAATCTGTGCGCCCAAATCTCCGTCGAGACTACATTTACTACTGCTTAATTTTCTTCGATTACTGCCAGCACCTCTCCGATATTTACAGAATCACCCTCCTGAAAAAAGACCTCTGAAAGAGTACCATTGCAAGGACTGGGTAAATTAAAGGTAGCCTTGTCAGTGGACAGTTCAACGAGGTCAGCCTTCTCTTCGACCTTTTCACCGGGTTGAAAGTACCAATAAGAAACCGTGGCTTTTGTGACATTCTCTCCTAATTCCGGAAGAACTACTTTGGCCATTTTTGCATCTCCTTAATAAGCAATTCTTTTACGCGTTTAAAATTCACCTCTTTACCCAACTCACCTTCCACTGATGTCATCATTATATCCATACCGCAGGGTCGAATCAAGGAAAAATTCTTAAGGTCATCTGATTTTACGTTTAAAGTAAAGCCGTGGAAGGTTATCCAGTTCTTGACCGCTATGCCGATAGAGGCGATTTTTTTATCATTAACCCAGACACCGGTAAGATTTTTCCGGGTTACAGCAGGTATCTCTAAGATATTCAGTGCTGCACTTATCCTGCCTTCAAGATTACGTAGGAACAAGTGTATATCTTTTTTTATCTTATCCAGATTAAATACCGGATAAACAGTAAGTTGTCCCGGGCCGTGGTAAGTGACATCGCCCCCGCGCTCAATTTCAAATAAATCTATTCCTCTCTTTTTTAGTTCTTCCTCCGTGACAAGGATATTCTTGCGGGACGCGTTACGGCCTAAGGTGATCACGGATTTATGGCGGCATATGATCAGGCCGTGGTTAATCTTACCGTTCTTTACCCGGTCGAATAACTGCTTTTGAAATTCCCAAGCCGGACGGAAACCTATTAACCCTAAATCAAAAATCTGGAATTTCATAAATTTTAGAGTGACTCGCGGATAGATTCGGATAAACTGGGGTGGGCGAAGATAGTGTGCTTTACCTGTTCAGCAGTAAGATTATTAGAGATAGCCAAGCCAAAAACCGAGATCAATTCAGTGGCCTTAGACCCGATTATAGAGGCGCCTATTACACGCCCGGTCTTAGACTCGCAGACAGTTTTGATGAAGCCTTCGGCCTCGTCGATTATGCGCGCCATACCCGAAGCGAGAAAATCAAATTTTTTGACCGAAACCTTGATTCCTTTATTTCTAGCCTCCTCTTCGTTTACTCCCACGCTGGCAATCTCGGGATCGCTGAATATACAACTGGGTACGACCGCGTTATCGGCTTTTTTAAGGGATTGGGGGTTAGCGATATTTTCTGCGACGATTTCTCCCTGATAAGCGGCATAATGCGCGAGCATAAACTTACCCGTACAGTCTCCGGCGGCAAATATATTAGGAATATTAGTTCGCAGATATCCATCGACAATGATCTTACCTTTGTCTAATTTTAAGCCGATATTTTGCAAGTTAAGCGATTCGTTGTTCGGCGAACGGCCAACGCAGACCAAAATCAGATCAAAGTCCGATTGTTTCAAGGTTGAGGCGTCAATATTGGTATTGACCGCGATCTTCTTCTTTTTAAATATGATCTCTATTTTCTTGGCTATTTCGCTATCAATTCCCGGCAGGAGTTGCGGCATCTTTTCAGCGATTGTCACTTGCGAGCCGAGGTTAGAGTAAAGGCTGGCAAATTCGCAGCCAATGACCCCTCCTCCTACAATCAAGAGCTTTACCGGAACCTCTTTTAAGTTTAGCGCCTCGTTACTAGAGATTATTTTTTTTCCGTCAAACTTCAGTTGAGGCAGTTCAAACGGCCGTGAACCCGTAGCAATAAGGATATTCCTGGTTTCTATATCTTGGTTACCAACTCTGATTTTATCATGCGAAATTATGCTGGCAGTGCCTGTCAGCAGGTCAATATCTTTTAATTTTGCCTGCATCCCTGAACGCAATAACTGCACTATTTTATCCTTACGCTCCTGGATTT
>JAPLLM010000043.1:4597-5722 GCA_026387555.1 Candidatus Omnitrophota bacterium | reverse complement strand
CCTGATGCTTCGAGTTTTCCTTCCGGCGGCATACGCGCTACCTTCGAGGCCCGCGGCTATACCGCATGGGACCCTTCAAGCCCGGCGTTTATCATTGAAAGTGCATTAGGTAAGACTCTTTGTATCCCAACAATATTCATCTCTTATCACGGCGAGGCGCTGGATAAGAAACTCCCGCTTTTACGTTCTGATGAGGCTTTGAGCAGGTCGGCAAAGAATCTTTTAAGCCTCTTTGGGCATAAGGATATTAAAAAGGTATTTTCGACTTGCGGTCCGGAGCAGGAATATTTTCTCATTGATAAGAACTATTACAATTTGCGCCAGGATTTACTTTTATCCGGACGCACTTTAGTGGGAGCTCCTTCTCCTAAGGGCCAGCAGCTGGAAGACCAGTATTTCGGGACCATAAAAGAACGCGTGGTTAATTTTATGTTTGAGGTTGCCGAGGAAGCTTATAAACTGGCAATTCCGGTAATGACTAGACACAATGAAGTTGCACCCCATCAATACGAATTTGCGCCTATCTTTGAGGGTTCGAATATCGCTGCTGACCACAATCAGCTTCTGATGGAATTGATGAAGAAGGTGGCTTTAAGGCATAATCTGGTCTGCCTTTTACATGAAAAGCCTTTTGCCGGCATCAACGGAAGCGGAAAGCATTTGAACTGGTCGCTCTCTGATGATAAAGGGAATAATCTTTTAAATCCGGGTGAGACTCCCGAAGATAACTTGCAATTCTTAGCTGTCCTTGCCGCGGTTTTAAGGGCGGTATATCTGCACGCCGATTTGCTGCGCGCAAGCGTGGCTATGGCGGGCAATGAACACCGCTTAGGCGCAAACGAGGCTCCTCCGGCGATCATCAGCGTGTTTTTAGGGGATCAGTTATCCAAGATTCTGGATATGATTGAAAAGGGCGTTAAAAATAAAGTCTCCAAGCATGACATAATTGATTTGGGTATAGGGCATCTGCCTAAATTCAACAAGGATATGACCGATAGGAACCGCACTTCGCCTTTTGCCTTCACCGGCAATAAGTTTGAGTTCCGGGCAGTCGGATCATCGCAGAACATCTCGACCGCTATTACCATGATCAACACTATTATCGCAGACAGCCTTGATTATGTT